>NC_000909.1:665988-998982 GCF_000091665.1 Methanocaldococcus jannaschii DSM 2661
CTTTTCCAAGATGAACAAAACCGCATTTTCTACAAACCCATTCAACTGGTTTATCTTTTTTAAATACCGTTCCTTCTTCAACTTCCTTTAGCAGTTTTTTAAACCTCTCTTCATGATGCTTTTCAGCTATCCCTATAGCTCTCAACCTATCTGCAATCTCTTTAAGTCCTTCTTTTTCAGCAATGTCAGCAAACTTTGGATACATCTCTGTGTGCTCAAAATGCTCTCCTTCAATCGATGCTTTTAAGTTTTCAGCAGTATTTCCTAAAACAATTGGAACTTCTACACCATCAACTTTTATAGCTTTATCATCAATGTTATATTTCTTTTTTAGTTCGGTTATTAAGTAATAAAGCCACTTGGCATGCTCTCTCTCATTTTCAGCAGTTAATAAAAATATCTCAGCTATCTGCTCATATCCCTCTTGTTTTGCAATCTTTGCATAACAGGTATATCTATTCCTTGCTAAACTCTCTCCTATATATGCTTTTGTTAAGTTTTTTAGTGTCTCTTTCATATTTATCACAAAAAAGTTGTTAATCAATAATAATGAAATGTTAAATATGTTGAATAAAATTTTTAATTATTCATCAAACTCTACCCACTCATCTAACGGCTCGAATGATTCTTTTCCTACTTTACCTCTACAAACTGGGCATATCCATGTATCTGGGAGTTCCTCAAAAGGTGTTTTTGGAGGTATATTTTGACTTGGATCTCCTTTTAGAGGGTCATAAACCCATCCACATACTTTGCACTTGTATTTTCTATATCTTGGTTTTTCACAACTTCCGTCCAATTTACAGGCAATCTTTAATTCTACCATATTTCCACCTCAAAAAACAATTACAATTAATTAAAAAGATTTAGAAATTTATAATATGTGTTAAATATATAGTAATTTCATTGAAAGTTTTAATCTAACTTTTTATAACAGAACCACCAATCTAAGCACTCAATCTCCCCTTTCTCACATGCCTCTTTTCTTTGCTTTATCTCCTCCACTGATGATGCAGGAGGTATAATAACTTTATCTCCAATTAAATCATTTTCAGGCCAATTCGCTGGCATAGCCACTCCTTTTTCATCTGAAACTTGGAGAGCTTTAACTAATCTAACGATCTCATCCAAGTTTCTACCAACTTCTTGCGGATAGTAGATGATAGCCCTAATTATCCCTTTATTATCTACAACAAACACAGCCCTAACTGTATTGTTTCCTTTGTATGGGCTTATCATTCCCAATTTCTCTGCTAACTCTCCTCTATCATCCGCTATAATTGGAAACTCAATTTCTACATTCAATTTTTCTTTTATCCACTCGACCCATTTTAAGTGGCTAAAAACTTGATCTATACTTAATCCAATCAACTCAGTATTTAGTTTCCTAAATTCATCGTATCTCTTTTGAAATCCTACGAACTCTGTTGTGCAAACCGGAGTAAAGTCAGCAGGATGGCTGAATAAAACAAACCACTTTCCTTTCTCTACATAATAATCTGGTAATTTAATAGCTCCATGGGTTGTTTTAACCTCTACTTCTGGGAATTTCTCACCAATAACTGGCATTTTTCCTTCACACATTTTTCTCCCCTCCTTTTTATTTTATCTTTTGTTTATTTAAGTTTTATTGGTTTTTATTTTATATTTGCTTTTCTTTTACATTTTGCTTTCTTGATTTGGAGTCCTTGCCACTAATTTTGGGTCATATCCTTTAAACCCACATTCGGGAGTGTAGCAAGAAACATCATAGAACGTACATTTTTCCCCACAATTTGGACATCTTTCTGGAGGTTTCTCTGCCTCAAACACATAGCCGCAATTTGAGCATTTCCACCAAGGCATTGTCTCACCAAAAAGTTTAATTAAAATAATTTTATTATTTTATTGCTTTATTGGACATTTATTTGCTAATTTCATTGCCAAATCCTCTGGATCTTTTATTGGAAAATCATTGTCAGTTAGCAATTTAACCAATTCTGCTGCTTCAATTTCCCCACATGGAAGTGAAATCCCACAAGGCAATGCCTCTGCCAACTCAACCTTATTTTTTATTGGAAAAACGTCCTTATCTTTAAAATATTCTACTAATCTTAGTTTAAACTCCTGGATGTCTCTTAATGCTTCATATAATGGATGGTTTGTTGTTATCATCAATAATCACCTTTAATAAACTGACTTTTTAGTTATGGAGAGGTTTAGCAATAAATACACAAGCATCATAACCTTGTGCTTGGCAATACATCTCTTTAACGAAATATTTTTTATTTTTTATTGATTCTAAGAACCCAGCAATCAGTCCTGCTTCAAAATCACACATTGGTTCTTCTGACTTTTGAGTTCTACAAAATATACAGTCCTTTACTTTTATCTCCACTTCTCCGTTATCTTTTTCTTTAATCTCAATATAACCAATATTATTGGCCTCAAAAAACTTCTTAATATCTTCATAACTTTTTGGAGACACTAATCTTCCAACTTCATAACCAATTTCATACAGGGTTGTGTCTGATCCAAGGTCTTTAACCTTCTGCATATATGCGTATATTATAATTGCAAGTAAATCTGAGGGAATTTCTCTACTTTTAAATTTGTATTCTTCTGGATTGTAATTTACAACATCTTTAACCGAGATCATTAATCACACCTTTACATGAACTATTTACATACTTACATATAGACATATACTTCACATCGCGTTTTATTTAATTAATCGATTTTTCTGAAAGCGTTTTTTCCTAATCCGCACTGAGGACATCTAAAAGTATCTGGAAGATCTTCAAATTTTGTTCCTGGTGGGATGTTTTGTGACGGCTCACCTTTGTCTTCATCATACACCCATCCACACATGCATTGATACCTTGCCATTTCTATCACCTTTGTGCTATTTTTGTCATTATTTATCTTAGTCAGTTAGAGGTATATATCATTAATCACTTAAATTTCGCATAATATAATGAAATTAAAGACGATTATCGTATTTGTGATTTTTTATATGCAAGTTATTAGTTTTTAGTTTATTATTTTTTACTTTATAAAAATGGGATTTTATTCAAGCAGAATCTCTTTTTCGTATTCCCAGACCCCGTGAAGATTGCATCTCATTAATGCCCTTAATATAAATTTCTCATGTTCTTTTGACGGGGCTTTTACCATTAACTTAACCTCTGGTTTCATAAATTGGGTAAAATCAACTCTTGCTAAATAAAGATCTCCCATATATAACTCGATCCAATGTATAAAGTGATTATCTTCCATAGGATGTGGAATTCCAGTTGAAATTTTTACTTCAAAATAATCGTTTGCTTTAACTCTGTCTTTACACTCAATAAATGGAGTATGTTTCTTTTCAAAATCAGTTCCTTCTTTCATTCGGTTTATTCCGCAGTAGTGTGTCATATTGTCCCCACGATTTTTCGTTATACATAGTAATCAAACTAAGTTAAGTAGAGTATAAGGGTATGAAATAAATTAAATTAATAAATAAAAGATTATCTATAAGTTTAGAGTTTTTCTAATATCTTCATTGCTTTTGTGAAAGCAGGCATTCCACTTGTTAATAAAACAACTCTCAAAACATCTGCAATCTCTTCTTTTGTAATTCCGAGTTCTTTCATTGCACTTTTCATCTGTTTTTCTATCGCTACCTCATCACATCTTGATGCAACAATTCCTATTGCAATCAATTTCTGAGTTTTATAATCCAGTGTTTTTCCAGTAAAGACAGTGTCATTTAATTTCACTATAATGTCATAGAGATCTGGGTATTTCTCCTTAACTACTTTCATTCCCTCCCCAAAAAATACTTCATTCTTCATTTTTTCACCTTTTTATCGTTTAAGTTCTTTATAAGTTATTTTTTGAGTGGTTTTACTACCTAATTCATATATTATATTTTTGATTTTAGATAGTATATATAACTTTCTAAATTTTTTAAATAGAAATTTTAATGCCTATCTATTTTTTTGATAAACTCATCTGTTGGAATAAAGTGTAAGTCCAAAGCAACGTCTTTCGGGGACATTCCCATTGCAAGCCCAAGTAATTGGGAGTAGTGTATCACAGGAATATTATATTCCTCTCCAAACTTTTCCTTTATCTCTACTTGCCCTCTGTCAAATTGCAAGTGGCAGAATGGACAAACTTCGGTTATGCAATCGGCTTTTGCTTCTTTTATATTTTCCAATTTTGTTTTAGTCATTTTTAAGGCAACATCTAAATTTCTTGCTCTGACTCCTCCTCCAGCTCCACAACACATATTTTTATCTTTATAATTGACTGACACTGCTCCAAGTGCCTCTACAAGTTCATCAAAAGATCTCGGTCTTTCTGAACTTTCCAATTTTTTAATATCCGTTGGTTTTAAATAATGACAGCCATAATGAACTGCTACATTTACATTTAATGGGTTTGTTATCTCTTCTTTAATCCTATCAACTCCTAAATCGTAGTATAAAACCTCAGGTAAGTGTCTAACTCTAACTTTTCCTTTATACTCTAATCCATACTTGGAGAGTATTTCATTTACCATTTTTCTTGCTTTTTCGTTTTCTTTTAGTAGATGATTGGCTTCATATAGAGAGCCATAACATCCATTACAGATGGTTAAGATGTCCATTTCAACTTCCTCTGCCATACATAAATTTCTCGCTGCTAAGGTTAACCAAGTTTTTAAGTCAAAAGAACCGAAAACCCCTGGAGCTGGACAGCAAGATGCCTTTTCAAAGGGGTGTAATTTTATTCCAAGTTTCTCCATTGTTATATATGTGGCTTTTTCAATGCCTGGGTATCTGTTTGGAGCAATACATCCCAAAAAGAACACAAATTCCATATTAAAACACCTTTCTTTACTTTTATTTTTATTTTTGGTTTTTATTTCTTATTCTGACATGTCTTTCCATTCCACTGGTTTTAATTGCATTGTTTCTGTGCAGATTCCAACCATATCACAAAATCTTAGGTCTTTCATAATCCCTCTAACCACTTCTAAGGCATCAGGATACTTGTGAGTTGTTGGAGGAATTTCAGTTAAACCGATTTCTTTTCTTGCTTTTTTTATTTGGTCATTGATTGGAACAGCATGTCCTGTTTTAAAAACATATAAGGCAGTTTTTTTATGCGCCTCAGCCATTTTTCCTTCTCTTGCAGCGATATTTCTTAAAACTTTTATTATATCAGTTATCTTAACTGTTCTTGGACATCTTTCATAACATTCATAGCAGGTTGTGCACATCCACAGGTCTTCACTGTCTATTATTGCGGATTTCATTCCAAATTGAGCGTATCTTATTAATTTTCTTGTTCTAAAAGCAGTTATTCTTCCGCTTGGACAGCTCCCAGTGCAGGTTCCACATTGATAGCATGCTTTAAAAGAGGAAACATGTCCTTCTCCAAGAATTTCCCCTGTCTTTATAATTTCTTTAATAAAATCGTTGCTAATATCTTTTTGAGCGTAGATCACCATTTTAATTCACCTGATCAATTAGTCAGTTGGGACTATTTTTGTCATTTTTATGTTTTTATTTGAAACTATATATCGTTTTCCATTATACTTTATTACAATATTTTAAATGTAAAGTTCGATAATCGCATTGTAGTATTTAAGTAAAATAATAAAATGGGAATTGAAAAAGAAATAATGAGAAAAAGATATTTCCTCCGAAAATAGAAAGAAAATTTTGTTTATTTTACCACTTCAACTTTAAAATAGCAAGCATCATCTCCCCTTGCCATGCATTTTATTTCATCAACAACAACTGGCTTTTTTAATATGCATTCGTAAGCTCCTGCTATTAATCCAGCATCAAAATAACAGATTGGCTCTTCAAAACTTAGATCTTCGCAAAAAGAACAGTTCTCAACTTTTAAAACCAGTGGTTTTCTGCTATCCACTTTTAGAGTTCCTAAGTTATTTTCTTTGAAAAATTTTTTTAAATCGCTGTATCTTTTTGGATTTAGGTGTTTCCCAAATTCATAACCAATATCATATAAGGTTATCTCGCTGTCTAATTCTTTGATCTTTTTCATCATTATCAGAACAATAGCTTTAAATAAATCTAATGGAATTAATTTTTTCTTTGTAGTACTGTTTTTATATTTTTTCTTTAAATAATTTACTGTTTCATTTATTAATTTACTGTCATCGGTTATTATAAATTCACTTTCACTGAATATTTTATAAAATTCCTTCATATCTTTTGTTTTAAGCTCAACTCGCATATTTTTCACCTTTTTATGGCAAATAACAGTTTAAACATTAATCAAACATCATAAATATTAAGTATGTTGAACAATAAATAAAACAAATTAAAAAATTAGTAAATATAAAGTGATAAAACATATAATAATATTATAATACCCAGAATATCAATTTGTTTGCAATATTCAATACAGAATTAAAAAATAAAAATTAAATAAAAATTTTTAATTAAATTTATTTGAAGTATCTGTCTAAGATTCCTTTTAACATCTTTGCGTGTCTTGCTTCATCCCTACTTGATTCATCAAAGAAGTCATGAGCTGGGTCTATACCCAATTCTTTTGCCTTTGTTGCAGCAGCTTTTTTCTCTTTGTTTGCCATACATTCTCCTTTTAACATCATTTCAATGTTTTCTTTTAAGTTTTCTGAAATTAAACCGTTCATTTCAGCAAAGTGTGCAGCGTGTTGAGCCTCTTCCATAGCAATTCTTATTAAAACTTCAGCAACCTCTGGTAACCCCTCCCTCTGAGCTTGTCTTGCCATAGCTAAGTATAATCCAACCTCTTTGCACTCTCCTTCAAAATTTGCTTGAACTTCTTTTTCTAACTCTGTTCCTTTTGTTACTCCTATCTTGTGTTCATTTATTAAGTCCAACTCCATGCTTTCACCTTTTTAACTTTTTAATTATTACATTATAAAATAAACAATCACGATTATATAATATTAATGGTTCGAAATTCGATACATTTGTGATGAATTAATTCAAAATTTAATCAATTTTAACTGCTTCATCCTCGATAACAATACCTTTCTCTTTAAACCACTCTCCGTATTTTTTATCTGGTTTTGCTATGTGCATTGTGAGCCATCCCACTAAGAAAGATAGAGCACTCCTAAAATCATTTTCTGATCCTTCTTCGATCTTTGGAAGTAACTTTTCTATAACTGTTTTAACAAAAATCTCATGAGTTTTTCTATGCCTTTCTAAGTCTGGATAACCATATTTCTCCATAACTTCCTCTTCATGCTTAAAATGCTTTGCAGCATAATTAACAACCCTTCTCTTTAAAAGTTCTTTTGCTTCGTCTCTTTTTCCTTCGTTTAGTAGGTTGTAAATATCGTTAAGTGTTTTAACCAAAATTTTATGCTCATCATCAAATGCTTTAATTCCCGTTTCAAAATCTTTACTCCATTTGATTATCTCTTTTTTCATAATCTCACCACACATAAAATAAATTTTAAGTAAATATTTTGAACTAAGATTTTTAATAAGGCTCACAAACCATTCAAATAAATTTATGCTATTACGGTATATATTATTAATTATACGAATTTCGACATATATTTAATTAATAACTAAAATTTTTGCCAATATCGATATTTTATTACTCATATCTTCTAATTTTTCTTATATATATATTACTTATCCTAATACTATTAATTTACATATACAAATATATTCTTAAAAAAATAAAAAAGTAAAAAAAGGATTAAATTCATTCAATCTTCATCTCTTTAATTCTCTTAGCCAATTCTTTACCCATATTGTAGCAGTTTGTTAATTCATCCTCTGTTGGGACATAGTAGAGTTCATATTGATTAATAACTTCAAATCCACATTTCGCCAAGTCTTCAGCAATCTTAGCAACTGCTCCACCTTCTCCCCCCATTGAACCAAAAGTAACCGCCAATCTCTTAAATCCTGTTCTGTTAAATTTCAATCCTCTCAAGTAGTATATGATATCTCCAATTGATGGATATGGCTCATCATAGATTGTTGGAATTCCAAAGAGAACTGCCTTAGCATCTAAGATGTCTTTAACAATCTCACTTCTCTCATCGTAGTGTAAGAAATACATTACAACATCAATTCCCTCACTCATTAAACCCTCTGCAAATGCATGAGCCATCTTTTGTGTTGAGTAGTGCATAGTATCATAAACGATAACTGCCTTATCCTTAGCTGCTTTACCAGTAGCAAAGTCTTGATATGCCTTAATAACTTTCATTGGGTCTGTCCATATCTGCCCGTGTGATGGGGCAATCATTTTTATCTTTTCTAATAATCCCAACTGAATAACTTCCTCAAATTTCTTTAATACAAGCTTTGACAGTGGAGTAATTAAATTAGCATAAAACTTCTGGTTTGCATCCATTAACACATACTCTGGAATATCTTTATCAAATCTCTTGTGTGCTGGGAAGCAGAGATGCTGTCCAAATGCATCGTTTGAGAATAAAATTCCCCCTTCGTTGTAGAAGGTAAACATACTATCTGGCCAGTGTAATAGAGGAGCTTCTAAGAATGTTAATGTCTTTCCTCCTAAATCAACTGTATCTCCTGTATGAACAACCTTAAATTGAGCGTCTTTTAATGATGGATAGTGCTTTTTAAGTCCCTCAACAGCTACCTCAGTACAGTATATTGGTGCATCTGGGAATTTTTTGTGTATTTCAGGGAGAGCTCCACTGTGGTCTTTTTCTACGTGGTTTTGAACGATTACATCAATTTTAAATTCCCTCCCCTCTTTTTCAAATGCATCTTTTATCCTCCCCCACATTTGAGCGGAGGTTCCTGGGTATGTGTTGTCTATTAAAGCAACTTTTTCATCTCCAAAGACTAAATAGGCATTGTATGTTGTTCCTTTTAATGTGTAGCCGTGATACATTCTTATGTCCCAGTCTAAAACCCCCACCCAATATACACCATCAGCTATTTTGCTGCGTCTGCTTTCATATTTTTTCACCTTTAATTATATTTGTAGTTATTAGTTATTTTATTATCAGTTATTTATTTTATTGTGTAAGTAGTATAAGAACTTAACTATTCGAATTTCAACATATCTATTTAAATACCTCTGCTAAATTTGAAAATACTATTTCACAATATAAATAAAATTTACTTAAAGATTTATATAAATTGTTTTAATTTTATTTTTCAAATATGTGTATATTGGAATTATTCTTTTTTAGTATTTTTAGTAAAAGCTGAAAAAGATAATGCTCCTTTTTTACATACACTCATGCATTCAAAACATCTTATACACTCCATCTGGTCTATTTTTTCTGTTATTTTTATCTGCATTGGACATTTTCTTTCACACAATCTACAACCTACACATTTATTTTCATCAAGTTTCAGTTTAAAGATTGAGAATCTCGCAAATATACTCAACAAAGACCCCACTGGACAAACATATCTGCAGAAGAACATTGGATAAATAAATCCTAAAACTAAAAATAAAGCCAACAGCAGATATGCCAATGTATATCCAGAGATTTTAACTCCAGATAGGTATGCTAAAACCACTAAAATTAGCACAACATACTTAAAATAAATTAATTTATTGTGAATTTTCTCATCAACTGTTGGTAGTTTTTTTAATTTAAAGAGTTTTACCCTCAACTCATAAACTAAATTAAATAAAAATCCAAATGGACACATCCATCCACAAAAAACCCTTCCAGCAATAAACGCCAATACTATAGCGATGATTTTTGTTATTATAGTAGCTAATATCCTATCTCCTATAATAAATCTCTTAATAAATCCTACAATACTCAAATAAAAACCAGTAACTATTAAAGCTCTCACAAAAAATAATGTTTGAGATATTTTCCTCAATATTTGTATTTTATTCATAAGATTCACCATAAAACCCCAATTATCAAACTTTATAATATAAACTCTGGAATCCAAAATATAAAAAGATTTTTAGCCAGATATTTTAAAAATAGGAGGATAAAAATTAGATAAATCTAATAAAAAATTTGTATAATTGTTAATAAAAAATAGAAGTTTTTATTAACTTCTCTTTTTGAATGCATAAGAAAAGGACAAGGCATCTTTTTTACAGCTACTTTTACATTCAAAGCATCTTATACATTCCTTTTGGTCAAGTTTTTCAGTTATTTTTATTTGCATTGGACATTTAAACTCACAAAGTTTGCATTTAACACAGTTGTTATTGGTTTTTAATTGAAAGAATGGTTTTATTGAAAATATTGATAAAAACGCTCCTAAAGGGCAGAAATATCTACAAAATGCCATCGGAACAAAGAAGGATAGGCTTAAAAAGAAAATCAATATTATAAGGGATATAACTGTTCCGTAAAGATTCGTTAAAAATCCAATTGGACAGACTTGACAGAATGCATAGATTGAAAGATAGTAAGTTAAAACTAAAGACAGAATTAAAACAACATATCTTAAATATATCAGCTTGTTATGAACTTCCTCATTAACTGTTGGTAATTTCTTTTTCATAAATAACTTCATCCTTAATTTATACATTAGCTCAAATAAAAATCCTAATGGGCACATCCATCCGCAAAAAACCCTTCCCAATATTAAAGTTAAAACAACAATAACAACCAACTTAGCTATCAACTGTCCAACACTTCCCTTTAAAATAAACTTCTCAATTATCCCAAAAAAACATAAACAAAAACTTGTCAAAAATACAAAATAAATAAAAAATAATGTTTGAGAGATTTTCCTCAATATTTGGATTTTATCCATTTACAACCACCGTCCTCCACTATGTAGGTGTTTATAGATTTTAAGTAATCTCTTGTATTGGTTCTCCCGTTCTGTCCTCTTTTAATAAGAGGACTTCATCAGGGAGCGTTCGGGGGAACGGAAACTCCCCACATCCTGACTTTTCTTAAATAAATTAAATGTAGCAACAACATCCCTATCAAATACTAAATTACAATTATTGCATTTTAACAACCTCTGCCCATTCGGGTCTAATTTACACCCACATATTGGGCAGAGTTTGGACGTTCTTGAGGGATTTACATATTCAACATCTAAACCATCCCACTTTGCCTTGTACTCAATAAAAAATTGGAGTTTGGAAAAATTCCATCTGTTTAATCTTCTCCTAAAATTTTTTGATTTTTTATTAACTGCCTCCCTGATATTTGTTAAATCCTCCATTAGTATCTTTACATTGTATTTTAATGCCTCTGAAATCAGAAACTTTGAAATTTTGTGTAAGTAATCCTCAACTTTTCTTTTTTCCCTTCCAGAATATTTTTCCATGAGAGTTTTTAACTTCATTGGTTTATTGGAAAGCTTCTTTTGTATTTTCTCCCTCTTTTTTGAGAAATTCTCATGAATTCTCTTTAACTTATACACATCTAAACGGGTTGTCTTAATGACGTTTCCATCTTTATCAAAAATTGAGTATGTAATATTCTTTTCATTGATGTCAATTGTCATGATATGTTCAAAATTTTTAGGATTAACAACTTTTTTGAATGGGATTATAATAGAATCTTTCTTAATAATCACTTCTCCAATTTTGAAGTTTCCATTTTTCCACTCTTCAATAAATTTTTTCTGATAATCACTAACAACTAAATTTATAGTGATAAATTTTCTTGGTGCAGTGATAATTTTTATTTTATCCCCCTCGAATTTAAACAGCATTTCCTCAAGTTTTACAAAATCTTTCTTAACTTCTGGCTTATCCTTTTTTGTTAAACCTTTCCTCTTCCTCTTTCTAAAATTTTTTAAATTGATGTTGCTACTCTACAAGCAGAGTGACAGTAATGAGTATGATATTTTGGATACCATTTTTCCTTCCATTCATTATATATTGCCTTTCTTAATTTTGCGTAAGAAGTAATTCCCAGCTCCATTGCCTTATCAATGCAAAAATTAACCATTTCTTTAAAATCATATATTAACTCAACAACATCTGAATAATACTTAAATTCGATGGCTTTAATTACTTCCATCATCCATCAACTCCTTTTTATAGTTTCTTTGAGTTTTTTCACCTTATGACTTCTCATTCCATACGAAAGACAGATGGTTTGCTCCCAATGAACCCAGAGGGAGTTAAGGTTGATGATTCCCAAGTCCAACATGGAGTTATGCCTATAACGTCATGTTGGACAGACCCCTGTATTGAGCAGACTTAACTTATACTGATATACAGCTAAAATTTGAACAACAAATCTCTTAAATTTATTGTTGAGAATAAAAAGGATACTATCTTATCCAATATTGTATTTCCCACTTTTTCATTTCCACTGTTGTTGTTATTTAAATCTCTATTATTATCAATTGTATTGGTTGTATTTAGTTTAATCTTTCCCTCTTCAATCATACATTCAACAATAGCTTTTTTAATAACACTTGGAGGGATTCCATAAACTTCCTTAATCTCTCCAAAGGTTGTATCATCTGGAACATTAATATTCAACTTTTCCTTTAAACATTTTGGACTTATACCATATTTGTCACAAACCTGTTTTATTGTATAGGATTTTAACTCTTTACCTGAGATACCAACATACTCATTAATCAATTCCTCTGTTAATTCTAAACTACTCACATTACTGGTCTTTATCTCTTCCTCGTTGTTTGTTGTTTTTATTGTTGTTGTGGGAGGGGGCTCACTATGGTCGCAAATTCCATTGTGGTTTGTATCAATGTATCTTCCACACTCCCCCGGATAGGTGCAATTTACCCTTCCATAAGGGCAGTCATTCCATGCAAAAGATAAGGATAAAATGGAAAAAAGCAGAAGAATTGCTACTATTTTATTTATAATTTTCATATTCTTCACCTATTCATTCCCCTCTCCGTAGAACTGCTTATTATTTCTTCATATTCTTCCTTACTTATGTATTGAGGAGTATAATTAGAACCATAATTATTAAGCATTCTAACAAATGCCCTCATGTGGTTTCTTGAACCTTTCATTAAATTTTCATAAACAAATTTTATATCCTCATTGTCTGTCTTGTTTATCCATTTTTCTAAATCAGCAATATCTAAATCTTCAATAGTAGCTCCAACTTTTAATGCATCAACTTCTGATTTATCACCTTTCTCAACTAACTTTTTATATAGTTCCTCAAATTTTGGGTTTGAAAATACTCCAATACTATCATTTTTAACTGGGTCTGGGATGTTGTATTTTTCTAAGAGATATTTAACTGCATCCATGTGTGTTTGCTCACTTTCAGCAATGTTCTTAAATATCTGTAATTTCCATTTATTATATAGCGTTAAATAAACATCTCTCGCTAATTTCTCCTCTTCCCTCATCTCAATGAGTCCCTCTTTTTCCTCTTCACTTATTGGTTGTTTTGGTAATGAGCTTATATATTCAAGCATTAGTGAGTCGTTTATATCTCATTTGAATCAACAAATCTTCCTTTTCCCGCTCCATTTCCAAGCCCATTTCCAACTTGGGTATTTTGCTGATTATTTTGAGTAGTTTGAACATTTTGAGCTGTTTCTGTATTCTGATTTACACATCCAGAGAATAAGACCAGTGAAGATATTACTAAAAATACTACCAATATCATCGCTATTTTTTTCATATTTATCACCTTTAATGGTTGAGACAATCACATACATAACCATTTACAATAAAAAATAAAAAAATGAGATGAAATATTTATTGAATTGTACTGTTTATTCTCTGATGATATATGTGTGGAGCATTAATTCCCCCAATACCTCCTCTACTAGTATTTAATTCATTAGTAAGATTATTTATATTTTGATGATAGATGTGTGAAGCATTTTTATTTTCTTGGATTTTACCTCTTTTCATTTTACTCCACATTGGATGTAAGTGCAATTTAACCCTAACCATCTGCTCCTCCTGAAGTTGAACCATTATTCTATATGCTTCCTGATATCTATTCTGTTCCATTAATTGTTCAACTTCTTTCAACTTCTCCTCTAAGTCAGTGACATTAACACCCATTCTCTTCAACATGAGGATTCTTCTTTCCATTATTCTTATTCTATTTTGTAGCATTAACTTAACTTTAACTTTTGGGATTTGTTTAATTTCAATTTTCAACCCATTCTTTTGCAATTTCAACATCAATTTTGAATAGTTACAGAATGGACAAATTGGATTTTCAATAATTTCAACTTTATTTATTCTTAATTGCAATTTTTGTGGTTCAACACTTAAATTTACTCCATTAGTTAATAAGACTAAACAGGTTCCGTTCTTTATTAATCCCATTGTTTCATTTAAAGCAATATCATCAAATCCATGGCAAACGCAGACAGTTGTATTATTTCCAAAAGCATATCTAAATTGATTTTGGAATCTTAAGGTTACATTAGCGTTTGTTTCATATCTATTACTTCCTCCAATTCTCTCAACAGTTATTCCAACATTCTCTAAGGCAGTTGTGTAATTTTCAACTACTGCCAAAGGTCCTCCTATAATTATTACTTTATCTGGATTTAGTGCTAATATTTCATCAATTAAGCTTTCGTTGTAGATTCCCCATTCAGTTGTTATTACAGTAGCGTTTAAAGCATCTGCAACCTCTAAGGCAGTGCATTGGTCTGCACAGTTGTCACTTACTAAAACCACATCTGTTGCAGAAATTGATGGGATTGCTACCGCTGAAACTAACGGAATCGCCATTAGCAGTAGCAACATCAGTTTTTTCCACATTTTCTCACCTCAAATATTATTTTTGTTTAAAAGGAATATAAGCTTTACTGTTATTTTTGTTATTACTTTTTAATAACCATTTAAGTGTTAGTAGGACTATAATGATTCCTCCAATTAAAAGAATTATCCAAAATATCATCCAGAAAATCCAAATAAAAGCAAATGGAAATGGTGAAAAGAAAGCATGATGATAACAACATATTGGCATATGTCACACCATAAATATTTTATTTTTTTGTTATTATTGTTGCCAGCAACAACATCCACAATGGCAATGACATCCATATCCTCCTCTCATCCCATATCCGTAATGAGAGGCAGGATGATTCGTAAAGATGAATCCAACCAATTCTCTGTCATAGTATAGAGGATACTTCTCACCAAATGGTGTATTGAATGGCTCTCCAACCTCTAATTTACTTAAATCAACATCTTTCCATAAAACTCCAACTATTTTCCCATCTATCTCCAAGTGAGAGAGGTTATAACCAAACGGTGTTGTGTGCTGAACAACCTCTGCAGTTTTTAAAATATCAACTGGATTTATATCTGTATTTTCAGTTGTCTGAGTTTGATATGCCATCCATGGTGGAAAGGCATAAGCCATGCCTATCAATGCAATTCCCAATATTACCATTAATAGTTTTTTCATTTTTTCACCTGAAGGGTAGTTATAGTATATGTATCTTTTTAACTACATATAGTAGTGTAAGAAAACAAATATATAAATTTTACTAAGTTGTGAAAATTATTGCACAACCATGAAAATAAAAAATTTATTTTTTTAGGGCTTTTTCCACTACCTCAAATGCAATATAACCAGCCTTATGTAAAATAGTGTCTCCTAACTCTTTATCCATCTCCATACTGGCTAAACATGGATAGTTGTGGTGGGCATTTGCAATCTCTTCCTTTAAATCATCTATAGCCTTTCCTTTCAATCTTTTGGCTATATAATAGGTTTCCCCACAGGGAGCAGAGATTTTAACCTTAACATCTTTAATAAGGCCATTTTCAACTTCTATCTCCAATTCTGGCTTTCCTATCTTAAAGTAGTCAATAAATTTATTTATATATTCATTACCCTCTTTCTTCTCCAATGAACAGAAGGGTTTTGGGTTTTCGAACTCAATATTATAGTTGCTGCAAACTCTCTTTAAATCTCTCCTCAATGCCAAAGACAAATCATGTGGTGTTTCAGAAGGAACAATTAAAGCTTTATATCCCTTTTCTTTTAACAGTAGAGGAAGTTCATACAACAAATCTTCATGTAGTTGAGCTATACAAATATCCCCCTCTGGGAGTTCTGGAAGGTAATCGTAAGGGTTATCAACAAACTCCTCATAAACTTCCTCAATAACGATATTTTTCACATTATTCTTAAAAGTCCAGTTTCCTCTGCAATTGTAACAATCATCACAAATTCTACAAAAATCTGGTTCATTCAAAAGGTTTTTATAGAATTTCTCCATTCTTTGATTATTTTTGTGGTAAATAAAAACTGCCCTCATAAACTCTCCCCTACAATTTTTATAAAAAGAATTGATGTTTAATACCAAAAATTTTTAAACTTTCTTAAATATTAACTTCACTTTTTCTTCAGTTTCTGGAACTACATCTGATAGCATCAATCTGCAGTTATTACTCACACTATAAATTTCTGAAAGCAAATACATAAATGGACATACATATGGCTTTAAGTTTTCTTCCATTAATTTTTTGAGGAAGAGGTCTAATGTGGGATTTATAACTTCAAATATTACTTTTTTATCTTCTTCAACAATATTCAAATCCTCAGATAGCCCAAAAGTATTCACAAATAAATTTTTAATCTCCTCATTACTCATGTTTTCCTTTATAAAACCCAAATCTTTAAGTAGTTTTATCATCTCATAAGATGCTCTCCTTCCTAAAACCTTTCCTCCATCCCCCATAACATCATATATTGCCTTATTTATGCTGTAATAAAGAGCAGAGACAAATAAACTATCAATTCCTTTTTTGTTCATGATATCAATCCCAAAAATACCTCTACTACATACCAATTATATTTTAAAACAAAATAACATTCCCTAAAGCCAATATAAACATCATTCCCATTAAAGCTAAATGAGCTGAATATATTCCAGTATTTTGAAACTGGGTCTTTAATATATTGCATATAGTTGGGCAAACTGTTAAAGGAGTTATTACTTGAAATGCTATTGCTAAATAACCTATTATATTATTGCTTATAAATAATGACGCCAATGTTAATATAAAAGCTATCATTAAAGATGCAAAGTGTGGCATTAACCTCATTCCTGTCAATCTAAATGTGGCAAATCCTGAAAGCATTGCTCCAAATATTACAGATAGAGAAACTAAACTTATTATCTCGTTCATTATCTCACCCTTTTTTATAACCAAACTGGTCTAACATTTGGTTTTGATAGATAGTTTAGAAATGTTGGTGCTCCAGCAATCTCAAAACCTTCCTCTAAGTTTTTCTCATTAATTCCTCTAAACTCTGCACTCAACTCACAAACATAAATCTTAACCCCTTTACTCAAAATATCCCTAACTAAATCTCCTAATTTTGGAAATGCTGGATGCTTAACTCTATCACATTCTCCTTTTAAAGCCAAACTTGCCCCATCCATCATTAAGAATATTGTTGGCTTTAAGTTCATTTTTAAGGCAACATCTGCCATCATGAATGTTGCATAAGCCTTTTCAGCATTTCCTGTTCCTGTTGTGTTTATAATGAAGAGTTCATCAATCTTTGTTACCGCTGCTTTTTCTTCTTTCTTCTCTCCCTTTTTAACCAATATTCTGTAAGTTCCGTCTCCTTTATCTTCAACTTTTATTATCTCATTGCCCATTCCCTTCAATCCTTCAGTTAAATCAGTTAAGGAATTTTTTCCACAGATGATTTCTAAAATCTCCCCATTCTTCATTTTTGATAACATGTCAGAGACCATCATTATAGGTCCTGGACATGTAGCTCCAACAACATTGATGGTTTTATCTGCCTTAATCTCTCCAACGTAGATTTTAACAACATTTCCATCAACTTCATACTTTAGGTTGTATTTTTTTAATAACTTCTCAATGTCTTTTATCTGCTCCTCCCCGTCAGTTTCAACAACTAAAATCCCCTCCTCTGTGTCATTTAAAATCATATCTATTAATAATGAAGGACTTCTCAATCCTTTAACCTTAAACTTTCTTATCATTCTTATCACCTATGTCAATATTATGCACAAGGATTGTATAAAAAAATTATAAATTAATAATTCACGGTTGTGTTATATCTATGAACAAGTATTAACACTCATAATATATAAACCTTTCGATTAAAAGTTTTTAAAATTATTGAGGTTTTACTAAAAACAATAAAAACAAAAGTTATCATACTTTCAAAATTTAAATATATAATTATTTATAATCTATAAAACCCCTTCGCATTCTTATAAACTGAGGCAATTATCTTTTCCTCATCAACACCAATATTTTTCATATACAACTTAGTTCTTGGTAGTGCATAAATATCCGCCTTCAAACTACCCAAATCACTACTTAAAATGAATTTTTTGTTGTAATTTTTAATTATCTCTGCGGCTTCTTCGTGGGTTAGCTTCATTGACGGTTGGACAGTTAAACCAACATAAACATCCCTATCGATTAAATCAACTGTCTCCTTATTTATATGGTCAATCATAACTAAGCTATCTTTTATTTTAACTTCATCTAAAATCTTTAAAATTTCAATTAATGCCTCTTTTTTGTTCTTTTCTGGTGTATGGATAATTATTGGCATATTATAATCTTTAGCTAAATATAACTGCTCTCTCAAAAGGTTCTTCTCATCCTCTGTTAGATAATGCAAACCAGTTTCTCCAATAGCAACAACGTTCTCATTATCTAAAAACTCTGGAAGTTTTTTTATTAAAACCTCCCAATTCTTTGGATACCCCATAGGATGAACTCCAACTGCTACTTTAACTTCAACACCAGCCATCTCTCCCCTCTTAACCTCTAAATTAATCAACCTATCCCAGTGGTCTAAATAAACCTCTGGAGTACTCATTTTATATGGGTCGTGAGCACAGGTTATAATTGTCTCAATTCCACTCAATGCCATTTTTTCCAAATCTTCAAAGCTCCTAACATCTAAGTGAGTGTGGGCATCTATCATCCTATCACCTTAATTTATTTTGTCTTTGAATAACTCTCCACTATAAACTTTGTTTATCGTTTTTATTAAAGTTACTATCCAAAAGAAGAACAACAACCAATATAACCCAAAGCCTATGTAATCAACTATCTCAAACCCAAAGATTTTATAAACCAAGTGTGTTGAAGCAATATAAACCCCTAATGGGAAGATGAATGCCCACCATGACATTGCGTAGGGTAGTTTTAGCTTTTTAACGTAATAGAGAGTCATGATTATAGCCATCAAACTCCACCATAATCCAAAGCCCCAGAATATGAAGGAGAAGATATAGAATGGTTCTTTTATAGTTATGAATGGGGAATTATTCACCATGTTTATTAAGGCAACAATTCCAGCCCCTATTGGCCCCAAGTTAATCCATACGGTTGGAGCCATTGCTGAAGGTAGAGGATGATGCAGTATAAACCTATAAATCACAACTGCTAATAAAGCTAAATATAAGAAGAACCCGGCACCCCAACCAAAGTAATTAATAAGAACCGTTAATTCATGCCAAACTCCAGTTAAATGAGGCATTATCAAACTCCCGGCAATTGGAATAACTATCAAACCAACCGGTGGAATATACCAACCCGGATTAACATGGTCTAACTTTATACTCTCAGACTTAAACATATAAAACGGAACTATCAAACTGAATAAAAACATGCCAATAGCACCAAAAACCCAGAAGATTTTCCCTAAAAAGAGGTTATTTTTTATTAATATGAAATCAATACCCAAAACAAGCATAGCCACAGCCACAGTAGGACTAAATGAACTTAAAACTGGATGCTTCAACTCTGCAATCATATTTTTTGGATACTTTACCCATCTCAAAATCCACAACATTAAAAATACAAAAAACAGCAGTATATTAAAATAAAACAATAAAAATGATATATCTTTTAATATTGGTAAGTATTCAGAATAAAACAGACTCGTTACTGCCAAAACACCAGTTCCCATTACAGCGGCAAACCATGACGACTCAAAATTTTTTATATAGCTTTGCATATTTTCACCAATTAAAAATAATTTTAAAAATAGGGCTTTTTAGTTAGGAAATACAGAAACCTTTCATCATCAGATAACGCATGGATAACTGCCTGCCTAACTCCAAAATTAACTCCTAACTTTTTAGCTAAAAATTTCTCCAACTCAATGGTTTCTTTTAGAATCTCTATAACATCTGCGTTTGTATCAACCTCTGCCTTTATGTTTGGCTTTTCATTGAAATAGATGAGATACTTCTCATACAAAATCTCCAAGTTCTTCATCTCAACATCAAATAAATCCTTAAAAATTCTACCCTCATATTCTTCAACGGATTTAAATTTTGCAATCATTGATATTTTTATCTTATTTTCTAATATTTTAGCCAAATATTCTTTTATTTCATCCATAATTTCACCCTATTCACATTTAATTGGGTCTTCTGGTGCATTCAATTTCTTTGGATGTGGTGCTTTTACAACAAAAAATTCCAAAATATCAGAATTTATGTTTTGGATAAGCATTTTTACATTAAACGGAACATACACAATATTTCCTTCTTTGTAATTATGTGGTTCTTGATCTTCTAATGTTAGTGTCATCTCTCCTTTAATTATTATTAAATGAACGTAAGAGTTTGAATAATGCTTTGGCATCTGCTCTCCTCTTGGTAAGACAATATGGTTGATCTGGACATGTTCAGTATTGACAAGTTTTTCAACAACCTTTGTTTTAGCGTCTCTTTTAAACTCATAGACCTTTTCTATCATTTAATCACCCATATAAAACACATATTTAAAGAATATTTTTTATAAATGCAACTGAATTTTAACCTAATTTGCTAATTCAATTAATCAATTTTGCTGATTTACAATCTTATAATTAATTATAATATATAAAATAAAAAAAATGAAAAAATAAAAGATAAAATTAAAAATTAAAGGTTATTTTGGATTTTATATTATATTTACCCAACTAATCTTTTAATATCTTCATCAACTGTTGAGATCGTTGAGATTCCAAACTTCTCAACTAAAACTTTTGTCACATTTGGTGATAAGAACGCTGGTAGTGTAGGGCCTAATACTATATTCTTAACTCCCAAGTAAAGCAAAGCTAATAATACAGTAACTGCCTTTTGCTCATACCATGAGATGTTATAAGCGATTGGAAGTTCATTTACATCGTTTAAGCCAAATGCATCTTTTAAAGCCAGTGCAATTTTAACTAACGAATAGCTATCATTACACTGTCCAGCATCTAAAACTCTTGGAATTCCATCAATGTCTCCCAAATCTAATTTAATAAATCTATATTTTGCACATCCACATGTTAATATAACAGTATCTTTAGGCAGTTTTTTAGCAAATTCAGTATAATACTCTCTTGTTTTATGCCTTCCATCACATCCGGCCATTACAACGAATTTCCTTATTTTTCCACTTTTAACTGCTTCAATTACTTTATCTGCCAGTGCTAAAACTTGGTTATGAGCGAATCCTCCAACAATCTTACCATTTTCGAGTGGTGTTGGTGGTTTGCATTTTTTAGCGTGCTCTATAACCTCTGAAAAGTCCTTAGTTCCATCCTCTTTTACTGGGATTCTCTTTAAGCCAGGATAGCCAACTTCGTTGGTTACATAAACCCTATCTTTATATGAGTCCTTTGGTGGAACTAAACAGTTTGTCGTCATCACTATTGGACCGTTGAATTTCTCAAATTCCTCTCTTTGGAACGGCCATGAACCTCCATAATTTCCAACGAAGTGCTCATATTTCTTAAAGAATGGGTAGTAGTGGGCTGGCAACATCTCACAGTGGGTGTAGATATCAACTCCTGCATCCTTACTTTGCTCTAATAATTGCTCTAAATCTTTTAAGTCGTGACCACTAATCAATATTCCTGGTCTGTCTCTAACTCCCAAATTAACCTCTGTTATTTCTGGATGCCCATAGGTTTCAGTGTTCGCTTTATCTAATAATGCTAACGTTTCTACTGCATACTTTCCTGTCTCCATTGCTAAATTAAATAACTCATCAGCATCTTTGCTATCAACGATTTTAGTGAATGCTTTAATTATAAACTTATGAATGTCCTCATTGTTGTAGCCGAGATGCATGGCATGGCTTAGATAAGCTCCTATTCCTTTAATTCCATAAGTTATAAGCTCTTTTAATGATCTTATGTCTTCATTATCCTCTGCTAAGACGCTAACTTCTTTTGTATTGGCTAAATTTATTAGATCTTCATCAGTTTCGTAAGCCCAAGTAGCACAGTATGGAAGTTCTTCTTTATTTAAATTATTTTTTTCTATAATTTTTTCTCTTAAAGCGACTCCTTTCTTTATCCAATTTATTACATCTTTATCATCAAAATTGACGTTAGTTATTGTTACAAATAATGCTTTTGGAATGTAATCCATAACTTCATCATCCAAGTAATTGCCTTTATCACAGACATAGCATAAACCTTTTATAGTATAAATCAATAAATCTTGGAGGTTTGCCACAACATCATCTTTTCCACAGACTCCTTTTATTGTACATCCTTCATTTTTTGCTGCCTCTTGACATTGGAAGCAGAACATTTTTGTAGGTCTTGGTTCAAATTTCATTATTTCACCCTAAGACTTTTAATATCTGCAAACATTTACAATGTATTTGACAGATGCTTTACATTAAAATCTTTTCTTTTTCATTGTATAAATATATTTTTGACCTTCTTCTTTTGGAGATAGGGGTAATTAATATCACTCACTTTGAAGATAGTTGATATAATTATTATGATAAATCCTGATTTTGTATTACCTACAATATTATTATCTTTTATAGGTTTATATTCAGATGTATAAGTATATAGTGCAAAAATAAAAATAAAAATTAATTTAGAAGTGAGAACTCATAACAACCTTTGCTCCCATCTTTTCAATCTCTTCCTTCATCTTTTCAGCATATCTACATTTTGGTTTAAATGCAGTCATGCATGTTGCAAAATGAACAACCTCTGCCCCATTCTTCCCTATTAACTGCTTTATCTGATTCAATCCTAACCTTCCTGGGCAACCCCCACATGTTATTACTGACAATAACTCAACATTCTCATAGTCTTTGAATGTATCTTTTTTTGTTTAATGCTACTGCTATGCATCCAACGCCTGGACACGTTTTTGCCGCACTATCACATCTTAAAATAACTACCTTTGTCACAATATCACCAACAAATTTTTAATTATAATTTATAATTTATGATAAAAAACTAAAAAATAATAACCTTGTCATAAATCTTTCCATTGATTTTCTCAATTTCTTCATAAAACTTTGAAATATCTTTAGAGTTTCCTTCAACAACAAAAATCTCTACTTTAGCATTTTTCCCGCAAGATGTTGTTACATAAGCCTGATTCAAAGATTTTATAACTTTATTATGTTCAAAATACAACTTACTCATCTTTTCCAATGCTTCCTTTGTAGGATTATAAACAACTATTATAATCCCACTAACAGTTTCATTCTTATTTAATGGATTGTTTTCCAACACATACTTTCTTACAGCATCCCTAATTAACTCACTTCTACTCGAATAACCTTTCTTTTTAACAACTTCATCAATCTCTTTTAAAAGGAATTTTGGAAATGATATACTGATTCTCTCAACATTAACCATACTATCACATAAAAAACTATTTTTATTCTAACTTAAAACATTTATTGTAATTATATATAATTTCTTAAAAAGGGATGTGATAGAATGATTAAAGAAAAAAGAAAGGTAGAGGTTATTGGCTTAGAACTCCCAATTTTTAAAGGTGGAGAACAAATAAATTTATCTGAGTTGATAGCTCAATACCCAATTGAAGATGGAGATATTATTGTAATAGCAGAAACATTAATCTCAAAATTAGAGGGTGGAGTTATAGATAGGGATAAAATAATCCCTTCAAAAGAAGCAATTGAATTAGCCAAAAAAACTGGAAAAGACCCGAAGGTTGTGCAAGTTATATTAGATGAGGCTAAAGAAATAGTTAAGGTTGGAAAGAACTTCATTATAACAGAAACCAAACATGGATTTGTTTGTGCTAACAGTGGAGTTGATGAAAGTAACATATACAAAGGCATAAAAATTCTACCAAAAAATCCAGATGAAAGTGCTGAAAAGATTAGGAAAGAGATTGAAAAATTAACTGGAAAGAGAGTTGGAGTAATAATATCAGATAGTGTTGGAAGACCTTTCAGGAAGGGAGCTGTTGGAATAGCAATAGGAGTTAGTGGAATCTTAGCATTATGGGATAGGAAGGGGGAAAAGGATTTGTTTGGTAGGGAGTTAAAAACAACTGAAGTTGCCATTGCTGATGAGTTGGCAAGTATGGCAAATGTGGTTATGGGAGAGGCTGATGAGGGCATTCCAGTTGTAATAATTAGGGGGGCTAATGTGCCTTTTGGTAATGGGAAGGGAAGAGATTTAATTAGACCTAAGGAGGAAGATGTTTTTAGAAATTAATTTATATATTTTTATTTTTTAAGTTTAATGTTGGACTTTTGTGCAAAAGTCTAACATTGGTTAAAAATTTTCGGACAAAAATACATAAAATCGATTATCTTAAAGATATGAATATAAATATATTAAAAATATAGTATTATTAGAATTCTTTAACATGTTTTATAATATCTTCCAAAATCTTCTTCGCCTTCTCCAAATCATAATCAACAGTTGCCTCCAACTCCAAAAATAGAACTTGCAGACTTGGAGAATACTTACCCTTATTAATCAAATACTCCCTATACTCCCAAACTAATTTTTTAAATCTCTCAAGTTTTAACTCTTTAATACAATCCTTAGCATAATCCCAAACGGTAGATTTTCCTATGCCTAAAATATTACCAATTTCTCTAACAGAATAGCCCTCAATAATTAATTCATGAATCTTTTTAACAGTTTCATCATCAACTTTTCTCTTCCTCCCTCTCTTTGCATTCTCAACCTCTATAAAAATGCCTTTTTTCTTTAAATATTCCAGTTTATAAGCCATTTTTGGATGTTCATAAACAGACTTTGGAAGTTTTAGCAAAACCAAATCTTTTTCTCTCAGTTTTACAATCTTATTAATCTCATCCCATCTTGGAATCTTAGATATTTTTATCTCAATCATCTAAATCCCCAATATTTTTTAGAATCTCTTTTGCCAGTCTGCTTTGAGTGTAAGTTTCAATGTAGTTTATGTTCTTATGCTTGGTTATTTTTGCTAAGACTTGTGCTGGGATGCCATGTTCTCCCAAGTAAGTAACATAGGCATACCTCAGGGAGTGAGTATTAATTCCATAATTTTTATAAAGCCAAGCTCCAAATCTCTTAACAATCTTTTTCTTTGCTTTTAACTTTTCATCCATTGTTAGCTTTTCATCAATCTCCTTTTTAATGTCTAAAAAAACATCCCTAACCATTTCAATATCCTCTTTTTTAATGCATTTTGGTATAATCAGCTCTCTAAACTCCCAATCCTTCCTCTTCTGAGTCCTAACTTTAACAGTTATCCTCTCATTCCAATTAAGATTGTCTATATTGATGGCTATGTTTATCATCCCAGCTATAGCCTCCCAAATCCTACAACCATTCCTTAATTGGAATAAAAAAGTTATAAGATAAGCTATTCTCTTGTAATCATCTTCATAAAGTAATTCCTTGTTTTTCAATTTCTGCAAATCTTCTTTAAACATTTTATAGGTTTGTTTGTAATCAATGCCTTTATCCCATGTGCCGCTATGTTTTTTAATACTTTCAGAAGGTTTCGATAGATTCCAATCCCATATCATCATGTCACCAAAAATTTATTGTCAATTTAGCTAAATTTATATAGTAAGTTATCTAAAAAAGTTTTTAATTGTAATTTTATAAAATCGTAAGGTGAATAAATTGGTAAAGAAGGTTTATGGTGTTGGTGTAGGTGTTGGAGACAAAAAGCTATTAACATTAAAGGCATTAGAGGTTTTAAAAAAAGTAGATAAAATCTTTGTCCCAGTATCTAAAAAGGGGAAGAAATCTATTGCCTATGAAATTATAAAGGATTATGTTGATGGGAAGAATATTGAAGAACTTTTATTCCCCATGATTAAAGATAAAGAGAGGCTAAAAAAATACTGGGAAAATGCTTTAGAGAAGGTTTTAAAAGAAGATGGAGAAGTAGCTATAATAACCATTGGAGACCCTACATTGTATAGCACATTCTCCTATGTCTGGAAACTTTTAAAAGAAAGAGGGGTTGAGGTAGAGATAGTTAATGGCATTTCATCAATATTTGCCTCTGCAGCTGCTTTAAATATTCCATTAGTTGAAGGAGATGAAAAACTCTGCATTTTACCTCAAGGAAAGGATTTGGAAAAATATATTGATGAATTCGACACTATAATTATTATGAAGACAAAGAATTTAAATGAGAAGCTATCAGTTATAAAAAATAGAGATGATTATATAATTGGGTTGGTAAAGAGGGCAACTTTTGAAGATGAAAAAGTAGTAATTGGTAAGTTAGACGAAATCAACTTTGATGAATTTAATGACTATCTCTCCTTAGCTATAATAAAGAGGTTTAAGAGATGAAAATAATAAAAGCAGTTCCAGAAGAGTTTTTAAATGGATTGTATTTAATTCCAACTGACAGAGGGAATTTATTGGAATTAGATGAAAACGGAAATTTTGAGGTAGTTAATAATATAGCCATAATTAGGGTTTTAGCAACACCAAATTTAAAAAAGGCTATAGCCAAGATTGTCTATCAAATTAAAGATAAATACTACTTATTTAAAAATCATAAAAAAGCAAACTGGCTGAAAAATCTCTTAGAATATATGAACAATAAGATAGAGTTCGATAAATATTATAGAGCCAAAAAGGCATGGTATAGAGGAATAGGGGATTTATTTAGAAATATAAGAAAATGGGAATTTGAAAAAGTTGTTGGAAAGATAATCTCACTATTAAAGGTTTTGAATCCAATAGTTGTCTTTGATGTTCATGATATAAGAAAATGGCATTATAGGAAGAGTTTTATAAACTTTGTTAAAGAATTAAGGAAAAATAGTATAAGTGTTGTAATAAGATATCCAATTGACTGTCATGAAGAGATTAGGGAGATTTTTCCAGAAGGCATTTTAAATACAAAAGCAACCATAAGATACTTTGCAAAGGTTCATGGTTATTATATAAGCGATAGAGTGGCTGAATATCTCCTAAAAATAACCAATGGAAACTTAGAAACAATATATTTGATATTAAGACACTCAAAAAGAGAGATAAAAAATCTTAGAGAGCTAAAAATTCCATGGCTTAGGATTTTACCATATATAGTAGATTCGAAATATCGAAAATTGGTTGAAGTTATAATTGAACTAAGAAAGTTCAAAGTTGAAGATATTACTTATAAAGTTAATTACAAATTATCAACCATATACAGATATTTAGATGAGTTGGTTGAGTTAGGAATACTGACAAAAATAAAACATAAAGGCAAAGTAAGATTTAAAATAAGATTGAACAGAA
The DNA here is from genome assembly GCF_000091665.1 of Methanocaldococcus jannaschii DSM 2661. Taxonomy (NCBI): domain Archaea; kingdom Methanobacteriati; phylum Methanobacteriota; class Methanococci; order Methanococcales; family Methanocaldococcaceae; genus Methanocaldococcus; species Methanocaldococcus jannaschii. Next base: position 693,371 of record NC_000909.1, read on the forward strand.
ATATTTTATTAACTCTCCTCAAAAAATCTAAAAATAACTATTTGCATTGGTTCTCTATTTTCTTGTTAGATAGCATACCTTGGGATATACAGATTTTCGAATTTTCGAAAAGTATATAATAATTAATAGTATTCATACTCAACTTAATGACAGTATTAATATTTATTGATTGTGTAAAGTTATGACAAAACTTTGTTTTCTTTTTTGGCATATAATTAATATTTTAAGAAACTTAATTTAAATATAAATTTCTTAAAAGGTTTTCGAATTTTCGAGTTACATGTATGTATATGCAGAAAATCTTCGCCTAACTTAAAAAATGGTTGTGAATATCGCAAGCACAACTATTATACTATTGTACTTTTTTTCACAATATAAGTTAAAATAGTAAAAATTTTTTATTTTATATTTTAATATTAATTATTGTAAAATATTTCCAATAAATATTGTTAAAAAATGTTATTTTAAAAAAATAAAAATAAAAAAACCATAATTAGCTCTAAAACTCTAACGTTATACGTTTATAATACAAAATAGTGTATAATATCCTTTACTCTAATTTTGCGATAATTCGTTTTTCAGAAAAAGTTGTCCATTCTGTTGGTCATATACATACATGCAACTCGAAAATTCGAAATTCGTTAATCTTGATTTTTCAATGTTTTATAGAGCCGTTTCAAATAATCAATGTGTTTGCATGTATCACTCTGACAGATAACACACCACCAATAGCCTTTATTGCTTCTAAAAACATCACCTAAATGCTCTCCATTGGAATCAAAGAATGAAAATACTATTCCTCCAAGTTTATCCTCTTTCCAGCTGATTTCAAACCCTATTTTATCCACTGGGTAATACTTAGTGGCAATTTTCTTTTTAGGTAATTGTTCGAAAACACTCGAAAAACTCAAATCGAATATTTCTGGAGCCAATCTTTTTAATATCGCCAATCCTTTTGATGTAAATGAATATAAAACTTTATGTCCCGCTCTTTCTCTCTTCATTATATTTAGAGCCGAACATAGCCTCAAAAAAGAGCTTGCAAGACCTTTCGATATATTTAAATTTTCTGCGAGTGATTGTGGATAGGTTGTGCCACGTATTAACACATAATGTAAAATCGCCTTTCTAAATATAGTTGATACTATTTCATAAGGCAATCTTTCCATATTTACACCCAGTATTCCTAATAACTATTATTGTTGTGATTTTGTTTTGTTGATACTCAATTATATTTGACATACTCGTTTATAAAACTTTTGATTCATGGGATTGTTTTAACCCCTATGTGTTGGGTGTAGTAATACTAACATTTTAAGAACGTCTCTTTGAGTATGTTTCTATATTGTACCAATATTTATCTCTTTCTATTATTTTGTTGTTATATGCTATTTTTTACTAATAATTCTTAGATTTAATATACTGTTAATTTACATATAATCTTTGATTCATAGTTTTTTATTGGTTATATTATTTGATTCACGATATCTTATTTTTAATATTTTGAAGCAATTCCTATGAGAAGAATTAAAATTAACTTTATTTCATTAGAATAATATATATATTATATTTAATTTCATTCAAGTTTATTTCTGAAAATAATAATCACTTATTCTATATGAAATATTGTTTGATTCATTAGATTTTTTAATTTTATTGTTTGATTCATGAGATTTTTAATAAACTTTATAATAAAACATTTAAATTTAAGAATAATTGATTCAATCTATCTTTCGATTTTTCGAAATCTATATAACGTTCTTAAGACAAAAGTTCGAAATCAATGGAAAATATTGTAGATAATTAGTAGATAATTAATTTAAATAAATTAATTTATATTTTATTGCGGTGGAAACATGGACCCAATAGAGTTTATACAAAAATCTGCAAGCTCTATAGCAAGCACCATGCATAAATTAAAATTAAAATACAATCCATTTTCTGAAAAGCCAATAAGGGGAAATACAAAGTTTTTTGTAGGTAGAGTTAGCGAGTTAAGGGAAATTGGAGAAATTTTAGGTTCTGCATTGCATGGTAGTGTTGCTAACGCTGCAATAGTTGGAACTAAGGGGATAGGGAAGAGTTCAATGCTAAACATCATATACTATGCAACAAAAAAGCAGGGACATTGGGTTGTTGAGATGACTGCCTCTCAGGTAACACCAAGGCAGTTTTTGATACAGCTCTTATACAATATATTAACTGAAAACATCATAACCATGAGTGGAACGATAAAATCTGATTACATGGAACATTCAAGTAGAATTTTAGATATGTATAGGAAGTTAAACAACTATGGGGATAAAGTTCCTATCCACTATCCAAGGGAGAGGATTGAGAGGGATTTGGAATATCTAATAAATGAAGTTAAAAGTCCTGATAAGTTATGTATAATTTTAATTGATGAAGCTGACCAATTTGCAAAAAAGAGCTGTTTAAGTTTATTACAATTTTTCCACTCGTTTTTGTATGAAGAGGGAATTTTAACGTTTATGGCTGGTTCTCCAACATTGATGGATGATTTAACAAAGATATCTCCACCAATAAAGGATAGAATTCCAAAAATAATAAATATGCCTCCTTTATCAAAAGATGAGTCCTATGATTTAATTAGAAGAAGATTGGAAGATGCTCATATTGATGGAGCAGAGGAGTTTGAGCCGTTTACTGAAGAGGCTATTCATAAAATTGTTGAAGAGTGTGACGGAATTCCAAGAAAGATAATAATGACATGCTCTGAATCAATATCAATAGCTATAAGAAAGGGTTTAACTAAAATAGATGAGAAGGTTGTTAAAGAGGCTATGCATTCTCTTGGCATTAGTGTAGGACATCAAATTCTAAACCACTTAACTCCTGCCCAATCAGAGATTGTTAGGGCAATGGCTGAGCTTGGAGGTTCAGCAACGGTAACACAATTAGCTGAATATTTAAAAAAATCACCAAGTACTATTGGAACTCATCTCTCTGACATCTATGAGATGGGATATATTTATAAAGAAAGGGAAGGAAACAACGTATATTATAAACTATCTAAAGAACTTAGGGATGTCTTAATAGGTGAAGATGATGAATTGGAGATGTGATGTTCAAAATTTTGAGCCAGATGTTAAAATATCATTAACAAGAGTTGGAGTTACAAATCTAAAAAAACTTGTTAGATTAAAGAGAACAAATAAAAGACCAATAATATTGTTATCTACGTTTGAGGTTTTTGTTAATTTGCCGAGTTCTCAGAAAGGAATACACATGTCAAGAAATCCTGAAGTTATAGAGGGAATAATAGATGAGGCTTTAGAGTTGGAGAGTTATGAGATGGAGACAATTTGTGAGGAGATAGTTAAGAGGTTGTTTGAGAAGCATGAATATGCCACAGAGGCAGAGGTTTTTATGGTTAGTGATTTCATGACTAAGGAGAAAAGCCCTATATCTGGGAAGTATTCCCAGGAGATTCACAAAATCATGGGTGGAGCTAAGGGAATAAAGAAGGATGATGAAATTGAATTAACAAAGATTGTTGGGGCCGAGGTTGTTGGTATCACTGCTTGTCCATGTGCTCAAAATTTAATAAAGGAGATATGTATTAAAAACTTAAAGGAAAAAGGCTTTTCTGATGAAGATATTGATAAAATATTGGATTCTGTTATATTTGCCACTCATAATCAGAGAGGAATTGGTAGAATTATATTGGAAGTTCCTACCGGATATGATATTGAGATTATGGATATCATAGAAATAATTAAAAAATCCATGAGTGCTGAGATTCATGGAATATTAAAGAGAGCTGATGAAGCTTATGTTGTTGAACAAAGCCATAAAAACCCTAAGTTTGTTGAGGATTGTGTTAGGGAGATGGCTAAAAGGGTAGTGGAGAAATTTAAACACTTACCAGATGAGACGAAGGTTTTAATTAGGCAGATAAATATGGAGAGTATTCATAGACATGACGCATTTGCTGAAAAGGTTGCTACATTGGGGGAATTAAGAAGAGAGCTTTTAAGCTATGAATAATTTCACGCTCTTTTTATTTAGCTGTTTATATTTTATAGGTGGTAATTTGAAAGCTTTGGTTTTAGGTATCAACACAAGGCCTGTAGTTAATTCTCTTAAAAAATTAGGATTTTATGTATATTCAGTCTCTTACTACGCCCCAGAAGATTTAAATGCTGATGAGAAATATTATTTGATAAATCCTTTAGTTCATGGAAGATTAAAAGAAAACTATGATGAAAACAAATTAATTGAAATAGCTAATAAATTAGCTGATGAAGTTGATTGTATCTTTATAACTTCAGGTGTTTTTGAATTCGAAAATTCGAAAATTCCAGGATGGGATAATGTTATAGGTAATGGGCCAAAAAAGATAAATGAAATCAGTAACAAATATAAAACATATAAGAAATTAAAAAATCTTGGTTTTAATATACCAGAAACTAAGAAAATAAACAATAAGACTCAATTATATAAATTTTTGGAAGAATTTAAAACCTGCATTTTAAAGCCTATCTACGGGAGTGGAGGAAGTATTTTAAAGATAGAATTAAATAACTTTGATGATGAGATAATTAATGAAATTAAGTTCCCAATTATTGCTCAGGAATATATTAGAGGGAAAAGTTTTAGTGCCAACTTTATAGGCAATACATTTATAACCTTTAACAAACAAATTATAATTAAGGGAATGTATGCTGGGAATTTAACTCCATATATTAATTTACCAAATAAGTTTGTTGAAATATTTGGTGAGGTTATAGAATCTTTTGAATTAAAAGGAATGAGTGGCATTGATTTTTTGATTAAAGATAATGGTCCTTATATTGTTGATATAAATCCTCGCATTTTAGGAACTTATGAGACCATAGAGATGAGTGCATCTCAAAATTTGGCAATGGTTTTGCTAAATAATAAGTATGCCAAGGAGATTAAACCAAGAAAAGTATATATAAAAAGAATATTGTTTGCTAAAGAGAAAATTATCGCTAATATATCAAAAAGGGACTTTATACATGATATTCCAAAGAAAAATGCAGTTATAGAGAAAGGAGAGCCTATAGCTACAGTAATTGCAAAAGAAAACATTAAATCAATAATAAACAGTGTTTATGAGGAGTGTGCAGAGTATGAGAAAAGAAAAGAAGATAGAGAGAATATATGAGATGCTAAACGACCCTTTGGTTCAGGAAGTTCTTTTTAATATATTTGAAGGAGATGAGAAAGGATTTGAAGTTATTGATGTTCTTTTAGAGAAGGGCGAGACAACAGAAGAAGAGATTGCTAAAGAACTTGGAGTAAAACTTAATGTAGTTAGAAAACTGCTTTATAAGTTGTATGATGCAAGATTAGTTGATTATAAGAGATGGAAAGATGAAGATACCAATTGGTATTCCTACACATGGTTACCAACACTTGAAAAACTTCCTTATGTTGTAAAAAAGAAAATAAATGAGTTAATTAAAGACCTTGAGAAGAAGTTGGAGTTTGAGAAAAACAACATGTTTTTCTTCTGTCCAAATTGTAATGTGAGATTTACATTTGAAGAGGCAATGGATTATGGCTTTTCGTGTCCAGGTTGTGGAAACATGTTGCAGGAATTTGACAATAGTGAATTAATTAAAGATTTAGAGGAGCAAATAAAATTTTTAAAGGAAGAATTAAAGAACAATCCTTTTTTGAAATAATGTTTTTATGGTGATTATATAAAAATTCCCGTCTGCGGAGTGGGATTATGGAATTTGAAAAAGCCCTTTCTATTTTAAAAAACTTATGCTCTGAGAATGTGGTGGAACATTGTTTAGCAGTTTCAGAGTATGCTTATGAATTAGCTTTGGCTATAAAAAATAAAGGTTATGAGGTTGATGTTGAACTTGTTAGATTAGGAGGTTTGTTACATGATATTGGTAGGAGTAGAACTCATGGCATAGAACATGGTGTTGTAGGGGCTGAAATTTTGAGAGAGTTGGGTTTTGATGAAAAACTTGCATTAATAGCTGAGAGGCATATTGGGGCAGGAATAACAAAGGAGGAGGCAATAGAACTTGGATTACCTCCAAAGGATTATCTACCAATAACATTGGAGGAAAAAATTGTAGCTCATGCTGATAACTTGATATTTGGAACTAAGAGGGTTGAGATAGATGATGTAATAAAAAAATTTGAAAAAAGATTGGGCAAAAATCATCCTTCAATTAAGAGAATTATTCTGCTAAATGATGAGATAAACAATCTTTTAAAATAATATTTATGAGAATATTCCTGGAGCGAATTTTAAGATTGTATAATATGCTAAAACACCGATTGTCATAGTTACTGCAGAAATTAGGAACATTCTCCCTATTTTTAAACCAAATATTGGAATTGCAAATAAAGCTCCTATAATTGCCGTTCCCATTTGCACAATTTCAAATCCTTTTGATATATCTTCTGGTTTAACTGGGGGTATTGGAGCTACTCCACTTAACATGCCTGATACTGCTATTAAATAAGCTCCCAATAATGCGGCAACAGCTGGAATAACTCCACATAATATAATAAAACCAATAGCTAAACCACTTGCTGTAACACTCAATAACTGTCTCTTATACATTTTAAAGTCTTCAAGAGTTTTAGCTAATATTTTTAGAGAATCTGACAAATCTCCTCCGTATTTCCTGTTTTCAATCATAATTCTTGCTAACATCCTTAATACTTTAGAATCATATAAATTGGATACAATTGTCATAGACTCTTCAAAACTTAATTTTTGGTTTTCCATTAAGTATAAAACTTTTCTAAATATATCGCTAACTTCCTTTATATTACTTTTAACAACTTCAAGTAATGCTTCGTTTATGGACCTTCCAGATTCGAGGGCTAATATCATAATATAAAGAGCTTGTGGAATGTTATTCTCAAGAGTTTCTATTTTATTTTCATATAAAATAGATGGAATGAACAATGCAGCTCCCACGTATATAACTACAAATATAATCATACTTTTTAGGGTTAAGTGTAAATAATATGATATTAGGAGAGGTATCGCAGCTATAATTATTAACAATAATATAAACTTTTTTTCGTCAAAATCCTTACCAAGTTTTTTAAAGAGTATAATATTCCTTTTTATTGTTCTTTTATATAGAGTTGTCAGGTATTTGGGCATGCTATCACATTAAATCATTTTTATTCTATTTTTAGTTTAACAAAAATTCCAAATATTAGTGTTAATAATGGACCAATTTTCAACAGTAGTAGGTTGATAGTGCTCAGTATTCCTGAAAATCCTTGATTACCTATCATAGTTGATAGTATCATTCCAGTAAAAGGAAGTATCAATCCAACACCAAATGCTAAGTTTCCTAAGTTCTGTATCATAAATTTTGATGAATCTAATTTAACCATAGACTCTCTAACTATGTCTTCATATAATTTTCCTAAAAGTAATGGTAGATTACCTTTGTTATAACCTACAATCATCTGGTCGTATAATTTTTTTAATATGGGAATTCTTGTTCTCATTTTAGCTCTTTCAAGAGCCTCTACTAAGTTGTAACCTCCTATATTGACATCCCTAATTATAGACTTTGCTTCAAATGCTACAACTCCGTACTCTCTACTTTTTGAAATAGATTCTAAAACTTCTGGTAGAGACGCTCCTGCTCTAAGTATTGATATCATATATATTAATGTAAATAAGATTTGAAGCTTTATCTCTCCCTTAAATAATATTAATCTAATTTTTGGATAAAATAGCGATAGTACTAATATAATCCCAGCACCTATCAGTCCATTAACAAATCCTTGAAGTAGGTTATTGTCCAAAAGTCCCATAAAAAGTAATGCCAAAAAGGTTATAATCATATAGATTACTACCTTTTTAAAGTAGGCTACTTCATCCTTAACTCCCATATATCTAAGTTCGTTTCTTGATGGAAATAAATTACCTTTAAATATTTTTGACAATGATTCTGCTGTTTTACCAACGATATCTCCTTCATATAGTATAAATTCATATTTTTCTATATCAACAAACTCTTCTGGTTCCATATAAACATCATAGAATTCAAGAACTTCTCTTTCTTTTCTTGATTCCTTCAACTCTTTTAAAGTTTCTATACTAAGTGGTCTTATACCCAACTTATATAATAGTATATCGATTCTTCTCTTTAGTTTTTCAAAAATTCCTTTCATTTAATTCACCAAGTAGGTAATATCATCTTATCGATCTCAGAAGTTTTTCTGGATCTACCTGGTACCTCATTATGTAATCAGAGACATTTTCAAGTTTTCTAATATTATTTTTGTACAAGTAACTTAAAACCTTTTTCCTATTTTCTCTGTCTCTTAATAATTCCTCTTTAGTAATCCCCGCTATTTCACAAACTTCTTCTTCCCACATACAAATTCCTCTTCTTTCTAAACTATCTTTTAAACCATTGTATTCGTAAAGGGTAGTTTTAGCAAATTCATGACCTTCACCACCACCTTTTACAATCTCTACAATTCCAAGAATCCTCCTAATCGTTTTTCCAGCTCTTCTAATCCTTTGCTGATTTATAATAAAATTTAATGCTGTTAACATAATCTTTGGAACATTCATTGGTGGGCTTGTTAATCTTAAAATGGCTTCATCTGCACTATTAGCATGTAATGTTCCAGAACAGTTTGAGACAGCAAAACCTTCGTTTTTTCCAGCGATATATGTGTGATTATCTTCAACTGTTAGGTCATATATGTGTCCATTATAATCAACGGTTTCTACTTTAATTACTTCATCTAAATTTATAGTGTTATTTTTTGGAATGTAAATATAATCTCCGACCTTTACCATTTCAGCATTTATTTCAAGAACTTCTCCTGTCTTTGATATATAAACAGGATGGTCGTGGGTTAGTGTAATCTCTCTCCTGTTTTTGGTAGTTATTTTAATCAATTTTCCAGAATATTTTTTTCGCCAAACTCTCAATATTCTTTTATCCTCAATAATTAATGATAATTTATTGAAACTTTTGATATATATGTTTTCGTTTCCAATATCTATCCACCCAAATCCATTATCTTCTTTTTTTATACTGTTTTTGTATTTTTTAAAGAATTTATCCACAAACTCTCCAATGTTTATTATATTCCCATCGGATAAATAAATAGGTTCATCATAAGCTAAAGCCCCATCGTGTCCAGTGTTCATAGCAACTAACAATGAATGAGCTTCTTTTCCTCTAACCTCTCCAACAAAAATCCTATCAGGTCTCATTCTTAGAGCGTTCTTAATTAAATCATCCATTGTAACTTCATATTCTGGCATTCCAGGTCTTGCAGGTCTTGTAACCATCTTTATAACATGCTTATGAGGAATCTGCAACTCTGGGGTGTCTTCAATAGTTATGATTCTTTCATTGTACATTGAGAATAGGGATAAGACATTCAATAAAGTTGTTTTTCCAGAACCAGTTCCCCCAGCTATTAAAGTGTTTGCAGGTTTTGCTCCAAAGTAACCCTCAACAGCTTGCCATAAAAAAGCGGCAGTGTCGATATCCAAAGTTCCAAAGTTTATTAAATCGATGACAGTTAATGGATTTTTTGAGAATTTTCTTATTGTTAATGTAGCTCCGTTCATAGTTATATCTGCTGTGGTAGCATTCACTCTACTTCCATCTGGTAGGAAAGCATCAAGCATTGGAACTCTTGAATCTATTGGTCTATTAACTAAATTTGCAATACTTTCAATAATCCTATCAACTTCATTTCTATCTAACACGATATTTGTTTCACACATCTGATGTTTTCTATGAAATACAAAAACTGGAACATTGTAACCATTAACCATAACCTCTTCTAATCTATCATCATTTAGTGGAACTTCTAATAAACCAAGCCTTCCAATTACTAAATAAAAGAATTTTGCTAATGAGTCGATATACGGAATAGCCAAATTATATCTCATGGAGAAATTTGTTAAATACTCTCTTATTTGGTCATATTCTATTAGACCCAAATCACTGATTTGAGATTTTATATGATTTAAGTGGTCTTTTGTAAGTTTTGAGAGAGACATATTAATTTTGTCAATTTCAGGGACTAAATAATAAATATAACCCTCCTCTCTTTTAATTACTACTTCCATTTCTATTTCATCAATTTTTATACTGTAAGTATCTAATATGGTTTCATCATTTCCAACTGTTGCCTTTTTATTAATAGTTGGATGGGGCTCTATAGGTTTGAGTTTAGTATCACTTGGAATCACTGTTTCAGATTTTTTTTCTTTTTCAATTTTTTCAGATTTTTTCTGTATTTTGTCTAATATCCCCATTACAAACCACCAGATTATTAATATTACGTAAAAATTAACAAAAATTAACTGATTTTTAATTATCAAGGTTTAACTACACAAAAAGTTAGCTAACTATTTATAATATCTACAGAGTTACATCAATATCCAAATGCTCGGTTAGTTCCTTGTATCTATTTCTTATTGTTACTTCTGTCACTCCAGCAACTTCAGCAACTTCCCTCTGAGTTCTTCTACAGCCAAGAAGAACGCTTGCTATATATATTGCTGCAGCAGCAACACCAGTAGGGCCTCTACCGCTTGTTAATCCTTTTTCAGCCGCTTGTTGCAATATCTGTATAGCTTTGGACTCAACTTCCCCAGGCAATCCAAGTTCAGATGCAAATCTTGGCACATAATCAATTGGATTTGTTGGGGTTAATTTTATATTTAATTCTCTCGCTAAAAATCTGTAAGTTCTTCCAATTTCTTTCCTATCCACCCTTGATGCTTCGGCAATTTCATCTAAAGTTCTTGGAACTCTACATCTTCTGCAAGCAGCGTATATAGCGGCTGCAACAACTCCTTCAATACTTCTTCCTCTTATTAATCCTTTCTCAACAGCCCCTCTATAAATTATAGCGGCATTCTCTCTTACATGTCTTGGTAGTCCGAGCTTTGATGTAATTCTATCTAATTCTGACAGGGCAAATGCTAAGTTTCTCTCTGCAGCATCACTGACTCTAATTCTCCTCTGCCATTTTCTTAATCTGTAGAGTTGGGCTCTCTTATTTGCAGATAAATCCTTTCCATAACTATCTTTGTTTCTCCAATCAATAACTGTTGATAAACCTTTATCGTGGATGGTGTTGTGTAATACAAATCCTCCAAATCCAGCAACGAAGTTTTCTGCATTTGGAACAGTTAAATCATAGGCATATCCACTGGTTGGCTCTACCTTATTAATCTCTTTAATTTTTAAGAATATGAAATCAGAGTTTATAAGTTTTTCGAGTTTTCTATTGGTATATATATTTGTTATTCTCCTTACCTCATAAACTTCAATATCATTTATACTCTTTTTATTAATGGTGGCGTTTTCTTTTATTTGTAAAAGTAAGAATATAACATCTTCAGCCAACTCCTTTGAGACAAATACTTTTGCATCTTTACCATTAAATATCCCATCTATGAATGATTTTTTTATTTCATAAGGAGATTTAAAGATTATAGAGGGAATTCTTTTATTCTTAACTCTCAATTTTTTTAGTAAATTGATAATTTTTTTATTCTTTACTTCAATTTGAATATTTAAATCTTTACTATAGATGGTTATATCCGAATTCAAAGATTTGAAATAATCAATTGTTTCATTTATAAACTCTTTTTCATTGTAATCATAAGATAATACAATTTTTTTGTCATCATAATAACCTTCCGCAATTATGTAACCCAATATTTTACTAAATTTTTTATCTATTTCAATATCTTCTTCAATATTCGGCAATTCTTTTGCTAAAACTAATATATCTCCAACTTTTAGCTCATCAACTCTTATTGGAACTACCTCATTATCTCTTATGGTAAAGACACTATGGCTTCTGGTAACTCTAACCTTTTTATTCCCTTCAACAACTATTTCAAACATCTCACTAACTGGATGCCTTGAAACCTCCGAAACAGGCATGAATTTAAATTTGTAATTGCTGTTAAAGGCAATAACTTCAATACCTTTACATTTTGCTATCTCTAAGATGCCCTCTCTTCTAATATTCTCTGAGTTTTCAATAATTTTATCTATAAGTTCTCCAATTTTAACAACTTTTATTTCTCCATTCTCTTTAATGATTATTGGTTCGTTGTAATCAACACTATAAGTCATAGGAGCTCCAACTCTACATCTTTTAATCTTTTGCTCATGGTCAAATGCCCTCCATTCTGGTCCAATATCAAATAATTTTTCTTTGATAACACATCCACATTTAGCACAGACTATTTCAGCCCTTTCATAATCTTTAACAACTTCTTTACTACCACAAATTGGACAAACAATCTCTTCCTCTCTAACATTTTCTTCTTTTTTTTCAGATTTTTCAACTTTTGTTGTGAGTTTTTTTTCTTTTGTTGTTTCATTTTCTTTGGTTTTGAGAGCCTCCATAAGCCACACCATTTAAATTTAATTTTTCTTCTCAGTATTTTTATATTTAGATTTATCGTTTTTTATATATGCAGTTCCAGAAACTTCTATATCTTTGTTAATAGGGAGTATTTTTATATAGGGCTTAGCAACTGGGCCAAAAATATCAACTACCTTACCAATCTTTTTGTTCTTAAAAATAACTACTGAACCAATCTTTATCTCTCTCTTTCCTCTGGCTATTAAGAAACCCTTTGGCGTTTTGTGAAGTATCTCTACTTTCAAATTGCTCCCYCTATATATGCTGATTTATCTTTATTCATAACTACTATATATAGTTTTCGAAAACTTTATATATATGTGGATTGAAGAGGTATATATACTTAATGAAAATACATTTAAATATATAAAACTGAAGTGAAAATATGGAAATCTTAGATTTAACTCAAACTCTAATCAATTTTCCGTATCCTGGAGACCCAGAACTGAGAATTATTGAGAAAAAGATAGATGGGTTTATAGTATCAGAAATAATCATGGGTTCTCATCTCTGCACACACATAGATTATCCAAAACATGTTGGATTGGAAAATAGGATTCCATTTAAAGATGGAATTATTAAGGGAAAAGGGTATTGCATATCTTTAGATGATTTTGAAAGAAATAAATTACCCGCATGTGACATTTTGTTAATCTATACCGGATTTTCAAAATATTGGGGTAGAGATGAATATTTTGAGAAAATTCCAGAAATACCATTTTTAGATGATATTATTAAAAGCAACATAAAATGTGTTGGTATAGATGCTTGCACAATTGGTGGATTTGAGGAGCATAAAAGGCTCTTATCCAATAATATTTTAATTATTGAAAATCTAAATGAAAATCTGAAGAATTTAGTTGGTAAGAGTTTTTATTTTTTAGGACTACCTTTGAAGATATTTGACATTGATGCCTCACCTATCAGATGTATCGCTATTTTATAGTCATTTTCAAAACTATTCACAATTTATTAAGGAATGGATATAAAAGCCCCTTGGTTTTTATAAATGCCTTTTAATACAGAACTTTTTAAAATGACTATGGATTTCTTTTAGCCTATATTTAATTTTTGATATTGGCTATTAAAAAATATAATATCATTGATAATACTTATTTATGGCTATTTACTACTTAGAACCAAATAGATAATTTTATATATTACCAAACATAACAATAATATTACCAAAGTCACTCACAATATTAACAAAAAGGTGAGAGGATGAAAATAGCAATCTTAGGAGCTGGATGTTACAGAACCCACGCAGCAGCAGGAATAACCAATTTTATGAGAGCTTGTGAAGTTGCTAAAGAAGTAGGAAAACCAGAAATTGCTTTAACACACTCTTCTATAACCTATGGAGCTGAGCTTTTACACTTAGTTCCTGATGTTAAAGAAGTTATTGTTTCAGACCCATGCTTTGCTGAAGAACCAGGATTAGTTGTTATTGATGAATTTGACCCAAAAGAAGTCATGGAAGCTCACTTATCTGGAAACCCAGAGAGCATAATGCCAAAGATTAGAGAAGTTGTTAAGGCAAAGGCAAAAGAGTTGCCAAAACCACCAAAGGCATGTATCCACTTAGTCCATCCAGAGGATGTTGGTTTAAAAGTAACATCAGATGATAGAGAGGCAGTTGAGGGAGCAGATATTGTAATTACATGGTTACCAAAAGGAAACAAACAGCCAGACATTATTAAGAAATTTGCAGATGCAATTCCAGAAGGAGCTATTGTAACCCACGCATGTACAATCCCAACAACAAAGTTTGCTAAAATCTTTAAAGACTTGGGAAGAGAGGATTTAAACATCACCTCATACCACCCCGGATGTGTTCCAGAGATGAAGGGACAAGTTTATATCGCAGAAGGTTATGCAAGTGAAGAGGCAGTTAATAAATTATATGAAATAGGTAAAATTGCAAGAGGAAAAGCATTTAAAATGCCAGCTAACTTGATTGGTCCTGTCTGTGATATGTGTTCAGCAGTTACAGCAACAGTTTATGCTGGTTTATTAGCATACAGAGATGCAGTTACAAAGATCTTAGGAGCTCCAGCTGACTTCGCTCAGATGATGGCTGATGAAGCTTTAACACAAATTCACAACTTAATGAAGGAGAAGGGAATAGCAAACATGGAGGAGGCGTTAGACCCAGCTGCTTTATTGGGAACCGCTGATAGTATGTGCTTTGGTCCATTGGCAGAGATCTTACCAACTGCTTTAAAGGTCTTAGAAAAACACAAAGTAGTTGAAGAAGAAGGAAAAACAAAATGTGAAATAATGTCTCAAAAGGAATAAATAAAGGGATAGGTAAAATTTAAATCAAAATAAATTGTAATTTAACTTAATTTCTAATTTTTTATTTTTTATAAGATAATTTTTCATTTTTTCTATAAAAATTCATTAAAAAATTTACAGGAAAATTGTTTCTTTTTTTGCAAAAAAATACATTAAAAATATTAAAGTCAGAAAATATTAAAAATTATTATTAATATTAATGCAAAATAAAATATAAAAGTGTGAAATATACTTATAAAATAAGTAAAGTAAAAATATCTGGTGATTTAATGGTATTTGGAAAAATTGAAGAAGAGTTTAAAGAATTTTTAGAAAGTAGAAGAAAATATAACGAATTTATAAAAAATGGGCTTATAGATGAAGATGAGGCATTAAAATTATTTAAAATAGACAATTGGAGAGATTATTTAAAGCTATTTGACATTGCCTCAAGGGTTAGGGATTATTTTAAGAAGAAGATTGAGATCACATCAACAATTCACATAACCAACATCTGCCATGTGAATCCTAAATGCTTATATTGCGGTTTTGCTGCCGGAACTTCAAAAGAGGGCTATTATGAGCCGTTTAGATTAACAGATGAGGAGATAAAAAAATCAGCAATAGCCATTGAAGAGAGTGGGATAAAAAGAGTTAGTTGCTCTTCTGCACATGGTTATCAAGGAAAAGAAGTAATAAGAGCTTTAAAGATAGTTAAAAAATACACAAACTTGGAAGTTTTAGTTAATGCAGGGGCTGATTTAACAGAGGAATCTATTAAAGAACTTAAAAAATATGGAATTGATACAATATGTTGTAATTTAGAAACAATAAATGAGAATCTTTTTAAAAAGGTTAAGCCGGGAGAGGAGTTGGAAGATAGAATAAGGGTTTGTAAATTAGTTAATAAATATGATATTGAGTTATCTACTGGCTTATTGATTGGTATTGGGGAGAGTTATGAGGATAGAGTAGAGCATTTATTTTATTTAAAAAATGAGTTAAATGTTGGGGAAATTCCAATAATGGGTTTCAACCCTTACAAAGGAACTCCTATGGAGAATCATCCAAAATGTTCTGCTTTGGAGCAGGCAAAGACGATAGCTATAACAAGGCTGATATTTCCAAATATAAGGATTACATCACCAACACCAACTATAGGGGCTGAGTTGGTGCAGTTTGCATTATTTGGAGGGGCGAGTAATGTAGCAACGGTTATTCCTAAAAATCATCCAATGAACGTAAAGGGAGTTGGAAATCCAAAAACTGGGAATTTGGAGGAAGTTGTTAAGATGATTATGGATTTGGGATTAAAGCCAAAGTTGGATTGGAGAAGGTATGAGAATTATTTGAAGATTTATGGAAAATAATAAGTGTGGAACTATGAGGGGAGAAAGTGTTTATTTAGCCTATCCATTTATCTTAGGTAGTGTAATATTTGTTGAATTTTTTATTTTTGGCTTAGTGTATCTAACATTCGGATTAGGTCTAAAAACAATAATCATAACTTCGGGAGTCATTTTGATATGTTTATTGCCGATTTCCATTATTTTAATTAGATTATTTATTAAATCAATTGCTGGAAAAAATAAAGGAAAATTAATTAAAAAATACACAAAATTAAAGATTTTAAATAAAAAATATAAAATTTTGAAAGTTTTATTGTTTATTGTTGGGATTAATTTTTATCTTTTTGGAAACTTAGTATCATTAAACATAAATCCATATACTAAATTTGTTTTATATTCGATTTCTGCGTTTTTTATAATTATTTCAATAGTTGTTGGAGATGTTATTGTAGAATTTTATGAAAATGGGGTTTTTATTAATCCATTGGGCTTTTATAAATGGGGGGAGGTTGGTAAAGAGGATTTAAATGATAGGCTGATTTTAAAGATTGATAAGTTGGTGATAGAATGCAAGAGGTAAATAAATTTTTTGGGGGTTTATAGCTGAAAGAAATCAAAAAGAGATAGTTTTGAATAAAACAGTTGATACGTGGAACTATGAAAATTGGAATAACAAAGATGTATAAAGAGATTGCTGATTTGATAGGTTTGGAAGAGTATGAGATAGTTAATCCCTACAATACCAAAGTTGATTGTGATTTTTTAATTATATCTAAGGGATATAAGGAGAGAGTTAAAAAGCTAAATCCAGAATCGGAGATTTTTGAAGTTAAATCAGCAACTTTTATGGATTTAATTAAGAGTTTAGAAGAATTAAAAAAATTAGGCATAGGAAAGGAAGGAAAAATAGATAAATCAATAGAATTCCTAAAAAATAAAGAAAAAGAAATAAAAAAATTGGTTAAAGATTTGAATGTAAAAGTTAATCCAAAAACAGAGTTTATTAGAAAGGTTGTTGAAGATTTAGGCTTAGAAATCTCTGATAATGGTATTTTAATAATTCCAGATTATTTGTTTGATGGGAAAAATATAGAAAACATTATAATCTTAAAAACACACAACTATGATTTAGGGTTAGTTGAGAGGATTGAAGATAGATATCTGCAAATTATACAATCGATTCAGAAATACCTCAATAAATAAATGCTAATGGAAGAGGCATCATCGAGTGAAACGAGATGAGTAATGAAATTCCAAGGGAATTTCATCTGATTGCCGAGCAAAGCGAGGCAATGCATCCATTTTGATCAACCTTTCTTAAAAGGTTGTTATAAATAAATTGAGGGATTTTTATGAGAGAACTCATTAAAGAGGCAGTTAATAGCTTAGATTCAGCATTAGAGCTAAGAAAACTGATTATAAAAAAACTAAATGAGAAAAAATTAAAAGAAAGCGACATAATTGAGATTGTTGATGCAGTTGATGATTTATCCTTGGAAGAGATTCAAAAATTGGGTAGTAATTTAAGAACATTCCCAATGGGGTGTGATTTGGTTGAGATTGCTGTGGGGCCGTGTTCATCATCATTAACATTAATTCAGTTTATTGAAAATTGTATATTAACCGATTATATGGGATTTCCAATTCATATATGCAGTTATGCGGTAGCAGATATTGCTGAAAAAGAGGGTTTAAAGCCAATAGAAGTTTTAAAAATGGTTTTAGAAAATGTTGATGTGCCAATAGATATAGACCACTTTGGAATGTATGGACCTATGAGGTTTCCAAAGGAGATAACTCACTGTTATGGGGATTGTTACTTTAAAGGACCACCATTTAAAGGTTGTCCAAGAAATAGAATTCATAAGAGATTGATAGAGAAGGAGAAAGAGCATGCAGATGAATTTGAAGATTGGATAAAGTTAGCATCAACCCTCTGTATAAATGTTGTTGAGGAGCAGGGTGGAGAGGAGCATGCAGCTCCGTTAGAAGAGATGAAGATTGTTGCAGAGACAGCTAAAAAGTATGGTAAGGGATTAGAAGGCATTTTCCACATTGGAGATGGATATGATGATTTAATAACTGGAATTAAAGCATGCATTGATTTAGATGTTGATGTGTTTGTTGTTGAAGGTGCTCCATTTAATAGGGCTAAGAATAGGTTGAAGGCTTTTGCTAAGGCTATAGCTGTCTCAAGGATTTTGGTTAAAGGAGGAGTTGTGGCAACAAATGGAGCTTATGAGGATGAATGCAGAGTTGGTTTAAGGAGTGGGCTAAATACAATATTAACTGGCTTTCCATTAAATCATCATGGGTATATGTGCGGCTATAGCCCAAAAACTGCAAAGAGAGGGAATTTTGGATTGAGAAGAGTTATGAGAATAATTAAAGAGGAAATAAGAGCAGGAAATGTCAATGCAACATTTATTGATAAAGATATGGTTAAAGCAATTGCCTTAGGAAATAGGTTTTTGAAAGGGAATATTTACCCTTACAGCATTGGAGGGTTTTATTTAGGAGATGCACACTGGGCGGCTATAAAGGAGAGTAATTTATGCAAAAAATTGAAGATAAATAAAACTATTGATGATATTTCAGCTGAAAAGGTTGGATTGATTGGGGGGAGATATATAAGTTGGGCAATTGCTGAAAAAGCAGAGGAGGTTTATATTTCAGATACTGATAGTTGGGTGGAGAAAGCCACTATCAAAATTTTAAATGAGGCAGGAATCAATGCTTATCCATGCAATGGAGATGATAAGAAGGTATTAGAGGCAGATAAAGCATATATAACAACCTTTATCCCAAATATTGCCTTGAAGATATTAAATAAGCTTAGAGATAGTAAGGTTGAGCTTTTGATTTAAAATTTTGATTTTGAGATGGTGAAGTTAATGGATATTGATGAATTTCTTAATTATCTATCTAATGCTACAAAGGAAAATTTTAAGAAAACCAAACACTTTGAAATTAGAATTGAACTTAGAGAAGATAATATACCAAATGAAGAAGAGCTATTTGAAATTTTAACTAAAAATAAACCAGTTGGGATATTAAAGCAGAAGGATGATAAATTTTTAAGGTATATTATGAGTTTGATGAAAAACATGATGTTGTTGTAGTTATGAGCATAAAGTCAATTGAACCATTGCAAATAAATTTAATTACAATATTTCCACAAGATAGAAAAAGGAGGGAAAAATAATGAAAGTTAAAATAGATTACGATTATGAAAATGATAATTTGTTAGTTTATAAAGAGGGGGCAAAATCTAAAAAAACTTTGGATTTAGATGATATTTTAATCGATTTTGATGAAAATGGTGATGTTGTAGGAATTGAAATTCTTAATGCTTCAAAACTATTTAACGTTGATAAGTATGATTTACTTAAAAATCTTATTAAATTTGAGGCAGTTGGTAAAATTACTAAGGATTTGATAACTTTAAACATAAAACTATATCTATTAAGAAGGAAAAAAGAAATTATTAAAGAATCAGTTGTTAAAGGACTAAATACTATTGGATTAAAAGAGGGAGAGGTTGTAATTGGGTAAATAAAATAAAAAAATAAAAATATAAGGGGTTTTTATGAATTGGAAGGGACATACAATCTTAGGAATTATCTTTGGATTGCCTTTTATCTCCTCACCAGAACAGATATTTTTAGCTTTAGCTGGAGCCTTGTATCCAGATTTAGACCATGATGTTAAGGAGGATATTGTTAAAAGAGGGCTTTTAATATCTGGAGGGATTGTTTTTATAAATATTTTACTGTATTTTTTTGATAAACATCTATTTAATGTTGATTTATTTATTTTGGGGGTTTTAATTCTTCTAATATACTTAATTCCATATTTTTCAGATCATAGAGGTTTAACACATACATTTTGGTCTCTGTTATTTGTATCCTCTATTTTGGGATATTTAGCTTACAAACTCTCATTTATCTCATCAGTTTTTGCTGGACTGATATCTCTATTAATGGTTACCAATGAGGTTTTACTTGGTAGAGTTATGATTTTTGCTGTGTTTGCATGGGCTGTTTTGGATATTTTAAATCCAAATATAAATGTTAATGGAGCTTTATACTATATACTACCAGTTGTTTTTGGATATTTATCTCATTTAGTTGGAGATACAATGACACCAGCTGGGGTTAGGGCTTTTTATCCACTATCTAACTATAAATTAAGAAAAAAAGAAGGGTATATTTTAGTGGCAATATGGGCTTTAATGGCAGTTTATGTTTGGAAATATATGATTTTATCATTACTTTGATAAAATGCAAATAAAAATAAATTAAATTTCATAGGATAAAAGTATCTCCTTAACTTTATTTATCTTCTGCAATTTCTCATCAACCTCTTTTTCATATCTGTCTAATCTCTCCCTAAATACCTTTATCCTTTTTTCAACTTCTTCTGGAGCAGGGCCCCCTATAACATCTCTCATCTTAACATTCTCATAAGGGTCTAATGCCTTTTTTATCTTCTCCTCATCAACTTTCAAATTGTATTTTTCTAAAACTTCATAGATAACTTCAATCATATCCTTTTTTTCTTCTATACTTCTTCTAACAACTTCTCCAACAATGCCATGTGCTGTTCTAAATGGAATTCCTGTCTCTCTAACCAAAGTATCTGCCAATTCTGTTGCAGTTGAGTAGTTTGCTTTAGCTAATTCTTCCATTCTCTCTTTATTAATTTTTATTGTTTTTAGCATTCCATGAACCATTTTTATTGTGTCTATTGTTGTATAAACGCTATCCCATAAATGTGGGCTTATTTCCTGTAAATCTCTATTATAAGTATTTGGTAGAGCTTTTAATATTGTTAATGCAGTAACCAAATTTCCATTTAATTTGGATAGCTTAGCTCTCGCTATCTCCGCCACATCAGGGTTTTTCTTTTGAGGCATTATTGAAGATGTTGAGCAGAACTCATTAGCAATCTCAATAGTTCCAAATTCATAGGTTGAGAATAAAATCAATTCTTCACAGATTTTTGATAAGTTTGTTCCTAATATTGCTAAGTCAGCCATTGTCTCTAATATAAAGTCCCTTGCTGAAACACCATCCATTGAATTCTCTATCAAAGCATCAAAGCCCAATAATTCTTTAGTTCTCTCCCTGTTTATCTTAAATCCAGTTGTTGCCATTGCTCCACAACCTAATGGAGAAATATTTATTCTTTTGTAAGCATCTAACAATCTTAAAATATCTCTTTCAATTGCTGAAACGTAGCTAAGCAAATGATGAGCAAAAGTTACTGGCTGAGCATGCTGTAAATGTGTATATCCAACGATTAATGTCTCTTTATGTTTCTCAGCTAATTCTAAAATATCTTTTAACATCTTAATTAAAGATTTAGCTATTATTAAGACCTTCTCTCTTAATGCAATTCTTAAATCTGTTGCTACTTCATCATTTCTACTTCTTCCAGTGTGCATTCTTCCTGCTACATCTTCACCAAGTTTTTTAATTAGCTCACTTTCAATGACCATGTGTATATCATCCAAGGAAGGGTCTAAGTTGAGATTTTCCATTCCTTTTTTATAAATCTCTTTTAACCCTTCAATAATCTTTTTTGCGTCTTCCTTTTTTATTATACCTTGTTCATAGAGCATTATTACGTGAGCTATGTCGCATAAGATATCCGCTTCAAAAATCTCCTTATCAAAGCTTAAGCTTGTTGTGTATTTTGCTACATCTTCTTTTATTGAATTTCCTAATCTTCCTCTCCTTAAGATGTTCATTATTTCACCAATGCATTTTAATCGTGTTTAAATAATATTGATTATGTTATATTTCATTTTTTGATATAAAATTATAAAATAGTTAAAAATAATTTACTTTTTTAAAGTTATAATTGTTTTATTATTAAAAATTCTAATAAGTTAAAAATTTTAACATATATAATTTACTATTTAACTTTAAATCATAATATATATAGAGGTTTTGTATTATTACATTTGTGAAAAATGTGGAAAATAATAGGGGCACCATACAAAAAATTAAAGAATAGTTGGCGATGACGCTCCCTATATGGAGCTGAGCCAGTGCCTACACAACCACCTTAAGAGGTGGCAATATGAAATTTTTAGAGAAGGGAGTATATAAGATTTTTGGGGCAGTGATTTTAGTAAGTATGATAGGGGCTTTAGTGGCTGAGCCAATAGCTTTGGGAGATGCTGGATTGTATTATCAATACTATGTAGGAGATATTGATACAGCTCAGCAGTGTTATCTTGTAGCTGCGGATTCAGCTATTACTGGAGCGGCTATTTCTGCTGCATTAGGTCCTGCAGGATTGGCTTCTGGAGTATTTACTGTTGTGTTTAGTACTACGGTATTAGCTTAAAAATGTTTTTCTTTTTTAATTTTAATAATTTTTTGATATTTTTTAGGTGATATAATGGGTGATAATACATGAACTTTGAAAAGAAATTAAATGGTATATTGTCTTTCACTTATTTAGCGTTGGTCTTATGTTTGGTTATGCCTTTCATGCTTATACTTGTACTTGATACTACATTTACATTTAATAAATTTAATTTGAATTTTGTATATCGCCAGATAGTAGAATTGATTGTTTTATCTATATTTGCTGGGTTTATTACATCATTTGCTCTTTATAATAAAATATGTAGGATATCTACTGAAGAATTAAAAAGAGATATATTAGAGAATAATGGATTAAAAACTATATTTAAAATTGCACAATACGAAGTGATGGTTTCGATATTCTATTCGTTATTATTACTGATTATATTATTAAATAAGCAATTATTATATTATGGTTTTACTGCTATATTTCAGATTTTCTTTACATTCTGTGCAATTTTTGTACCTTTATTTATCTTTGGTTCATTAGTATGTAGGACAATATTATTACATAAAATAAGAGGTACTACTTAGAACACTATACTATACAATAATGATGATAAAATAAATAATAACTTTAACAATTGTGAAACCATGAAAATACCAATAATCTTAACTCTAATGCTCTTCTCATTGGGTTTTATTTTTGGATTTATCTCAATAAACAACTTATCAAAAATTAACGATAAGGATTTATCCAACTATATACCCAATATACAGTTTAACTTTCCTTCAATATTAACAAACAACTTAAAAGTTATCTTCCTAATGTTGGCTGGTTCTATAACTTTTGGATTATCTACTTTTATAAATCTAATATTCAACGGTTTTAATGTTGGTGTCTTAATTGGTTCTATTTCCCTAACTAACGAACCGTTAAAATTAATAACCGCTTTAATTCTTCCACACGGAATATTCGAAATCTCAGCAATGTTAATATCAGCAGTAGCAGGTTTTAAAATTCCTTACAAAGTAACTCTCTACTTATTAGATAAAAAAGAAAAACCACTTACAGAAGAAGATATTAAGGACTTTTTAAAATTATCTCTAATTTCAATAATTCTAATCGTTATAGCCGCTTTTATTGAAGTTTATATCACTCCAAAGATAGCCACTTATCTACTAACGTAAGATTTAAATAGTTGAAGTAACAAATACAATCATTGAAAAATCTAATAGGTGATACTAATGAATTTAATAGAAGCTTTAACAAATCCAGACACTTTCTTCAAAAAACTCTCTCAAAAAGAAATCTCTCTAAAAGAACCATTTTTAATTGTTTTAATCTTTTCCATATTGATAGCAATTTCTGCCTACATATCAACTTCAATTATATACAAAATCTTTCCTCCACAGTATCAGCAAGTATTGGCATTTACCAAGATTATTGCGTTAATATCCACATTTATTGGTGGAATTGTTGCATGGTTAATTATAGCTGGATTTATGCATCTCATTTCAATGATATTCAAAGGAGAAGGAAGCTTTAAGAAAACATTATCCTTTACTGGCTATGGATTCCTTCCAAATATAGTTGGAGCTTTAATAACAATACCTATTGCCTATTATATGCGAGAAATCTCACAACAAGAAATGCGTTTATAACTGCACTAATTCCAACAGTTATATTTGGTTTGTATCAACTATACAGTGTATTAAAGTTACTATAAAATGAGGGAAAAAGATGAAGAGATTAAAAAACTTATTTATCATCTTTATCTTCCTATTTCTTTTATCTCAGGTTTCTGCCTATATAACCTTCAAAAATATTGATTATAACGCTCAATACTTGGAGCCATCTAAAACCTATGATTTATATATAACAATAGAATCAGACAAAGAAATCAATAATACAGTTGTATATATAGAACCAACAAATCAAATATCCAAAGAAAACATAGAGATTATTAGAGGAAAGCAATGGATTGGACATCTTTTTCCTTATGAGTATGGTGTAGCTCACTTAATAATAAAAATAAATCCTAATGCACCAAATTATGATTATAAGATAACAGGTTATTGCAACTATACAAAAGGTAATCAGCAATATTCTGAAAATAGAATTTTTACCCTTCCAGTGAGAGGAAAGGCAAACTTAGTTATAGAAACCACTAATAATATACTAAAAGTTGGTAATAATCAAATTCTCTTACTATTGACAAATAAAGGAACAGGAACTGCTGAAAATATAAAAATAGAATTTCAAAACTCGAATAATTTAATGGTTTTAGGAGATAATACTTTCACAATATCTGCCTTGGGTTCAAAGACATCTACATACATTCCACTAACTATCTTTGCCAAAAAAGAAGGAGTTTATTCTATAAATTACAAAATATCTTACAAGAACCCTTATAATTTGTTGGAATTAACCCAAAAATCAGAGACAATAGAAGGGGACTCAAAAACAGAGACCTTAACGTATCAAAATAAAAACATAGTTGAAGAAACTGGAATTTTAACCTTCAATGTATTCCCAAATGAGTTAATTTCAATAAATATAAAAAACCCAACTATTACAGTTGGAAAGATAGAAAATCTAACAATTTCAATAAAAAATAATTATAAAGATTCTTTATTTGTTGTTCAAATAAGTAAATACTTTATTGGAAATAACCAAAAATCTATATTCATCAAAAAAGGAGAGACAAAAAATCTAACTTTCCAAATAAAAGTAGATAAAGAGGGAGTTACTTCAATTCCTATAGTTATATATTTCGATAACAATCAGATTGAGAAAAATCTAACAATAAATGTTGTAGGAAAGGCAGATTTGGTTTTAAGTGGGATTGATATAGAAAGTTCATTTAACGAAATAAAGATAACTGGAGATATTGACAACATTGGAACTGGAAAGGCAAAGAGCGTCTTAATCTCAATAGAAAAAACAAAAAACATCATTCCAAAAAAGCCGTATGAAAACTACTTCGTTGGAACATTAAATCCAGATGATTATGGTAGTTTTGAACTGCACTGCCAAATTAATGGAAATGTAAATGAAATTCCACTTAAAATAAGCTATAGAGATGAAGATAACAACCTAATAACCATATATAAAACAGTAAAAATCAGTAAAGAAGTGGTTTCCTTAAAGACTAATAATAATGGAGGAATTAATTATTTAGTTGTTGGAATAGCTATATTGTTCTGTGTTGGAGTAGTTTATTTAATTTATAGGGGATTCGTAAAGAAAAAGTGATATTATGAAAGGAATAAATCCATTTTATTTTTATATTGGAATGGCTTTAATACTCGCGTCAATCGTATCCATACTTTTAATTACTAAATCAATACTGCTATTTATACTGCTGGCTTTTGGAAGTTTAGTAGGAATTACTTTAATTTTAATCTATATCTCAAGAAAAATATTAAAGATAGATAAAGGACGGCTTAAAAAAGAAGTTAAGAGAATATTTGGAAATAGAGTTTATAAAATTTTAAGATTAATGTTAGTTTTAGGATATGCTGGATTTATATACTTCTCTGGGACTTTTTATAACAGTGCAGTTTTATTTTTTATATTTATAGTGGCATTTACAATTTCTGAGTTTTATAAAACCTATAGGATAAGAATCTACGAAAAAGGGATATTGATTGAGGGTATTGCATTTTATAGCTGGGAAGAGATTGAAAAAACAACTAATAAGGACAAAAATCAAACAATATTAAAAATTAAAGGCATTCCTAAGAAAATAGTAATTAACGAAATAATTTAAAAATTCTTAGGGGGAATTTATGATTAAACTCAAAAATGTAACAAAAACATACAAAATGGGAGAAGAAATTATTTATGCTCTAAAAAATGTAAATCTGAATATAAAAGAGGGAGAGTTTGTTTCGATTATGGGTCCTTCTGGCAGTGGAAAATCAACAATGTTAAATATTATTGGCTGTTTAGACAAACCAACAGAGGGAGAGGTTTATATTGATAATATAAAGACCAATGACTTAGATGATGATGAATTAACAAAAATTAGAAGAGATAAAATTGGTTTTGTCTTTCAGCAATTCAACTTAATTCCTTTATTAACTGCCTTAGAAAATGTTGAACTTCCACTGATTTTTAAATATAGGGGAGCAATGAGCGGAGAAGAGAGGAGGAAGAGAGCTTTAGAATGCTTAAAGATGGCAGAGTTGGAGGAGAGATTTGCCAATCACAAACCAAATCAGTTGAGTGGAGGGCAACAACAGAGAGTTGCTATAGCGAGGGCTTTGGCAAACAACCCACCAATTATATTGGCGGATGAGCCAACTGGAGCATTAGATAGCAAAACAGGAGAAAAGATAATGCAATTATTAAAAAAATTAAATGAAGAGGATGGAAAAACCGTTGTTGTTGTTACCCATGATATAAATGTTGCGAGATTTGGAGAGAGAATAATTTATTTAAAAGATGGAGAGGTTGAGAGGGAAGAAAAATTGAGGGGATTTGATGATAGATAACATCTCAAACTTCGATAAAGTTAGAGCAGTTGTAGTAGCGATATTGTTGTATATTTTTATAATTTTGGTTGTAGATGGAAGCATTTCTTCTTTAATTGGAAAATATATAACTTATCCGAGTGATGAATATCATATTATAGAGTTTTATGATTTTATCCATATTATTGGTTTTCTCTTATCTTTATCAATTTCGACATATTTTTCGTCAAAAGATATTATTAAGGATTTTGCAAAATTTTTCACTATATTCTTTGGAATTACCTTTATTTTAGGAATCACGTTATTTTTGGGCTTAACATTTTTTGAAAATCACATCCCAAGCATGAGAGGTTATACGACATTAATGTTATTCTTCTTTCTTTTAAATCTTTTTAAGAAGTTGGATAAAATAACAAATTAAATAAGTGAGAGTATGTATTTTGAATTAGCAAAGAGAAATTTAAAAAGAAATTTGTTAAGAAGTATTTTAGCTTTATTGGGGATTATAATAGGGGTTGCGGCAATATCTTCTTTGGGAATATTAGGAGGAGGATTAAAACAAGGAATTATGGAAAATTTGGGGAGCATATCTAACTATATAATTGTTTTTCCAAATTATCAAAATGGTTATACTTCTTTTGATAAAAGAGATATTGAAAAACTGAGAGTTTTAAATTGCAAAGTTATTCCAGTTTATGCTACTTCTGATTTTGTTTATATAAAAGGAAAGAATAGAAAAGCATACGCAAACATCTTCGGCATTGATAAAAATGACATAAAATACTTAAATTTGAAAGTGAAGGTTTCTGACACTTCTGTTGCTGTTGATACGTTCTTTTCTAATGTTAATGATGTTAATGTTGGAAATCAATTGGAGATTAAAAATATCTCATTGAGGATATGTGGGATTTATAACAGCACATTTTTATTCCCAGATAATTCTTTAATTTTAACGGCAAAAACATACAGAAGGTTTTATGGAGAAAATAATTACAATTATTCAAGAATAATCCTCTATGTTAAAAATATAAATGATATTGATAAAATAAAAAATGAAACAGATAAAATTTTAAACAGAAAAGAGAAAAAATGCATAATAATATCTTTAAACTCTATATTGGAGGCGATTAACGGAGTTATAACTAAGGTTTCTTACTTTTTAATGGGTATTGGAGCTATTTCATTGTTAGTTGCTGGTATTGGAATTGGAAATGTTATGTTGATGAGTGTTGTTGAAAGAACAACGGAAATTGGAGTTATGAGAAGCATTGGAGCATCAAAAAAGGACATTATAATTTTATTCCTTTATGAAGCGTTGATATTGGGAGTTATTGGCTCTTTAATTGGGGCATTTTTGAGTTTATTCTTTGGGTATTTGATTGTTCATTATCTGTTAAAAACTTCACTGTCTTATTATGCAATCTTCTATATGATAATTGGCATAATATTTGGAATTTTAACATCTCTGATTTCAGCATTATATCCAGCATATAAAGCATCAAAATTAGACCCAATAAAGTCATTGAGAAATGAATAATAAATAATAATAAATTATGGCGATTAAAATGGACAAAAACTTCACATTAGAAATTTTAAACTTATTGAAAAATAATGTTTTAAAAAATAGGTTAAAGATTGGGAAAGAACTTACAGAAATGCTTATTGATGAGATTGATAAGCTAATAGAAACTGCTAATGAAATTTCAGAAGAAATATCAAAAAATAGTCCAAATAATTCGAGTTTGTATGATTTAAGGTTGATATATAATAAGTTATCAACTCTTTATGAAGATATTGATAAATTATTGGGTGAAATAGAGTGTATTTTAAGTTTAAGCAATAAAGATATTAAAAACTGGAAACTTTGGAAAAACCTTGGAGATAAAGCATATCTATGGAAAGCTTATTATGAAGCATTATTTTGTTACAACAAAGCATTAGAGTTAAATCAAAATACAGAACTTCTATGTAAAAAGGGCTATGCTTTATTAAAACTATATAAAAGAGATTTAGCAATAAAATATTTTGAAAAGGCATCGGAAAAAGATAGAAATAACTATAAAGCACTTTTTGGATTGGGAAAGAGCTATTATTTAATGAGTGATAATAAAAATTCAATAAAATACTTTGAAAAAGTTTTAGAATTAAATCCAAATGATGTAGAAGCATTGGAATATTTGGGAGAGTTATATTATGAAGAAGATTGTGAAAAAGCGATAAACTACTTTAAAAAAGCTTTAGAATTAAAACCAGATGATATTGATTTAATTTTAAAAGTTGCCTTTACATACTTCAAATTGAAGAAATATAAACATGCACTAAAATATTTTGAGAAAGCTTTAAAATTAAATCCAAATGTGTTTGAATTAGAACAGATTTATGAATCTATGGGAAGAATATACATTTATTTAGGAGAAGATGAGAAAGCAATAGAATGTTTTGAAAAATTAAAGGAAATAAACCTTTATCATTATGAAATATATGAAATTATTGCTTTAACTTATGAAGAGGTTGGAAATATTGAAAAAGCTAAAGAATTTTATAAAAAGTTGGTGTGAAAATGGAAAATTTTGAATACGAGCTAAAAATGGCTATAGAGCATATATTAGAAACAAACTATCCAAGAAAGGCATTTTGGCACTTTGATGATTTAATTGATGATTTAAAAAGTGGAATTAAAGCTGGAGATGATGCAGTAGTTATAAAAAACATGGTTATTAATATGGAAGGGCCCTATCCTTTAAAATTAGGGGCTAAAACAGCTTTAATTCACACTGCCTGTGATGTTGTAGCAATGGGGGCAGAGCCAAAATTTGCATTAAATGCCATTCAAGCAAAAAATGAAGATGAGATAAAGTTGGCTGTTGATGGTTTAAGAAAACAAAGTATAGGACTAAATATTCCAATAATTGGGGGAAATACACAAACGGTTGAAGAATTGAAATCCTGTATTTCAGTAGCTGTTTTTGGGGAGTTGATTGATGAAAATTTGATAATAAAAGATGGAGGAGCTAAAGATGGAGATTTACTAATTATGCTTGGAGACCCAGTAGAGGGAGATGTTGGAGAGAGAATTTATAAAGCAAAGAAAAAATTTGACACATACTTAGAAATCTTAGAGAATGGGATAAAAATAAACGCATGTAAGGATGCATCAAGGGGAGGATGGTTAGGGAATTTATTGGAAATGTTAATTAAGGCAAAAAAAGGAGCTGAGATAAAGTCCCTTCCATATCCAAGGGCTACAAGATATTTAGGGACTTATATAATAGCAGTTCCAGAGGAAGAATATGAAAAAGTAGTAGATATTGCTTTAAAAAATAAATGCCCTGTAGTATTGTTTGGTAGAATATTAGAAAAACCAAAGCTGATTATAGGCACAAAGGAATATATATCTGAAAATAAAATGTTAGAATTAATAAAAAAATTTCCATATAAATATTAGAGTTGAAGATATTTATAAATAAACCAAGAATCAGATAACAATATATTTTGATGAAACTAAGAAAAGTTTCATTACTATATAAATATTAAATTGGGTGAAGTTAATGGTAAAGATTGCATTATTAACATGTGGTGCTGAATGGAGCGGAGTTTATCACGAAATTGAAAAAGCGGCACAAAAAGTTGGTGGAGAACTCATTTTTCCAGAGGTTGATTTATCATATATTGATGAAGTTGAGGATAGATTAGGGTTTAAAGTTGGCTCAGCAAACTTAAAATTGATGTTTGCAAGGGCAATGTCAATTATTGAAGGAAATACAGACGCTGAGGCAGTGTTTATAGCTACATGTTTTAGATGTGCTGAAGGAGCTTTGGTAAGAAATGAAGTTAGAAAGCTTATACAACAAAACACAAATCTGCCAGTAGTTATGTATTCATTCACAGAGAGAACAAAAGCATCTGAGTTATTAACAAGAATGGAGGCATTAACCACAATTGTTGAAAGAAAATCTTTATTGGCAAGAAAAAAGCAGGAGGGAATAAGCTTAGGTATTGACAGCGGTTCTACAACAACAAAGGCAGTTGTTATGATAGATGATGAAGTTGCTGGAACTGGATGGATATATACAAAGGATGTTATTGAATCTGCTAAAGAAGCAGTTAATAATGCTTTAAAAGAAGCTGGCATATCATTAGACCAAGTTGAAACCATTGGAACTACTGGGTATGGTAGATATACAGTTGGAGAATACTTTAAAGCTGATTTAATCCAAGAGGAGCTAACAGTCAATTCAAAAGGAGCAGCATATTTAGCTGATAAGCAAGAAGGAGAAGCAACAGTTATAGATATTGGGGGGATGGACAACAAAGCTATATCTCTATACGATGCCATTCCAGATGGATTTACAATGGGAGGAATCTGTGCTGGGGCAAGTGGTAGGTTCTTTGAGATTACTGCAAGGAGATTGGGGGTTTCTTTACAAGAGCTTGGAGAATTGGCAGCTAAGGGAGATTGGAGAAAGATAAAGATGAACAGCTACTGTATAGTCTTTGGTATTCAGGATTTAGTTACTGCATTAGCTGAAGGAGCTAAGGCTGAAGATGTTGCTGCAGCAGCAGCTCACTCAGTAGCTGAACAAGTGTTTGAGCAACAATTACAAGAGGTTGATGTTAGAGACCCAGTTATATTGGTTGGAGGAAGTAGTTTGTTGAAAGGTTTAGTTATAGCTATGGAAGAAGTTTTAGGAAGAAAGATTATTGTCCCAAGATACTCCCAGTTAATTGGAGCTGTTGGAGCAGCTTTATTATCATCTGGATATAGATACAAGAAGATGAAGGCATAATTTTTTTAAATTTTTGGTGGAATTATGAAATTTTTTGATAGAGAGAGGGAGATTAATGAAATTCTCCATATTTTAAATAGAGAGCCAGATGATATTTATTTTATCTATGGCCCTTTAAATAGTGGTAAAACTGCCTTAATAAAACACATCATTGAAAACAAACTAAGTGATGATTATAAGGTTTTTTATATTAATTTTAGGACTTATTTAATTTCAGAAAAGAGGGAATTTATTGAAGCTATCTTTACCACTAAAAAAGATGATTTCTTTGAGAAGATTAAGGATAAGGATGAGGTTTTGAATCTAATAACCAAGGGTGTTAGGATTTTAACTGGAATTCCAATACCAGAGGTAGAGTTTGATAAACTATTTGAGGAGAAGATAAACGATGCCTTCCAATACTTAAACAGCTTATTGTTAGAGGTTAAAAAGAGTGGGAAAAAGCCAATATTAATTTTTGATGAACTTCAGATGATTAAAGATGTTGTATTGAACACTGAAAATCAAAGATTTTCAGCGTTTCCTTCGCTTCGCTTCGGAAATGGGCAGAAGTATTTATTAAAAGAGTTGTTTCAGTTTTTAGTCTCTCTAACTAAAGAACAACATCTATGCCATGTTTTTTGTCTAAGTTCAGATAGCTTATTTATTGAATACGTTTATAGCACTGGAGAGTTAGAGGGAAGGGCAAAATATCTATTAGTGGATGATTTTGACAAGGAAACTGCCTTAAAGTTTATGGATTTCTTAGCAGTGGAGAATAATATTAACCTAACTAACGAAGATAAAGAGCTTATCTATAGCTATGTTGGTGGAAAGCCAAAAGACATAAAATACGTTGTTGAAGAAAGCAAATTTAAGGATTTAAGAGAGATTTTAGAGTTTATGCTAAAAGATGCAGTTCAAAAATTGGACATGTTTTTGGACATGCTGAATTATTCAAAACCAAAGGTAGATGTTGGTGATGAAGTTATAGAGATTAAAAAAGATAATGTTATTGAAGCTTTAAAGTTATTTAAGGATGAGTATGAGGTTAGTAAAAAACATATCCCGGTGCCAGTTTATACTTATCTGATTAAAAGGAATATCTTATTTTTAAATCCCATTGAAGGGATTTTAAAACCTCAAAGTTATTTAGTTTGGAATGCTATAAAAAGGTTATTATGATTAAAAATTGGACATTAATTGGGGCTGAAAGCCCCCAACTTATAACCAATTATCAAAGTTTTTAAATTAATATGGCACTTATAGAACCCTTTGGGCTTCTAAATGTTCCTTAATAGATGATTTAGCTTTGATAATTGGTTAATGGACGGGAGGTATACCAATAGGAGGTTTCCTCCTATGGTTGCGAATGCTATAAAGAGAGTGTTATAATTGGTGATAACATGGCTGAAATAGTTGTCCATTGTGAAGATAAAGCCGGGAAGGAGATTTATACAAAGGTCATACAAACAGCGTTGGAAGATTTGCTTTTAGGAAAATCAATAATTAGGGTTGAATTTATTGCTAAAGAGAAAGAACCTTATTTTATATTAGGGGTTTTACCAAAACATACAAGAAGAGCTATTAAGTTGAGAGATTTTGCTGAAATTGTAGAGCAAAAAAAAGAAGGTGGTAAAATAATATACAAGCTAAAAATCACTGATGAGACATATCTCCCACATCTGTTAAAAAAGATACACGTCATAGACCAGCCATCAAGGTTTGAGGTTGTTACAGATTCAGATATTGATTTAGATATGGAAGTTTATGATGCAGGTAAGGATTTCATAGATAAGGTTATGGATTTTATGGGTAGGGTGTTTCCAGAGGGTATGAGGATTAAAAATACCTATATAGACAAAGCCATTGTTTGTATTGCTTCAGAAAGACCATTGAAGGATGAGGAGATAGAAGAGGCATTAAAATTAAAGGATAAGTTAGAGAAGATGAATACTGCTGGTTATTATTAAGCACTGATAAGGGGAGTTTATGAACTCCTATGGAGTAATTCTTATATCGTACGTTGGGTTAATCAAGCTTGCATTAGCTGGGATTTTGTGTTATGGGATTTATTTAGCAATAAAATCAGAAAAGAATTTAATAAAAGATGCTTTATTTGTCTATAAGGATAACAACTTTAACGTATTTGGGAAAAAATATGCTTTAATGATTTTTTTAGCTTTTGGGTTTCCTATATTTTTTATTGGAAGTTTTCTGTATTTATTCTGGGAAAAACTGCCAGAAGGTTTTAGATTTTCTTTAACATTTGCCATAACATTTTTCGTTTTGTTTATCTTTGGTTTGTTGTTTGTAAAATACAAAATCCGTGTTTGCAAGAATGGGATATATGTAGGATTTAGATTTATAACATGGAAAGGTTTTGAAGGTTATAAGATAGAAAATAACAAAATCATACTCATTGGGAAGAAAGGAGTTACTTATCCAGTGCATTTAAAATATAGCAAAGAACTTGAGGATATAATAAAGAACTATTTAAAAAAGATTTAGATTGATAAAAACTAAAATGGGATTTGCATGATAGTTTTAAGAAATGAGATTTGCGATAAATTGGAAAATATAGCTAAGATTTTAAAATTTGTTAGACATTGCATTGGCTGTGAAGGCATAAACTTAGAGATAGAAAATCCTCAACATCATCCCTCAATAGAATTAACACAAAAATGCAATTTGAACTGTATATATTGCTACTCAAGGCTAAAAACTGTAAAAAGAGGAATTTATGGAAACTTAGAAGAGGCTGAGACAGTTACTATATCCCAATATGGAGAGCCGTTGTTGGATTTAGAAGGTGTTAAAAAAGCTATAGAGTTTTGTAAAGATTTGGGGCTTAGAGTTGATTTACAGACAAATGGAACTTTGTTAAATGAAGAGATTATTAAAGAGCTTAAAGATTTGGGATTAGACTTAATAATGATTAGTTTGAGCTCTTTTAGTAGAGAGAAGTATAAACTATTAACTGGAAAAGATTATTTTAATAGAGTTTTAAATAATATAAAAATTGCCTCAAAGTATTTACACACAATTGTTAGGTCTATTTATATTCCAGGATTTAATGATAATGAGCTTTTAAATTTAGCTAAAGAACTCAACAACTACGCTGATGAGATTATGGTTCATCAACTCATCTCATACAAAGAGAATGAAAATCTCTTAAAAAATGCTGGAATAGATTTGAATAACTTGGGAAGAATTAGAGATTTACTGCTAATAGTTGATGAGATGCAAAAAAACGCTCCTAAAATTAATGTTACCATTAAAGGATGCCTATTGGTTCAATTAAAGGAAATGGATGGTTTTATATTAAACAATATAACCTATGATGTATTCTCGGAAGTTCCAGATATTAAAAGAGAACATAGGCCTTTACCATGGTGATTTTATGGATTTTGAAGTTTATGATACTGAATATATGTCTATAATCTTTGTTAAGGATAGATTAGACTACACTGGAAAAGAGATAGAACCATTATGGGCATTTAAAACCTTTGACATTCAAAAAGATAGCATAGTTGTTTTTAGAGGTAGAATGGAAGTTACTACAGAGAATATGAAGGATTTAAAAGATATTAAGAGAGAGAAAGATATTAAAACCCCAATAAAATCAGAGGATGCCATAAATTTTGTTGTAGAGCATTTTGATGTCATTGATTTAAAGACAATATATTTAAGGCAGAGATTACTGGTTTTTATAGCTAAGGAAGTGATTGAGAGCTATAATATAAAGCTAAAAAGAGATGGGGATGATTTATACTTTGAGGACAAAAAATTATCTGTTTGTATTGCATGTAAAGGAACTGTTTCCGCAAAAATTCATTTGGGGATAAATGTCAAATCAAAAGGGGCTGAGCATGTTAAAATTATTGGATTGGAAGATTTAGGAATAAAAGATATAGATAAAGTTATGAGAGAAATAGCTATTAATTATGCCAAGGAGATAGACAAGATTGAGAGAGATTTGAGAAAGACATTGCCGTTAATTTAATATTCTGAAATCTCTGCTTTACTTAACTTTTCAAATCCATTCTTTTTAACTAAATATAAATCTTCTATTCTCACACCAAACTTGTCTTTTAAATATAAGCCCGGCTCAATGGTTACAACCATGCCCTCTTTTAAAATAATATCCTCATCATCTTTCAATTTGTTTGATAGCCTTGGCTCTTCATGAACCTCCAATCCAACGCCATGCCCCAAAGAGTGAATAAATAGCTCTTTATAATCATTGAAGAACTCTCTAACTATGTTATCAATTTGTTTAGCTGAAATTCCTTCCTTTAAATGCTCTTCAGCAACTTTTTTTGCTTCATAGACTAAGTTATAAATTTTTTTCATCTCTTCATCGTCTTTTAATAAAAACGTCCTTGTTATGTCTGAACAGTAGCCCTCATAAACTGCTCCAATATCAACTAATAAAATATCTGCAATCTTATCTTTTGTAGGTAAAGCGTGAGGGAATGAAGTTTTTTTACCAGAAACAACGATAGAATCAAATGCCGGCTTTATTGAACCATGTTTTTTCATAATATATTCAATCTCAGCAACCAACTCATACTCTGTTAGATTTTTAACTTCATCTAAATTATTTAAAACCCAATTTATAGCTTTATCACTAATCTCAGCAGCTTTTTTAATTAGTTTTATCTCCTCTTTATCTTTAATCATCCTCATCTCTTTGATTTTGTCAGAGATTATCTTATACTCTTTATCAATGTATTTTAAATAACCAATTGATAATTCTTTTTCAACTCCATCGCATCCTTTAAATATCTCTTCCCAGCTTTTAAACTCTCTAATCTCTAAAAAATTAAAATGCTCTTCAGCATAATCTTTGTCAAGCTTTCCAACGTATAAATATGGCTGTTCTTCAAAAACTAAAACAGAAAAGCTCATAAAGTATTTACCTAAGAAGTAGTTTATATTCTCTTTCTTTAAAATCACAGCCTTTTTTATACCTTCACTTTCCATATACTTTAAAAACCTCTCTATCCTATTGTTCATAATATCACCAATAGTTTTTTGCAAAACATTTGAAGTACATAAGGAACTTATGAACGCCTTCCTTTGGGAAGGCGTTCAATTTTTCATTATGAATTTTAATAACTTTTGCAAAAAACTAAATTAAGGTTGATATTTATGATTATTTATAAAGAAATAGCTA
Source organism: Methanocaldococcus jannaschii DSM 2661 (assembly GCF_000091665.1). Lineage (NCBI taxonomy): Archaea > Methanobacteriati > Methanobacteriota > Methanococci > Methanococcales > Methanocaldococcaceae > Methanocaldococcus > Methanocaldococcus jannaschii. The sequence continues at coordinate 730,173 of NC_000909.1, forward strand.
AGCTAAATAAAACATTTCCTTTATTGAATGAGGAAAAGATACTCTTAGGAACTGACGGAAGTGTAACAAACATCTTAGAAATTTTATTTGAAGGGGAGTGTAGAGTAGAGACAATTAACCAAAAAATTGTTGCTAACACAAACTATAGAGAGGTTATTCTCAAAGTCAATAATATACCTTTAGTTTATGCAGTATCAAAAACACCATTTAAAAATATTGAGGAAGAGAACCTTAGAGAGGAGATAAAGAGAGATTTACTATCTGCAGATATTCCCATAGGTAAAATTATAAGAAAACACAACTTAGAAACAAGGAGAGAGATTAAATATATAGGAATTGCTGAAATTGATGATTATTTAAAATCACTTTTAAAAACAAATTATAGTAGATTACCAAAAAGAACATATAATATAATATATAAAAATAAAGTATTGATGGAAATTACTGAGATATTTGCCGTTAGAGGAAAGTTAGTAAAAAATACTTACAGTATAGATTAAGAGGCATTGCTTCCTTACGGAAGCAATGCATCCATTTTRATGAAATCGAAGCGTAAGCTTCAAGCTACAAAACCGTAGTTTTTCAACTTTCTTAAAGTTTCTTACAGAGATATTTGCCGTTAGAGGGAAATTATGAGAGAAGCAATGTTCTATGAAAAATTAGATGACAATAAGGTTAGATGCCATATCTGTCCAAGACACTGTATTATAAAAGAAGGGGAGAGGGGTTTTTGTTGGAATAGAGAAAATATCAATGGAGTTTTATATGCTGTTGGTTATGGGAAAGTTTGTTCTTTAGCAATTGACCCAATAGAAAAAAAGCCATTATTCCACTTCTATCCAACAACTCAAGTAGTTTCTTTAGCAATTGGAGGATGTAACTTTAGATGTTTGCACTGCCAAAATTGGACAATTTCTCAATTTCCGCCAGATGAAATTCCTTATAGAGAGATGACACCAGAAGAGATTGTTGAAGTTGCTATAAGATACAACTGCCCCGGAATATCTTACACCTATACAGAACCAACAGTATATTATGAGTTCATGTATGACACTTCAGTTATAGCAAGGGAAAATGGAATGTTCAATGTAATGATAACCAACGGCTATATTGAGAAAGAGCCATTAAAAGCCCTTCCAGTGGATGCAATGAATATAGATATTAAAGGGAATGCTGATTTTTATAAGAAAGTGTGTAAAGCTACGTTAGAGCCTGTCTTAGAAACCTGCAAATTAGCAAAAAAATTAGGAATTTGGGTAGAGGTAACGAATTTAATTGTTCCTAACTACAATGACAACATAGATGATTTATTATTTATAATACACTTTGTAAGGGATGAGTTAGGGAGAGAAACCCCTCTACACTTCTCAAGGTTTCATCCAGATTATAAACTAACTGATGTTCCTCCAACGCCTATAGAAACCTTAGAGATGGCAAGGAATTTGGCTATAGAAGAGGGGCTTAAGTATGTTTATATTGGAAATGTTCCAGGGCATGAGGGAGAAAACACTTATTGCCCAAACTGTGGAGCTTTGTTGATAGAAAGATATATATTCAACGCCAAAATAATTAATTTAGATGTAGAAACTAAAAGATGTAAGATTTGTGGAGAGAAGATTGATATAGTTTTATAATGTAATATTTTTTATGATTTTGAGGATTATGAAGGTAGTTAGAGATTCAAAAAATGAGTTGAAAAAGAAAGAAGCTAAATAACTTTGGATAGGTTTTTAGACAAAGATAAATGAGAATATTTACTATTATATTAAATTTTGAGATCTTTTTCTATCATTCGTATTTCTTGCTTAATTTTTATTATTTGATCCTCCATCATTACTAATTGTTTCATTAGCTGTATATTTTTTTCTATTTCTCTCATAAAACTTTCTGCAAAGATCCTGCCAATGCCACTATGTGAATCAAGATATTCGCACATGTCTTCAAATGTTTTACTATAGATCATATTACTTCTGTTAGATTCTACTCTTAGTATATCAAATTCTATTGAATATATTTGTCGTTTTATTTTTTGAATCGTCTGATTTTGTTGATCTGATAAATTATTCTGCTCTATAATTTGTATTTGTTTCTTAATTTGTGTTATTTGTTGATTTAGTTCTTGTATCTTTTGCGTCATTTTCTCTCGAATTTTATCATAATCATTCTTAATCTCCTTAAGCATCTTATCACCACATAGGGAATTAATTATCCATATTCACTTTTCCCTAGATTTAATAACTAAGTAGTGCAATAACTTTAACTTAATCAAGGACTTGTCCGCTTTTATTACATGGTTTATATACTCAACAAAAAAGTACTGTTCTAAAAGCGAAACATCATAAGATATGCATTGATGGCATGTTATCTTAAATTATATTCTTCTTTTTTATTTAATTACGATATTTGCTGACTCGGGTATCCAATATTTATGTTGAATCCATGACGGATTGACATATCTATCAGAAGTAAGTGTGAATGGTGTATTAGCATTCTGCACTTTTTGAATATTTGTCATATTATTGCTACTCCCCCAAATAGCAATTTTTCCTTTATCAGTTTCACATTCGATATATGCACCTTTTGAAACATATTTTATTGGGCTTATTTTTTTGACTACAAAGGTTATAGATTGCATTACAACCATAATTCCCCTCTCTTTTTGATTTTAGTAGGTATCAAACATCAATTTTTGAACAATTATGCTTATAAAAATCAATAAAAATTCTATATCAAATTATATAAATATATTACTAAATTGTTTTTTTTTTGCCACACTTTTCCACAATTAAAGAATTTTAAAGGTGTAAATCAACCAAAAACTATAACTATAATCAACACAAAATAACTTATTATGGTGATAATTATGCCAACAACTTATGAGTTAAAAATTTACGGAAAAGTTCAACACGTAGGATTTAGAGATAGAATTGAAAATATTGGAAAAGGTTTAGGCATTAATGGGATTATTTATAACTATAAGGATGGGACTGTTAGAATCTTAGCAAACTTTGATGATGAGGAAGATAAAGAATTATTTAAAAAATACATTGAGAGGTTAGAAAAGAAAGATAAATTAATTGAAATTGAAAAAATAGAAGAAAAAAGATTAAATACTTACATTGAGTTTCCAGAAGGTATTAGTAGATTGTCCTCTGATGATATATTGGAATTAAACAAAAAATTAGATGAAGGAGTTAAATACATAAAGCTAATATTTGCTGAATTAGAAGAGCATAAAAAAGTGTTATTGGAAATTAAGGATATGCATGTAAAAACAGTTGAAATATTAAGTGAGCATACAAGAATACTAAATGAAATTAAAGACACTCTAAAGGATATAAAAGATAAACTTTAAAAATATTCTTTAAAAATATTAACGCGATGATGAGTGCCGACTTCACTGAACTGTGATGAAACCTGGGACAGCTGAGCGTTACTATTTCTTTAGTTATTTTTATCAATTTTTATTGGTGGGAATTATGAGACTATTAACCTTAGAAGAAGGAACTTTTGCTGTAAGATATGCAAGAGCAGTTATAGAAAATTATTTGGCTGGTAAAAAAATAGTTATAGAGAGTTATCCAGAGGTATTTAATGAAAAAAGGGGATGTTTTTGCACATTACATACTTATCCAGATAAAGAACTTAGAGGTTGTATAGGGATTCCAGAACCAATAATGCCATTAATTGAGGCTTTAGAGGAGGCAGCAATAAGTGCGGCAACAAAAGACCCAAGGTTTCCTCCAGTAACATTGGAAGAGATGGATAGCATCGTGGTTGAGGTAAGTATATTAACTCCTCCAGAACTTATTAAAGTTAATCATCCAAAAGAGTATTTGGAAAAAATAAAAATTGGTAGAGATGGCTTAATTATTGAATATGGCTTTTATAGAGGGCTTTTATTGCCACAAGTGCCAGTAGAGTATGGATGGGATGTTGAAGAGTATTTAGCTCATCTCTGCTTAAAAGCTGGACTACCACCAGATATGTGGCTGGCTGAGGGAGTTAAGATTTATAGGTTTGAAGCTCAAATATTTGAAGAGGTTGAGCCAAGAGGAGAAGTTATTGAGAAAAAATTGCTTTAGAATAGGATTTATTACAGTTTATATATTGAATAGGGTATTTAGATTCCCTTTTGGGCATCAACTTTCCCTTAAACATTTTATTATTGTGATTTAAGATTTAAGATATAGATTTATAAATCTTCCTTGCCTCTTCATCTGCCAAATCATAAACCTTTATTACCTCATCAGAAATAGCCTTTAAAGTTTCAGTTGGGAATGTTTCAACAAACACAGAGATTAATTTAGCATTATACTCATTTTTAAACTTATCAAACTCTTTTAAAAATACATCATTCACTTCAGCATAACCGTCAGTTATAAGCAAGATGTCAGCATTTTTAAATGTCTCATGCTCTTTTATTATACTCATAGCCCTATTCAACGGCATTATAAAGTTTGTTCCTCCACCAAAATATAATGATGCTATTTCAATTATTTCATCAAATGTTATAGTTTTTGGATTTATCTTCTTCTCAAATCTAACTCCATCATCAAAGGCAATGTAGTAGATATCTCTATTTTCCCTCTTGGCAATCTCTATTATGGATAAAGCAACGGCCTTCCCCCAAATCTCCCTATCTCCATACATTGAACCACTGTGGTCTAATAAAATAATTATAGGTCCTTTCTGCTTCTCCAACTTATTCTGAATATCATAGATTAAGAGCTTTTTATCAACGAATCTTCTTAAAAAGTCATAATATAGAATCTCATCTGAAAGATTGACGATTTCTTTTGGAAGTAGATGCTTTAAATCCCTCCCAATTTTTGTTGAATAAATTTCTCCAGAGTAGTGCTTAATCTTTGATTTATATTCATTTATAGCCAACAATCTCAACTTACCAAGTTTTTTAACAATCTCTCTAATCTTTTTGTTTTGCAAGATTTTATCTGCCAACTTTATCCTATCCTCTGGCGATAGTAGCTTTTTATCTCCCTCCCCTTTCCCAAAGTTTTCAACGGCATTGAATCCTTGTATAACTTCAGAAACCTCCTCTGCTATATCTTTCATAGTATTTTTGGCTATTTCTTTTAATTTATCCTCTAACCCCTCTCCTTTTCCTTCAGATGCAAATTTCTTTAACTCTTTATTTAGTTTTGCAAGTTTTAAGTTTTCAAAGAATTTCTCACAGAACATTATTGTGGCAGTTCCAGCATTTACCTCATCCAGTTCAGTTAATAGCTTACTCTTCTCATACTCAATATTTTTTATAGCTCCCTCTAATATAGCCTTGTTTATCTTAAATTTTTCTTCAACATACTCATTGAATTCAACAACATATTTAAAGAATGCATAAAATGTGTCTTCAGCCAATTTTTCATGAATTGGATGATATTGAGAATAATAACTAATGAGTTTTTGCAAATATTTGCTGTTCTTTAAAAATCTCTCATAAGCCTTTTTATCATAAGCATCGTGCTTTATAATGTTTTTCATAACTTATCCCTTCAATAACCCTTCAACATACTTTTTAAAGCCCTCTACCTCTTTTAAAACATCTTCAACAAGTTCATAAGGTTTGTTAGCCTCAATTGCTTTATTTTTAACATCTTTTAAAGTTATGGACATGCTATTCAACTTCCCTAAAATCTCAAGGCATTTTCTATATTCTATTCCTCCCAATTTAATTCTATCTTTGTTGATTTTCTTTATCTCATTCATTAAGCTGTCTAAAATTTCCCTCTGTTCTAATGCAAATCCAGCAAAGTGATTTGATATTTTAAAAATTTCTACTGAAACCTTATAGAACTCATCTGGCTCATTCCAATAGATATGCCTCAAAATGTCTAAATCATTTTCATCAGCTTTTTCTTTGCCGTTTAGATAGGCAAAGCACTTAACTGCTTTAACTGACTTCTTAAATCTCCTGTCAGAGATTCTTATTCCCTCACTTTCAAGAGACAATTTTATTTTAATTAAATCATCTTTTATATTTGAAATATCAACCTTTAACGCTTCATTCTGCATTTTTTTAACATCTTCAACATCAATTATAGTTTTTGGCTTATATTCTTCCTCTAAATCAATCAACTTTGAGAGATTTTCATAGCTTCTTATTCCCCTAACCACTTTTCTAAACAAAAATCTATCATAAAATGCTAATAACTCATTCTCTTCTGGTAGTTCGTTTGAAGCACCGAATAAACTTATCAAAGGAACTTTCTCAATCCTATCTCCATTGTGATAAATCCTCTCATTGATTATTGATAATAAAGCGTTTAATATTGAACTGTTAGCCTTAAAAACTTCATCTAAGAATGCTATTTCTGCAGTTGGTAGATAACCAGATGTTTTTCTAACGAATCTGTCATTATCCTTTAACTCTTTAATGCTTAAAGGGCCGAATAACTCATCTTCGGTTGTGAATCTTGTTATAAGTTTTTCAAAGTAGTTGGCGTTTATATGGGAAGCTATAGCCCTAATTAATTGTGATTTAGCTACTCCTGGATTTCCTAAAAATACAGTATGTTCATTAGCCAAGATTGAAGTTAAAGCAATATCAATCTCCTCCCTCCTTTCTAAAAAATATGAGTTTAACTCCTCTCTGATTTTTTCAAGCATAATTTTTCACCTAAATTTTATATTTATCTAAATAGCCTCTTGGTGTAATCATCTTGCCATTGATAATCTTTGTTGAAGAATTACCAATGATTAATATTGTATTCATGTCTATAAACTCCAAGTATTTTTCTAAGTTTTTATAAAGATCTTTGAAGTTTGTAATTACAACTTCTTCTTTATTTCTACCAGCATTTTTAACTATCCCAATTATATAATCTTTATCCTTTGCAAACTCAGCCAATATTTCCATAGCTTTTAAGAATGGTTCTTTCCTCCTTTTACTTAGTGGATTGTATATGCATATAACAAAATCTCCCTCTAACGCACATCTAAACCTCTTTAATATTGTCTCTAAAGGGGTTAATAAATCACTAAAGCTTATAACAACAAAATCATGATTTAACGGACTTCCTAAGATTGCTGAAGCTAATGAACATGCGGTTATCCCTGGAACAACCTTTATATCTACGTTATAACCTTTAACTGCGTTTATCTCATAAGCTAACGAAGCTAAGCCATAAATTGTTGCATCACCACTTGAAACTAATGCAACATCTTTATCTTTAGCCTCTTTTAAGGCATAATCAACTCTATCAATTTCCCTTGTCATTCCAGTTGTATATATTGGCTTGTTAAGCCTCTCAACAAACTTTTTGTAATTTTTATAACACACTATTAAATCCACTTTATTTAAAATCTCCTCAGCCTCTTTTGTAAAATGCCTCTCATTACCGCTTCCTATACCTACAACATACAGCATACTATCACTTCATCACACAATAAACCAATAATGGGAATATTATTGTTGCATCTCCCCAAATTTCAACATAATCCGCCTTAGCCCCAATTTTTCCCCACGATACACCTTCTTCAGGTGGAGCTCCGCTTAAAGAACCATCCCAAGGCAAGGCAGTGGTGACATATATTGCATAATCTGTTCCTTCTCTAAATAGATTTGCATTTATAATGCTATGCTTTGGCAGAGAACCACCTAAAACAATACATGCTGTCTCCTTAGAGTTTATGGCTATATCATTTAGCTTTACAATATCGTTGGCAACATCTATTTTCAACTCTTCATCTTTATTATACTTTTTAAAGAAATATAGCATGTCTCCAATTGAACCATCTGTTATTGCTGGGCAGAATATTGGGATGTTGTTTTTATATGCCCAATATAATATTGATTTTTCCTTTTCTTTACTTTTTAATTTTTTATCCATAAATTCTCCTAATTTATAGCAAAATTCACTTGCTGTAATGATTTTTCCAGTCTCTCTCTGTAAATTTAAAATTTCTTCAAAAAATTCCATCATATATTCTTCAAACGCTATATATCTGTCATTTGGGACAAAGATGTTTCCAATTCTATTTATTCCCTTCTCTCTTAACATTTTTCCATCTACTTCCCAATCTCCCAATATAAAAGGCTTTAAGCATTTTATAAAATCTTCTTCAACTCCTCCAGCTGTTGTAACGATAATATCAATCTTTTTATGTTTTACAAGGTATGCTATAATCTCTCTCAATCCAGAAGATACAATATTTGATGTATATCCAAAAAATACCGTTATTTCATCTCCTTTTTTTCTTTTCTCTTCAATATGTTTCCAGATTTTTATTGCTTTTCCAATATGTGATGCTTGAAACCCAATTTTTAGGTAGTATTTCTTAATTATTTCTTCTAAGCTTATATCATCCTCTAACCAAGGACCTTCAATTGCTATCCCTTCAATATCTTCACTCTCCTTAAGCACGATATCCTTTGGATCTCTCTTACAACCATAGGGCTTCGCCCTATTGGTATACCCGGGATGCATTGCCTCGCTTTGCTCGGCAATGCCTCTTCTTATTGGATTATCCTTTATGTCTCTCATACAATCATCACCGGATTTATTTGTCTATTGTAAATTTTTCTCCCTTTACTTTAAATTTTAGTTCTTCATTGTTTGCATTTTTAATTAATAACTCTGCCAAACTTGGGTTTGTTTTTAGCCCATAAATTGTTGTTGTGATTCTTGGATTTATTTCTATAATGTATATACCGTCATTATTTACTATTACATCAACACCAACATATCCATTTAAGCCATTTATGCATTTAACTGCTTTAATTGCTTCGTTAAATATTTTATCTTTTAATTTATGATTAATATTCACCTCTCCACCAACAAAGCCCCTCTTATCAATATACTGCCTATTTAAAGATAATGGATGGATTTTTTTACCAACAATCAAAGAGACAGATAGATTTTCTCCATCAATAAATTCCTGAATTAAAAAATTCTCATCAAATAAATTAAATTTCCCTCCACAGCTATCTATCTTTTTTACTACATATTTTTTTGGTGGAAATGTTTTTGGTGTCTTTACGGCATCTTTTATTGCTAAGTAAGTTAAATATTTGTTTCCAGCTATTTTTATTGCTTCAGAAGAACATCCAAGATTTTTTACTGGATAACTTTCAATGATTTTTGTTAAATTATATAAAATGTCTTCATCTTCTGGAGCTACAACTAATGCATAATCAATATTTTCAGATTTTAAGAGAGATTTTAGCTTATTTTCAATTTCATTTTCTTTTTTAATCTTAACTATTTCAAGGTTTTTAAAATCTATATAATTATCAACAAAATCTTTATAGAGTAAAGATATAACTTTATCAATCTCCAAAAATTGCTTTAATAGTGTATCAAACATCATTTTCCCTTCTTTTAAAATGTTTTTATCCTCAAAACCAGACGCAAGGGCATATTCGAAAAATAATATCAACTGTATCACCATAATTTTTGTTATTAAGATAGATTGGAGTAACAGCAATTATTAATTTTAAGTATAGGCAAATATTTTATTTTATCATTGATAAAATTTCTTCAGATGCATCTGTTGGTTCTTTAAAGCCTTTATAAACCTCTTTAACTACCTTTTTTATAAACTTCTCTTTATTTTTATCAATTTTACAACTTTGAATGCATAGAGGACAGTAATTTAAATAATTCTCATCCTTTTTAATTTTTATTGGAAAGAGTTCAAAAAAGTTTATAATCGTTCCTTTATTATATTTAAAAACTGCAGTATCTAAACAGCTTGTAAATACGTAGCCCTCTAAATCTTCTATAATCTTATCTTTTAAAAATCCGTAGGGAAAGGAATCAATAAGATTTTTTATCTTATCCTTTGTAATGTCTAATTTTAAAAATTTATGGCCTATATCTTTATTATTTAAAAAATTAGCAATCTTCTTCTTGGTTTTATTTGGGATTAATGCTGGGAAATCATAAGTTATTGCTTTAACATTAAAAATATTTGATAAAATATCTAAGGCATATAAATCATATTGGCAGTGAATTAAGCATATAATATTCTTTTTCTCTTTAGGAATCTTTCTGTATAAAAAATAGTTACAGATGTCTTGGATAACTTCATCATCAAATAAAGATTTAATTGCCTTTACAATTTCTTCAAATAAAACTTTGTCAGTATAATCCTCAACCCTTATAATCTCAAATCTATTTTTCATCTCCTCCCTTAATTTTCCAACTACCCAGCCGCCAGGTCCAATAATTGTTGATTTGTCAGTTCTGTTTTTTGTGTAAATAATTAAAACTTTCCCTTCTATCTCAATATCTACAATATCAAACTCTACCTTCTTCAGTCCTAAATCTTCTCTAATCTTTAAAACTCTTTTTTTAATATCATTAATTATCTGTTCTTTTAACTGCAATAATTGTTTGTCCTGCATACACCCTCTCTCCTACTTTAACTGTTATATTGTAGTTGGCTGGGATTATTACTGCTGTTTGAGAACCAAGTTTTATCATTCCTATTTTTTGCCCCATATTAATACATTCTCCCTCTTTTATGCTTAACCAGCATCTCCTTGCAACAAATCCGGCTATTTGAACCACTCCAACATATTCAGAACCATTTTTTATAATCACTATATTTCTCTCATTTATCTTCTCCACACCTTCTAAGAATGCAGGGTAAAAACTACCATCAATATGTTTTATATATACTATCCTCCCACCTATCGGAGCTCTATTAACATGCACATCCAACGGAGACATGAAGATACCAACAACATAGCATCCGTTTGGGAAGTATCTTGAAACATTTAAAACATAACAATTCCCATCTTTAAAAACCTCTGGATTTCCATTTTCGTAGAATTTTATATATTCAACAGTCCCATCAGCTGGAGATAAAATTATGTTATTTCCTTTTGTTATTACTCTATCTGGGTCTCTATAAAAATAAACAGTAAATAACAGTAGAGAACAAACAGCTATGGCGAAGAATTTTTTATATTTTCCCATAATTAACCACCATGTTCTTCACACCACTTACATTTTTCATAACCAAGTGCCTTTGCATCATCTTCAGAATAAAAATATATTATATTTTCCTCTTTTAATCTTTTTCCATAAGGACAGTTTTTTGAAGTGTGGTATTTTTTTCCATACTTTGAAGCGTAGATACCTGTTGGTGTTGGAGATAGATAAATATCTCTCTCAAAGTTATTCTTTTTTAGAAGTTTGAAATCCTTAATATTATTTAAAATTATTTCATACTTCCCCTTATATAAGGTTACCCTTCCTTTAACTTCGATATAATCTCCTTCTTTAATCATAGGATTATAGCTTAGTATGTAGGTTAAAAGTTCTTCTCTTGTCTTACCAAAAGCAACAACATCCAAATTTCCAGTGCCATCATTTATAACAATTCTTGAAATATTAATAACGTGTCTATATTTATCTCTTTTAACATACATCTCTTGGATATATCCTTTTATAACGACATAATCTCCTTCTTTTATTTCAGCTATATGCTTTTCTTTTGGTTGAATTGGGTTTAAAAATAGCCACGTAGTAGATATAATTACAAAACAAGTTAGAGCAAATAAAGTAATGTTTTTTTCAGTTAGTTTCATTATATCACTTTAGAAATTCTTTAGTAACTTGCTATTTTTTAATAAGGCAGGATTATCCTAATAAATTATAGTAATCTTTTTATAGCGTTCCAAATTAAAAAGCTTTGAGGTTTTAAAAGAAACTTTTAGAAAAAGTTTCATCAAAATTGAATATATATCTTACTATAATAACATCTTTATAGCGTTCCAGACAAGATAACTCTGCGGTTTTAAACTCCCTTTTTGTGGATTTAAGAATAAGATGTTATTCTTAACTAAGAACACTCTAATTTTTTTAGGTATTTTTATATCCTCAATTTCATAATTTTCTTTAAACAGTTTTAATGCATCAACTATTTTATTATAAAGTTCCTCATCCTCTTCTTTAACATCCTCTAAGAAATATTTTAATTTTTGAACTTCATCTCTAAACATTTCATCTAAAATTTCTTTTAAGTTTTCATATCTTAAACTATCAATAACAATTTCTATTAATTGGCTTCCCACCAACATAGGAATAAATTAATTCTTTCTCATCCTCAGATAATTTTTTATTTAGAATCTCTTCAGCTAAAAAATCCATAAATTTTATTGCGGTCTCTTTATCAAAGTCATCCACTAAAATATAATCAGCTCTTCCTTCTAACTCTCCAGTCTTATAAACATATTCAATAAATAAACTATCCGACGATAAACAAAAAACATGGCATAAATGTTGGACTTTAGTTAAAGCAACTAAGAATTGGGTTTAAAGACAGGGATAACAATAATATTAGGATTAGGAGAAAAAGAGGAAGATATTGAGAAGTTATTAAATTTAATTGAGGAGTTGGATTTAAATAGAATTACCTTCTACTCTCTAAATCCACAAAAAGGAACTATTTATGAAAACAAACCATCAGTAACTACAATAGAGTATATGAACTGGGTTTCTTCTGTTAGGTTGAATTTCCCACTGTTTAAAGAACCATAGATAAAATAAATTAAATTTGGCTCTCCTTCTATAATTGATAAGATTTTGTTAATCTCTTTCTCTCTGTTAAAAAATTTCATAATTTCACCAATTAATTTAAATTTATGAATTAAATCATCTAAAAAAATAAAAAAGAAAAAGTTAAGGAATTTAGAGGTTTTTGATTAACTCTAAAGCAGCTTCTCTTGTCTTCTCTCTGTCTCCACCAGCAACAACAATTACATCATGTCCGTTTGCAGCATCTGGAATGAGTGCGATTGTTGCTGGGCTGTTGTTGTCTAATGCTAATTTTCCAGCATCAACTAACTCTTTTGTTAATTTGTTTGCAACCGGTCCTCCAACTAAGACCAAGTTTTTGTCAGCTGTGTCTAAGCTAACTTCTGTATCTAACTTAGCGATTGGTGCTGTTAATGAAACTGGTTCAACTGCATTAGCTTTTATATCTTTTAATTTAACTTCTGCGTTGAGTGCTTTTACTTTCTCTCCAATGTTTAATGTAGCATCAACATCTTTGTCCATTGAGAAGTATACTTTTAATTTGTCATTTGAATCTTCGTCATCTAATTTAAACTTAACATAGTCTAAAATATCTACTTCGTCTCCACTATCTAAGTCGTCTAATTTATCTCCATCGTATCTTAAAGCAATACCTACAACTTTATCTACATTGTTATCATTTAAGTCATCTTCTAATTTCATTGTTCCATTATCGTTTAATACAGCGTATGCTTTCCAATCAGTTACGTATTCTTCGTCAAGTTCTAATTTTTTAAGGTCTTTTGAAATAACTAATTCTGCATATCCGTAATCTCCACCAACATTTTCCCAAGCTTTATGGACTGTTACACCAACGTCATCTTTGTATTCTAATTCTAATGGAGCCTTATCATATTTTTCTGCTACAACTTTTCCATCTTTTAATATTTGGACATCTACTTTATAGACATCAGTGTTATTTACAGTAGTTTTTAATATTGCTTTTATTTTGACTTGGTATCCATTTCCTAAATCGTAAGTTTCTCCTTCTTTTATGATTCCATCATATACTGGAGTACCTAAGTATATTGCATCATCATCTTTGTCAATATCAACAACAACCATCTCTTTTCCTAAGAATGGAATTCTCATACCTTCTTCCATTTTTGTTGTGTTAGCAAAGTTCTCTTCATCATCTTTATAAACTAATGTTTCATATAACATGTTCTTTTTATAGACAGTGAATCCATCACTAGTATCGTTCTTTAATTCGACCATTACAATTTCTCCTGCATCATCATCACTGTCATACCAGTCTGATGGGTCAACATCATCAACTTTCATCATTGTTGCAATATCTCCTAAATCAACAGTTTTGTTTATTTTGTCAGCATCGCCTAAAACACCATTGTCCATAAATGATGGTTTTCCAGTATCATTTTCGAATTTTTCTGAATAGTCTCCATCTGATGCAGCAACGAATAATGCGTATGCATTTGCAGGCATTGCACTATTGTTCCAATCTTTCTTTAAGTCGAAGTCATCGGAATTAGCTTCTGCATGAACGGTTATGTCAGCACTTCCATCTTCAACTGTTCCTTCTTTGTAGCATAAGCTTCCTATTTTAGCAGCAATATCAGCAGCTGAAACAACGTCCATTGTTGATGGAGCATCAGCACCTACAACAACATAGCAGTTTGGCTGTCCATCTTTAACTAATATATCTTTTAACTCTTTGTAGTCACTGAATCCTGATGTTGTTACTTCAGCAGCAACTCCACTTGCTAAAGCTGTAGCAACCATTGCCCCTCCAACTGCAATAGCACCGATTTTCTTTAAGCTCATTGCCATACTTTATCACCTAAGTTTTTGTATTGTTATTTGATTGACGGTATATACCTTCGACAAACTACTATATAAATCTTACGATATGAAACGGTTATAACAATAGTTTCTGAATGAAAAATTTTATTATATCTTTGTTATACAAAATTTAATTTATAATATCGCTCTATTAAAAAATAAAAAAAGTTACAAATGTTTGCAACTTTTTTAAATGGATAAAAATTAATTTTGATATATCCAAATATTTAGTAGAAACTTATAAAAATATGTGGGGGTTTATAATGAATTAGAAATTTTTTCTTTAAAAAATCTTAAGGGATAAAATGAAAATAGCAATAACTGGAAAAGGAGGAGTAGGAAAAACATTTATTGCTTCAACATTAATGAGATTATTTGAAAAAAATGGATTTAAAGTTATTGGAGTTGACTGTGATCCAAACCCTACATTGGCATTAGCTTTTGGAGTTGAGGAAGAGATAGTTCCATTATCAAAAAGACATGACATAATAGAGGAAAGAACTGGAGCTAAACCAGGGACTTATGGAAATATTTTTAAAATAAATCCAAAAGTTGATGATTTAATAGATAAAGTTGGCTATAAAATAGGAAACATAACTCTCTTGGTTATGGGAACTATTGAAGAAGGGGGGGAGGGTTGTGTTTGTCCAGCCTCTGTTTTATTGAGAAGATTGTTAAGGCACTTAATTTTAAAGAGAGATGAAGTTGTTATCTTAGATATGGAAGCAGGAATTGAACATTTCGGAAGAAAAACAATAGATACTGTTGATTTAATGTTAATTGTTATAGAACCAACAAAAAAATCTCTAATAACTGCAAAGAGAATGAAAAAATTAGCTAATGATTTAGGAATAAAAAACTTAGGAGTTATTGTTAATAAAGTAAGGAATGAAGATAAAGAGTTACTAAAAGATATTATTAAAGAGGAACTTGGTTTAGAAGTTTTAGGATTTGTTCCTTATGATGAAGAAGTTATAAAAAGTGAATTCTTAGGAAAACCTATTAACTTAGATTCAAAAGCTGCAAAAGAGATTGAAAAAATATTCAACTATATCATAAAATTAAAAAATACTACTTAATCTTGAAGTATGGCTCTCTTCTATTTATACATTCAATAAAATATGGTTCTAAATTCTCTCCTTTTCTTAATGGAGTTAATACATCAACTAAGTTATCATCCCTCAACAAACATGGTTTTAAATAGCCATCATAAGTTAATCTTATCCTTGTGCAGTGCATGCAAAACTCACTATTATCCATAGGCCTTACGAACTCTATTTCCAATCCATCAACGATATATTTTTTCCTATTCTGCATGAAGTTTCTTGTAATAACTTTATCAGCTTTTTCTTTAATTTCATTTTCTATTGGAGAGATGTTATAATAATAGCCCTTAAGCTCTTCTTTCAAAGGGATGAATTCAATAATTTGTAAAATAGCCCCAATATCCCTACAAAATTCCATAATATCTGGTAAATCTTTAATATTTATACTCATTGCTAAAAAATTGACCTTTAAAGGGGTTAAGCTAACATCTATTGCTTTCTTTATCCCATTTATTACTCTCTCAACATCTCCAAATTTTGTAATTTTTTTATATAATTCGGGATTTAATGTGTCTAAGCTCACATTAACTCTATTTAGCCCAGCATCTTTAAGTTTTTCAGCTAAATTTTCTAAAAGGATTCCATTGGTTGTTAAAGAAATGTCTTTTATTCTTTCATCTTTGATATTTTCAATAATTTCACAAACATCTTTCCTCAGTAATGGCTCCCCACCAGAGATTTTTATTTTTTTAACTCCAAATTTTGTTGATGTCTTTGCTATAATCCCAATTTCTTCTGGAGTCATATATCTATCGTTATTTGAATCATGCCCCTCTCTATGGCAATAAAAGCACTGTAAATTGCATTTATTTGTTATAGAAATTCTAAGAGACCTAATTTCCCTACCAAATTTATCTTTCATACTTACTCACTACTAAAAAATTAAGGTTTTAAAAATAGAATTGGGAAATTAATTATAAAAAAGCTACGTAATGATTTTAGATTAATTAAAGTATATAAATTTATTTGTTCTCTTCTTTAGTTTCCTTTTTTCTTTCAAATGTCTCAACAAAGCTAACTTTTTCAGCATCTTCTAATCTCTTCAATATTTCGTTAGCAATAGCCATCTTAGCTGTTTGAATGTTTGGAATAAATGGAGCAAATTCAGGCAATTCTATCTTAACTGTTCCATTTCTGATAGTTACTTTTACATCACTCAATCTTGGAACATACATTTTTACAATTTCTTTTACAATATTCTTTTTATCATCAACAACTTCTTCAATTTTTATCCTATATTTTACCTCTTTTCCAGCTAATTCATGGTTAAAATCGACTAAAACTCTTCCACTGTTTATGCTAACAATTTTTCCAGGAATTCCATCAATAGTTATGGTTAATCCTTTTATTGGCTTAATTCCTCTTTTTGTAAATTCTGATAATGGGATTAATTTTATCTTTGATGGGTCTCTCTTACCAAAAGCTTTCTCTGGAGGTAAAACAACTTCTCTTTCCTCACCAACATCCATTTCTAATATGGCTTCGTCTAATCCAGGTAATACTTGTCCTTCTCCAGCAAAGATAGCAACAGGACCATAAATCATTGCAGGGTTGTAAATCCCCTCTTTTTTAGCCAATTCTTCGTTAGTTGTATCAAATAGTTTTCCATCAACGTATCCGTCATAGCTAATCTTTACCATTTTACCCTTTTCTACCATATCTTCCACCTCTATTAATTTAGCCAAAGTTCAATGATTAATGAGTTTAAAAAATCTTTCATAATTTTAATATAAACCCTATATAAACATAACTGAACAAAAACGAAAAATTTTAAATATTATAATAAATCATAATTAATTAAGCAACTGGGAGATTGTAATGTGTGATATAGATGGAGATTGGCTATATCTTTATATTGGCAGGCTTTTTAGTGATAGCATTGGAAGCTATAGTGCCAGGATTATATTTTCCTGCCTGGGGGATAGCACTTTTGATATATGGAGTAGTTTTATTAATAATCCCACAATATGCATTTATTTCTGCAATAATTGCTGGAGTTTTGACGATAATTATCTTACATAAATTTGTTTATGGCGTTGGAAAAGAGATAAAAGTGGGGGCTGAGAGATTTGTTGGAATGATTGGAATAGCAATAGAAGATTTTGAAGAAAATGGTTATGGAAGGATTAAGATAGAGAACCAAATATGGTTAGCAAAGTCTAAAGATAAAATAAAGAATGGAGATAAAGTTGAGATTGTAGGAGTTGAAGGAGTCTCACTAATAGTTAAAAAAGTTGAAGGTGAATGATATGTTTTGGTTTTGGCTAATATTAGGAATTATAGCATTATTTATAATTGTTAAAGCAATAGTTATAGTCAATCAATATGAGGGAGGATTAATCTTTAGATTGGGGAGGGTTATTGGAAAATTAAAGCCAGGGATAAATATAATAATTCCATTCTTAGATGTGCCTGTTAAGGTTGATATGAGGACGAGAGTTACCGATATCCCTCCTCAAGAGATGATTACAAAGGATAATGCAGTTGTAAAAGTGGATGCGGTTGTTTATTATAGGGTTATAGATGTTGAAAAGGCAATTTTAGAAGTTGAGGATTACGAATATGCTATAATAAACTTAGCTCAAACCACATTGAGGGCAATAATTGGTAGTATGGAGTTAGATGAGGTTTTAAATAAAAGGGAGTATATAAACTCAAAGTTATTGGAAATTTTGGATAGAGAGACAGATGCATGGGGAGTTAGGATTGAAAAGGTTGAAGTTAAAGAAATAGACCCACCAGAGGACATTAAAAATGCCATGGCTCAACAAATGAAGGCAGAGAGATTGAAGAGAGCAGCAATATTAGAGGCAGAGGGAGAGAAGCCAGAGTAGAATTTTAAGGGCAGAGGGTATTGCTGAGAGTTTGAGGATTGAAGCTGAAGGGCAGGCAAAGGCAATACAAATAGTAGCAGAGGCAGCAAGACAATACTTTAAAGATGAAGCTCAATTGTATAAGGCTTTGGAAGTGGCTAATAATGTGTTAAAAGATAATGCAAAATATGTTATCTCAGAAAATATATTGGATGTTGTTAGAAACTTTATTAAAAAGGATAAATCAGCTTAGCAAAATTATATATAAATCTTTTTTTAATAATATTTTACACTCAATATTCATGTCTCATTTTAAAAACACACTAATCATTTTTACGATTTTAAAAATTAGATACCAAAAATAAATTTAAAATAAAAGTCTCATGGTGATAGTTATGGCATCAACTGATTCAAAACAATTATATTTATTTAAAAAGATGTTGAAAGAATTAAAATCTAAGAAAGGTAAGGGGACTGAGCTTATCAGCCTTTATATTCCAGCAGGTAGAAGGATATCTGATGTAGCTCAGCATTTAAGGGAGGAGATGTCACAGGCATCAAACATTAAAAGTAAAAGCACAAGGAAAAATGTTCAATCAGCAATAGAGGCAATTTTGCAGAGATTAAAGTTATTAAAAGAGCCATTAGAGAAAGGAGTTGTTATATTCGCTGGAATGGTTCCAAGAAGTGGGCCTGGAACAGAAAAGATGGAAACCTACGTTATAGAGCCACCAGAACCAATAAAAACATACATCTATAGATGTGATTCAGAATTTTATTTAGAGCCGTTAGAGGAATTCTTAGAGGATAAAGATGCGTATGGAGTTATATTGGTTGATAGAAACGAAGCTACAATAGCGTTAGTTAAAGGTAGAAACATAAATATCTTAAAAAAACTAACAAGTGGAGTTCCTGGAAAGTTTAAAGCAGGAGGGCAGTCAGCAAGAAGATTAGAAAGGCTTATAGATTTAGCCGCTCATGAGTTCTTGCAGAGAGTTGGGCAGAAGGCAAATGAGCAATTCCTTCCATTATTGCAAGAGAAAAAACTTAGAGGAATCTTAGTTGGAGGGCCAGGACATACAAAGAATGAGTTTGTTGAAGGAGATTACTTACACCATGAACTTAAAAAGATTGTATTGGATACATTTGATTTATGCTATACAGAGGAGTTTGGTATAAGAGAGCTCTTAGAGAAAGCAGCTCCATTATTAAAGGATGTTGAGTTGATGAAAGAGAGAGAAGCTGTTCAGAGATTTTTAAAGGAATTAATTAAAGAGGATGGAGGATTAGCTTGCTATGGAGAGAAAGAGGTTTTAGAGGCTTTAATGATGGGAGCTGTTGATACTTTAATTGTTTCTGAAGAATTGGAGAAATATAAGGTAAAGATAGCATGTAACAATTGCGATTACTTAGAGGAAAAAACTGTCAATAAGCTTGAGCTTATTAAATTGGAAGAAGAGCTTAAAAATGCCCAATGCCCAAAATGTGGAGGAGCTTTAAGTATCGTTGAGGAAAAAGACTATATTGAATACCTCTCAGAACTATGTGAGCAGAGCGGGGCTAAACTTGTAACAGTTTCATCAGAAACAGAAGAAGGGGCTATGATTTTAAATGCATTTAAGGGAATAGCCGCTATATTGAGATATAAGATTCATCAATAACTCCTGTATATCTCTAAATTTATGCATACTTTTTTAAATCCATAATCCTTAAATTTTTTAATAATTTCTTCTTTTTCATTAATTATCTTACTTAAATCATCTTCAATTTCAATAACAGCCAAATTTTTATAATCTCTAACTCTTATAGCTCCTTTTACATAATTTCTTAAAAATTCTTCTAATTCTTCTATCTTTTTTAAATCTTCTATTGAAATTTCCCTATTAAACTCAAATCTTGTTAATAGACACGTTTCTTTTGGAGGGATATTTATATTTAGCTCTTTAGCTATCTCTAAGATATCTTTTTTACCAATCTTAAAATCTGCAAATGGAGAGCCTATATTAAATTCTTCTTTAGCTCTTAAACCGGGTCTATCTTCAAATAAATCATCATAGTTAGTTCCATCAACAACAACATCGTAATTATATTTTTCCTTCTCTTTAGTTAAGATTTCAAAAAACATTTTTTTGCACAAATAACATCTCTCTGGGACATTTTTAATAATTTTATCAATTTTAATAACTTTTAAATTTAAGTTATACTTTTTTGCATTTATAATTGCATTATTTAAAGACCATTCTGAGATGTAGGGGGTTTTTATAAAAATACATAGAGTTTCAGTAATTTCTGACAATAATATAGATAGAAGTAAGCTATCAATCCCACCAGAATAGGCAATAATAATTTTTTTATTTTTAAATTTTTCTTTAAGGTTATTTTTTAATTTAATTAGTTTTTTCAAAAATACCACCGTTAAGTAATTTTAGAAATCAATTTTAGAAATTATTAAATATATTATTCCATCTTAATAAAAAGTTAAAGATAAAGAAATAGGGGGAAGATTATGATGGAAAAACTTAAAGAAATAGAAAAAGTGACTAAAGCTATTAAAGAGAAGATTTTAAACCATTATGGATATATTAGAGTCATAACCCATCACGATACAGATGGATTGAGTAGTGGAGGAATCTTAGCTAAAATGTTAATGAGAACAAACAAATTATTCCATTTAACTGTTGTTGAACACCTATCAAAAGAGGTTATTGAAAAATTAGCTAAGGAAAATGAGGTAAATAAACCACTTTTTATATTTGCAGACATGGGTAGTGGGCAAATAGAGGAAATAATAAAACACAACTTTAATGCAATTATATTAGACCATCATCCTCCAGTTATAAAAGATAGCTTTATCAACGAAAACATCATCCAGCTAAACCCACACATCTTTGGGGTAGATGGATCAAGGGAGATAACTGCAAGTGGAGTTTGTTATTTAGTGGCAAGAGAATTTGGCTACTATGATTTGAGTGTCTTGGCAATAGTAGGAATTATTGGAGATATGCAATACAACCCTCTCTTAGGTTTAAATAAATTTATTGTAAATGAGGCAAGGGAGTATAGATACGTTAAGATAATGAACGATATTGTCTATAATATCTACGATGTTGAAATATACAAAGCAATTGCTTATTGCACAAAACCATATATCCCAGATTTAGCCTCTGAAGGAAAGGCATTTAAGTTTTTAAAAGATATTGGTATAGACCCAAATAAAAAACAATTGGATGACACAGACAAGAAAAAACTCTTATCAGCTATAATCTTCAAATACCCAAAGATTGAGAACTTACTGATTGATAGATATTTAATTGAGCATAAGGTTAGAGATGCCTTTTTGTTGTCAGAAATGCTAAATGCCGTTGGTAGAAATGGCTTATTTGCTGTAGGTATTGGAATCTGCTTAGAAGATGATGAATGCATAAAGATAGGTAATCAAATCCTATGGGAGTATAAAAAGAACTTAATCAATGAACTTAAAAGTGTTAAACTAAAAAAATTAAACAACATCTATTACTTTGAGGGTAAGAAGGGGATGATTGGGATTATTGCCTCTATATTGGTTGATGATAAGCCAGTTATTGGTTACCACATTGAGGGAGATATAGCTAAATTCTCTGCAAGAGGGAATAGGGATTTAGTAAATAGAGGTTTAAATTTAAGTGTTGCTATGGCTGTTGCTAAGGAGTTTGGTGGTAATGGAGGGGGGCATGATGTTGCCTCTGGAGCAGTAGTTTCAAAAGATAAAGTGCAAGAATTTTTAAAGAGAGTTGATGAGATTATTGGGGAGCAGTTAAGGAGATAAAAATATAAATTAATCCTTATCAATATTTCAACATAATAAATCAATATAAATTGCTCTTTAGTTAAATAAAGGGATTCTTCCATTTATATACTATTTTAAAAGATTATCGCACTTATTTAAAATATTTAAGCGGAAATCCATTCCGTTAGGTTTATATGTTATTACTGAAAAACTAAATACACATTCCTAAGATAAGTAATAAAGTCATCCATTAAAATCTACAAATAATTTTATTTTTTACTATTTTTTGGGTGATTAAATGATAAGTGCTAAAGATTTTGCAGAGAAAGTTATGGAATTCTATGTAATAAAGAGAGACAAAAGAAAGGAGAAATTCAATGTAAATAAATTAGCTAAATCTTTAATAAACAGTGGGGTAAATTATGGCGATTTAGACACAATAATATCCGAAGTTTGTGCTAAAGTTTATAATGGAATAACAACCGATGAGTTAAAAGACATTGTTTATAATGTTTTAAAGAAGATTGATAAGGATGTAGCTGAGAATTATAGAAATGGGATTATATTGAAGGTTAGAACATCTGAAAAAGAGTTTGAGTCATTTGACAAAGAAAAGATTGCAAAAGCATTGATTAGAGAGACAGGGGCAGATGAAGAAACAGCTAGAAAGATAGCTGATGAGGTTGAGAGAGAACTAAAAAAACTTAAAGTCAAATACTTAACAGCACCGATGATTAGGGAAATAGTCAATTACAAGTTAATAGAGTATGGATTTGAAGAACTAAGACATAAGCACACAAGATTAGGAATGCCAGTCTATGATATAACCAAATTGATAAAGAGTGGTTCAAGAGAGAATGCCAACTTAATGTATAACCCAGAATCAATCCATAAATGGGTTGCTGATGAAACAATGAAGCAATATGCTTTATTAGCCATCTTCCCAAAACACATAGCTGATGCTCATATAAAAGGGGATATACACTTACACGATTTGGAATATGCAGCAACAAGACCTGTTTGTTTGCAACATGATTTAAGACCATTCTTTAAATATGGTTTAAAAGTTGATGGAACTGGATTGCATACTTCTGTTTCAAAACCTGCAAAGCATCCTGAAGTAGCTATACAGCATGCGGCTAAGGTTATGATGGCCGCCCAGACAAATATGAGTGGAGGACAAAGTATAGATGAGTTTAATGTTTGGTTAGCTCCTTATGTTAGAGGGCTTAGCTATGAAAAAATAAAGCAGTTAATGCAGATGTTTATTTATGAACTAAATCAAATGTACGTAGCAAGAGGAGGACAGAGCTTAGGTAGAGATGAATTAATCTTCATAAAAGAGGGAGATAAATTAAAAGTTTGCAAAATTGGAGAAGCGATTGATGAATTTATGGAGAAATATAAAGATAAAATAATAGTAGATGGAGACACGGAAATCCTCTACTTGGATGGCATTGCTGAAGTTTATACAATATCAGTTAATGTTAAGACTGGAAAGGCAGAGTTTAAGAGAGTTTATGCGATATCAAGACACAAACCAAGAGGGAAGGTTTATAAAGTTATTGGTAAGGATGGGACTTCTATAATAGTAACAGAAGACCATTCATTATTTAACTATGATGAAAACGGTAATTTAGTCTGTGTTAAGCCACGACAAATGAAGCATATTATCAGAAACTTTAACAATCCGTATGATGTTGAGTATAGAATTGGAGATTATATAGAAACTAACTACCAAAGAACTGATTCAAAATATAATAGCAGACAAAATGATATCCCAGAAAAATTAAAAATAACAAAAGAACTTTGTCAATTCTTAGGTTTGTTTGTTGCTGAGGGAAGTTATATTACAAACGGCATTTCAATAACTACAAAAGATGATGACATAGCTAAATTTATTGAGAGATTTGTGAAGGAGCAGATAAATGAAAATATTGCAGTTAAAAGATATGAGGACTCTGTAAGATTTGTAAATAAAGGATTCTATAGGTTCTTAAAGGAACATATAAATGGAAAGGCAATAAACAAAAACAGCCCAGAGTTCATACTAAAAGGAGACAAAGAAATGAAATTAGCATTCTTGGGAGGATTAATAAGTGGAGATGGGTATGTTAGTAAAGATGGAAGAGTGCAGATATATACAACATCTGAACAACTATTAGGACAATTACATTTGTTGCTATCTGACTTAGGAATGATTTATTCAATAACCAAAATAAAAGAGGAAGGGGAAAAGATTGAGATTAAAAGAAATGAAATAGTAAGAAATTACAAACTATACGTCATTGAAATTGCTAAAAATTGCACAGAAGATTTAAAACCTTATGTAATTCCAAAATACAAAAAAGAGAGAATAAAGCCAGCTAACTATGACCAATTACCTTATGACTATAGAATAATAAAAGAACATCTAAGAAAAATAACAGATAAAAAACCATACAACGATTATGCATGGAAATCAAATAATAGAAAATTAAAACTCAACACATTAGAAAAAATTGAGCAACTTAATCCACATTTAAGAGAAGAAATAAATAAATTTAAGCTAAATATCCCATTTGAAATAAAAGAGATTAAAGAGATTGACTATAATGGATATGTCTATGATTTGAGCGTTGAGGATAATGAGAACTTTATAACAGCTACTGGTATCTTATGCCACAATACAATATTCAGCTCCATTAACTTAGAATTGGAAATCCCAGAGTTTTTAAAGGATAAGCCAGCAGTGATAGCTGGAACTACAAGAGGAACTTATGGAGATTATGAGGAGGAGGCGAAGTTAATCTTAGAGGCATTAGTTGATGTGATGATGGAAGGAGATGCAATGGGAAAACCATTCTTATTCCCAAACTTTATAATTAAGTTGAGAGAGAATGCCTTTAAAGATGAAAATAAAGAACTTATGTATAAAATCCACCAATTGTCTGCTAAGTTTGGGATTCCTTACTTTATAAACATGCTTCCAGATTGGCAGGTAACTAATACAAATGCAATGGGTTGTAGAACAAGGTTGAGTGGAAATTGGACAGGAGACGCTGAGATAGACACTTTAAGAACTGGAAACATGCAGTGGTACTCTCTAAACTTACCGAGAATAGCTTATGAGGCAAATGGAGATGATACTAAGTTATTTGAGATATTGCATGAAAGGTTAGAGATTTTGAAAGAAGCATTATTAATAAAACATGAAGTTACAAAAGAGAGGTTGTATGTTGATAACTTAATGCCTTTCCTAACTCAGGAGTTTGATGGAGAATCATATTATAGGTATGAGAACACAACAAAAACATTTGGATTTGTTGGATTGAATGAGATGCTTAAATATCATTTGGGAGAAGAATTACATGAGTCAAAAGATGCAGTTAAGTTTGGTGAAAAGGTTATTGAATATATTAGGGAGTATGCTGATAAGTTAAAGGAAGAGACTGGTTTAAGATGGACTGTAACACAAACACCGGCTGAAAGTTCGTTACCTTACGATGAGAAGATATTGATATTTGAAAATAATGAATACAAATTAGTTAAAATTGGTGAATTTGTTGAGAAATATCTGAACAGATATAAAGATAGAGCAATAACTTATGGAGATAACAATATTGAGGTTTATATTAAAGATGAAAACATCTATGCTCCTTCATTTGATAAAGATGGAAAAATTGTCTTAAAACCAATTACTCATGCTATCAGACATAGGGGTAAAGAAATCTATGAGATAGAATTGGAGAGTGGTAAAAAAGTTAGAGTTACTGGAGACCATAGTGTATTCACTATAAATGACAATTTAGATGTTGTAGAAGTAAAGGCATCTGATTTAAAGGTTGGAGACTTTATAATAACTCCAAAGATTATTCCAAGCATAAGTAAAGATAAGATTTACTTAAGTGAAATCGTTAAAAATAAAGACAAATACTATGTAAAAATAAAAGACCATATCAAATTCATTGAAGAGCATGAAGAAATTCTAAAGGAGAGCTATAAAGAATATAAAACTAAATGGAAAGATTTAAAACCAGTATTAAAGAAGAAAAATGCCTTCAGATTAGATTTAATTGAAGATTTAGTCGATAAAGAGAAAATTGAAAAAATAAGCTATGGACATGCAAATTACATTAACAATAAGATAAAACTTGATGAGAAATTTGGTTATCTAATTGGAGCATTCTTGTCAGAGGGTCATTGGAATGACAAATGTGTTGAAATATCGAGCACCAATAAAGAGTTTATTGAAAACTTAGTAGAGATTATTGAAGAAATATTAGGAAAAGATGCATATTACATTACTGTTAAAGGTGATAAGAGAAGGTATAAAGATTTGTATGTAATTGGACTAAATAAAACAGTAGCCATGATATTTGAGAGTTTGGGATTAAATAAACTAAGCTCAAATAAAGAGATTCCATCCATATTATTGTCAAATGAAACATTCTTAAAAGGTTTAATTAAAGGCTATATAGATGGAGACGGAAGTATATATGTGGATGAATCAAAAAGAGATTATAGCATAAGGTTATACACAACATCTGAAACATTAAGGGATACCTTATGTTTAGCTTTGAAAATCCTTGGAATTAACTATAGACTAAGCATAGATAAAAAATCAAAAGTAAATGAAAATTGGAGAGATTGTTATGTTATAAAAATTACTGGAAAAGAAAATATTGAAAAGCTATTGGATGTTGAAATTAAGAACAACGGAGGAAAGGATGTAATTCCAAAAATAGCAGAGAAGTTTAAAGAAATAATAAATCAATATTCACAAAGAGAGTGGAAAGAAAGATTTGGTATTGATGTTAATAATCTGCATATATGGGAAGACTTAAAGAAGGGATACATGAGTAGATATAGAGCTAAAAAAGTTTTGAATATAATGAAGAATGTTAAAGAAATTGAAGAAAAATATGGTAGGTTGTTGGATAAAATAGGGCAGTTGATAGATAATGACTTACTCTTTGAAAGAATAAAATCAATAAGAGTATTGGATGAAATTCCAGAATATGTATATGATATCTCAGTTGAAGGTACTGAGAACTTTATTGGTGGAGAAGGGTTTATTTGCCTACATAACACAGCAGGAAGATTTGCAAGGTTGGATTACAAATACTACAAAGAAGAAACCATAAGTGTTGTTAGAGGAGACTTAAATGATGTGGATAGTCTCTACTATACAAATTCTTCTCATGTTAGAGTTGATGCCCCTATAACTTTAGGAGAGAAAGTTAGGATTGAAGAGAAGTTCCATCCTTTGTGTAACGGTGGGCATATAATGCATATTTGGAATATTGAGAGTGCTGCAGACCCTGAGGTATTGATGGATATAACAAAAAAGATAACAAAAACACATATCGGTTTCTGGACATACACAAAAAATCTAAGCGTTTGTAATAGATGTGGAATAAGTATGGGAGGTTTGAGAGATAGGTGTATAAATTGTGGTTCTGAGGATGTAGCTAAGTTCAGTAGAATAACAGGATATCTACAAAATATTTCAAACTGGAATAGAGCTAAGCAAAAAGAGTTAGAAGATAGGAAATTACCAAGGATTTAATTATTCTTTTCTATTTTTCTATTTTTGTTTTTTATTGGTATAGAGTAACAATTACATGTGTCTCATCTATTTTAGTTATATTTGCAATTATTATTTTAGGGGTAGAAACTGTTTTATTTCCGTTTAAAATTATGTTAATATCACATTTTGCCGTTATGTTAAATTTAATATTTCCATCACGATAAAAATATAAAATATTATTATTAGCTCCCCAAGTTCCTGGGGGACATTTTATATAAACAATCTTCATAGTGCCTTCATCTGCAGAAGATACTAATTCTATGTTTTGCTTCATTTTAGACACAGCGGCATGAGCTAAACTCATGGAAGAGATACTAACTGTTTTATTAAACCCAAACATTCCAGGATATCCAACGGCAATAACAATTGCAAGTAAAACCCCCAAAAATAATAAAGAAAATTCTAAGGATATCTGACCTCTTTTTCTAAATTTGAGCATAAAAATCCCCGTAAGTTAATTATTATATTTATAATAAATTATGTAATAAAACCTTATTGGTTGATTTGATGAAGTTGTGAAAGCCATGGCAGGAACATCGAATATTTTAAATTTAAAGTGTGTATCATCACCCAACACATCATTATCCATTTTTGGAATTAGCGGGTCATTGTTATCTATATGGATATTTTCTCTTTCCATCTGATTTTTATACCATTCGTTATATGAGGAAATCCAAATATCGACGTTATCATCTCCAAATTTATGAAACTCATCATAATTGTCTATGACTAGAGGAGCAGGCACAATAATACTTAATGATTCTGTGTCATTTCCTTTTACAATATATCCACTAACATAAAGTTTGAATTTCCCAATTTTTATCCCTTCATATTTTGCATCTGGAAAGAGCTTATTTAAATCAATGACATTTACTTTATTAACTACAGCAGGTCCAACAACATCATAATTTTCTTGTGACTCATCAATTTTTATATCATAGGTTATTGGAGTATAGTGGTAGATGTTAATCTTTACTGTAGTATATGGAGGAATCCAAAATCCTTCCTTTCCATTAAATATCGTTTTATAAAAAACAATTCCAGAAGTTTGTGTAACGGAAGTACTAACATCTAAAAAATCTTCTGGTTTTGGCAATGTTTTCTCTTCAAATGTTATATTTGAAGGTACTGCGACAAATATTGAATATGGGTTAGTATTGGTTATTTCTCCAGTTAGCTTATATGTTATACTCATCTCTGCAATTGTTCTTTCTCCACAAATTGAATGTAAAAACAACGAGCATAGCACAATAAATACTATCAGTTTTATGAGTGATTTCATAAACAATCACCAAAATTTATTTTAGATTAAACATTTCTTTTTTGATTTCAGCGTTTTTTGGATGATTCCACCAATCCAACTGTGTTATTAAAAATCGTCTATTATTGTGAGGAATTAAAAACATGTCAGGGGTATCAGCATAAAATTTGGGAATATATTTCATATCTCTAACTATAACAATGTTATTTAGATTATAATTTTTATAAATTATTGCATAGTCGGGACAGTAATAGTTTTCACATAAATATGTACTTTCAACTAACACCATTTTACCATTATCTAACTGAACTGCAACCCACATATGACTTCCGCTATTTCCATAGGTGTCCAATATTCCATATACTAAATATGTTTTGAACCCATATCCCTCTAATATCCATTCTAACTGACATGATGCCTCTGAACAGTCGTAATAATTCTTTTTATACGCTGGCAATTTAATAGTTTTTAGAATATAACTTAATGTGTCTAAATCTCTTTTTTTAACATCAGGAAACATTTTATCAGAGAGTTCATAATAATTTTTCGGAAATTTATACATTTTTGGATAAGTTTTTGGTAAATCATGATTTAAAAATATATTCTGGTCATAATTTGGATTTTTTGTGTTATTTGGTTCATTTAGTTCATAATGTCTGTTATATTCGACAAAACTATATGATTTTTCGTAACATCCACAAAATATGGAAATTAGGATAATGGTTATAAAAAAATATTTATAATCCATAAACATCCCTTAACTCAAATCCCTGGACTTATTCTTTGGACTTTATTACAATAACTATATCTTTAGGGTCTATTTGTATTATGTCAGGAATTTTATCATCAGGAATTGAGATAATTAAGAAATAATTAACATTTTCATCGAATATTTGAGTATCATCTTCAATTTCATTTAATTTTTTTCCATATTCTCCAAACATCTTTTTTATTTTATCGTAATCGAGTCTGTCTATGACTGTTGCATGTAATATGCCTGGAAGGTTATTTAATGAGTAAGATATACTTGAAGAGGAAGATGAGGAGTAAGATTCTCCAAGCTCATTTATATTACTTGATGTTGATTTACTTTCACTGTAACTTATAGAGGATAAAATTACATAGGATGAATCTATGATACCATATGTTATGAACGAACCGTCTTTACTGTATATTGAAATTATATCTCCTTTATGTGGTAACTTACCACACTGTTTTGCAGATATTTCAATTGCTACTTTATTTAATTGTGATACTGGAGTTATTTTTAGAGATTTGAGTTCGGATAATGTCCAGAATTTTTTATATTTAAGAATTTCATCTCTTGTCATAAACATGGATTTTCCATTAATTTCTACATAATAATATTTATCTCCTGAGGCTAAAACATAATCAATCTGCTTTTCTATGATGCTCCTAATGTCTTTTTCTATATCAACAGACTTTAATAGATTTTCAATCTCTTCAGTAGATTGTGCCAAGCTTATTTTATGCACTAATTCCTGAGCAGATAAACTTAGAGAATAATATTCCCCATACATACTTTTTATTTGGTTAATAGCCTCAATTTTATAATTTTTAAAGCTAATGTACTTTTTAGCTTCTTCCAACACTTCGTTAATTTCTTCAATATTATTCGCCATTTGGATTTTGTTTATATATATTAGTTTTTGTGGGTCGTTAGGGTATTTGGCAAACATCTGATTTATTGATTCAATAGCTGCTTTTTTCTGGTTTTCAAGCGTTATTTTTTCTTGAAACTGTAGGTTACTGATTTCATTATATGCGATAAATGCTAATAACCCAACAATTACAACAACCAGTATTATCAATATAAATTTTAATGAACCAGATTTCACCGTTCTTCTACTTTTCTCTTTTAATGCTTTAATTTTTGAAGTATCTACCATACAATCACCCTAACTTTAATATTACAAAATTATATGGTTTGTTATCATGGCCTATTATGGATTTACGGTTATATTATATTCACTTTGGTTTATTTTTGTGACATTATAAATATAGCTTACAATAAAATTCTTTATTTCTGGAGTAATATATGATTTAGGTGAGATATAAATGTATATATTTTTCTTATTCCCTGACCATGAAATTCCCCCATAGATTAAAGTGACATTTGGGTTAATTCCATTATATCCTGAATTTGCCAATATTACAGCAGTTTTTGCTGCATTTTCAACATCACTTATAACCTTATCATCCTTTGTGAAATTCTGTGATAGAAAATGGCTTATTGTTATAATAGATGCCAACAATATAGCAAGGAATAAAAATGAGAATTCAAGAGATACCTGGGCTTTTTTTGATTTTATTATTTTATTTTCCATGGTATTCACACTTTAGATTATTGCTAACTTCATCAACATTAAAACTATAACATAACCAATGACAACAAACGGAACAAATGGGTAGGTTTTTATAACATTTAGTTTGTCAGGGATTTTTCCCTCCATATAGAGTTTTTTTATTTTTCGAATGTCTTCATTGGATAACCCTTCTCCATCGGTTAATATTATTTCCTTTTCATTTTCTTTGATTTCATGTTCTAATAGAAATTTTATTCTTTTCATTATATTTAAGTTTTTTACCTCAACACCATCTTTGTCTATTATTATAACATCCCTCAAAATATCTCCTTCTTTTAATTCTTCAATATGTTTTTTGTCAGAAGTTTCTACACCCGTGAGTGCATAAATAACGATAGATATTAGTATTATTTCACAAAGGTATATTATGGATGTTAATAGCACATTATATTTAATAAAATAAGTTGTATCAATAATATATAAGAATAACAAATAAGCAGGGAATAAATATCCTAATTTTTTCGTATATTCTTTGTATTTTGGAACTTTTCTTGAGACAAAGATAGATAGGACAATATAAGCCCATATAATTATTGAAGCGTATGGAATTTCGTAGATATTTATAAAATAATATAATATACCAAGCATCATAGTTAAATAACAAGCTGAAGGAATAATATCTTTCCAATATCTCATTAAAATTTTATACATCGGAAAAACTGCGGCGATAAACATACTAATTGCTATTAAGTAGAGAATATATTTTGGAATATAAAATACAAACGAGTTTGGATACGCAAAAATTGGAGCTAAAGCGGTGAATAGCTTAACATCTCCTCCTCCCATTCCAATACTTAATATTAAACATAATATTAGAGTAGAGAAAAACGCAATAATAGCATTAAATCCAAAATAGTAATAACCAACAACTAAGTTTATTATAATCATGGCAATTGTGTATTTATGAGGAATAATTCTTTCTTTAATATCAGTTATTGCTGCTAAAAGGAGTAAAATAAAGTTAATAATATAAACTACATTTAGCAAATCCACAATTTCACCTATTTGGATATTTGGCTTTAACCCTATCTTTTATTTTTAACATCAACTCATGGTTATCTAAGAGCTTTAAAGCCTCATCTATATCTTTATCTTTGGTTAAATTTAAAATTTCTCTTAAGATTTCAGTGGCAACATCTTCCCTATGAACCCAAAAACACTTCATACAACTCCAAATCTTTGTTCCATCTTTTTTTTCAACATACTCTCCTAATTCTTCATCTTCACATGGATAGAAAGGGCAGTAACACCATAAGCAAACCTGTCCATCAAAGTGGCATGGGTAATATTCACAATTTCTGTTAGCTCCACAAACTTCTAAAACTTTCTTTAGATGATTTTTAGCTAATTCTATCATTATACAACACCTTTAAATAGATTAAATATTATTTTTACTTTTAGATGTATTTAAAATTTAGGGAGGGATTTTAATGGAGAGGTTAATAAAATTGGCGGAACAAATAAAGGATGAAGAATTAAGAAAAAAGGTTATTGAATTTTTAAAAAATCCTAAAGCAACACATCCAGGAATTGTAGATACTGGAATAAGTGTCGAAGAAGCTCCAGCAAGTATAAATTGGCATCATAGATATGAAGGTGGGTTAATAGAACATACAATATCAGTAACAAAAATAGCTCTAAAAATGGCTGATGTTTTGGAAGAAGTTTACGGTGTTGAAGTTAATAGAGATTATATAATCGCTGGAGCTTTATTACATGATATTATGAAGCCATACAACTATATAAGAAAAGAAGATGGCACTTTTGACCACTACGATATGTTCAATTTAGACCACTTAACATTAGCTGTTGCGGAGCTCTACAAAAGAGATTTTCCAATTGAGGTTATTAAAATAGTTGCTTCCCATCATGGAGACCATTCTCCAACAAGGCCAAACTCTATAGAGGCATATATTGTCCATTATGCTGATGAAGCAGATTCAAAGATTAATGATGTAGCTGTTAGAGTTTGTCAAGCAAGAAGTAGGGATTTAGGAATCTCTGAACAGGAGATATATAAAGCAGTAAATCCTTTGAAGGTTTATGAAGTTAGAAGTAGAGAAGGAAAGCTAAAAACTATAGAATTTTTAAAAGACATTTTAAAATCAATAGGTATAATTTCTGAAGATGAGAAAAAAGATGAAAATAATGAAAGTTTAGAAAATAAAGAATCCAATTAAATCTAATCAATTTATATATTTGGTTTTATTAATATAATGTCATAAAATAAAAAATGAAACTTTTGTTTTGTGATTAAATAAAATTGCGTATTAATTTACACCTCCGAGCGTAAGCGAGGAGGTGTTAGTTTTGATGAAACTTTCTTAAAGTTTCAAATGGAGCCTCGGGCGGGGTTTGAACCCGCGACCTCCTGCTTACCAAGCAGGCGCTCCGCCAGGCTGAGCTACCGAGGCACCTTAGCATAGTTAAATTACTATATCTTATATATAAACATTACGCCGAAAAGTATATATATGGGAACTTTATTTATGAATAGTATGCCCTCATCTGATAAAATCAGACTTAAGAAGTATAGAAAGAAAAGTATATATACCCCTTCTTAGTATTTATTAAATTGCTTACGTTTGATGTAGCCCGGTGGTGTAGTGGCCTATCATCCGGGGCTTTGGACCCCGGGACCGCGGTTCGAATCCGCGCCGGGCTACCATTTTTATTTTTACTATTTTATATTTATTAATTTAAATACATGGTGAAAGTGTGAAGGTTGCTATTTTAACCGATGGAGTTTATGGAGACAGAGCATATAATACAATTAAATCAAAATTTCCATGTGATTTTATAACTGTTAAATATTATGGAGATTTTGATGAAATAACAATAAGTGAAAATACAATTGAAAAATTAAAAGATTATGATTTATTTATAACTTATACTTTAAATCCAGATTTAACCTACGAGCTTGTTAGAAAGATAAAAGAACTCAACAATAAAGCTTTTGTTCTTGTTGGGGCTTGGAAAGGAGAGGGATTTAAAAAGCAGATAGAGAGTTTTGGAAACGCTTTCTGCCCCTATTTAATGTGTGATATTGATGAGGATGAACTAAAAGATTATAAAGATTATTTAGATAACTATCCTCACTTAAAAGAATTTCTAAAATATTTTGGAAAACCAAAAGTAAAATTATACATTAAAAATAATAAAATTGAAAAAATTGATGTTTTGAGAGAGGCTCCCTGTGGTTCAACTTCTGAAACACTAAAAGAATTCGTTGGGAGAGAATTTAATGACAAAACTTTAATAGATATTGGTTTGAGAGTTCAACACTTTTGTAGAGCTGGAAAAATAAGGCTGTTTGTAGAGAAAGAAGGAAAGAAAACAAAAGCTGGTAAAATATTAGTTAGTGGTATCCAAGTAATTCAAATTCCATAAATTCAAATTCCATATTTGATAGTGCGTTAAGTCCTTAGGATTTAAGTAATTCAAATTTAATATTATGACCAAATAAATATAGTAAAGCTGAAGCAGTAATTTTTTTACTTTTATTGTTGTATTTCTTTCCACATATTTCAATTTCGAATTTTCTATCATCAAATATATTAACCTCATACACTTTATTTTCAAAATCTTTAAATATGGCATCTTCTAATGGGTTAAATCTCCTTAATTCATCTAAACCACTTAATGGCTTAACAATAAAGCCAGTATAGCCATGTAGAGAATTTATAACCCTCAAAAGCCTTATGTCATCATCCATAACTTTTTCATCCAATTCAATTTTATTTTTGGTTTCTTCAATAATATTATATATTTTATTTTTGCTCTTTAAATTCTCAATAACCTTTTTCCAATTTTTTTCATTTTCAAGTTTTTTTGTGGATATTCTTTTATCTCTTTCTTTGATTGCCTTTATTAATCTTCTTCTCCAACCACTACCTACTGAATTTAAGTTTAAATTTTTTCCTAATATATAATCCATTAAAAATCTTCTATCTTCTTTTGAATAGCTTTCAATAATATCCCTAATTTTTTCATCTCTTGGTTTTATATATATGTGATAACCCCTGTTTCCACTAAATACAATCTTTAAATCTTCTTCATTTAAACCAAAGTCAGGAATTAAAAATTCTTCAATTAAGTAGATAGCTTGATTTTTTGCCTCTTCTAAACAATGCTTGCAAATCCAATCATCTTCATGCTTACATTTTTTTGTTTTATGGACATCTATATCAAACGCTAATTCTCTTCTAAATATACCTTTTTTAGAAGCTCCACCTGATTTATTTGGGTAGAGCATATAAGCTAAAGATTTATAAAAGTGCATTGGAGCGTTTTTTAACACCCAATCTTTATATTCTCTTTCATTTTTAAAAGATAGGTTTCTATTATCAACTTTTTTTAAATAACCATATCCAAATTCCCTATATTCAATACCTTCAGGGATTTCAAGGATATTGTTTTTTATTGCGAAGTTGTAATATTCCCTATACAATTTTTGAACCTCAGCAAAAGTATTCATATACTTATCCCTCAACTTTTAGTATTGACTTAGGAATTAACAATAATTATTTTAGAGAGTTATAAAATTTTTCACGGTGAAAATTATGATTTTGGGAATAGATATTGGTGGAGCTAATACAAAAATTACAGAGATTGAAGGAGATAATTATAAGATTCATCACATCTATTTCCCTATGTGGAAGAAAAAGGATGAATTAGAAGATTTATTAAAAAACTATAATGATAATGTTGATTATGTTGCCTTAGTTATGACTGCTGAATTAGCTGACTGCTACAAAACAAAAAAAGAAGGAGTTGAGGATATAATAGATAAAGTTGAAAAAGCTTTTAACTGCCCAGTATATGTGTTTGATGTTAATGGGAATTTTTTAACTTCAGAAGAGGCTAAGAAAAATTATTTAGATGTTTCAGCGTCAAATTGGAATGCAACAGCTAAATTTGTGGCAGAGTTTATAAAAGATAGCTGTATCTTAGTTGATATGGGCTCTACAACCACAGATATAATTCCAATAAAAGATAAAGAAGTTTTAGCTGAAAAGACAGATTTAGATAGATTGATGAATAATCAGTTAGTTTATGTTGGAACTTTAAGAACTCCTGTTAGCTTCTTAGCCAACAAAATAGAGTTTAGAGGAAAATTAACTAATCTATCTTCAGAGTATTTTGCTATAACGGCTGATATATCTCTAATATTAAATAAAATTACAGAAGAGGATTACACCTGTGACACTCCAGATGGAGCTGGAAAGGATTTTGAAAGTTGCTTAACAAGGTTAGTGAGAGTTTTATGTGCTGATAGAGAAATGGTTAAAGATGATGAACTAATAGATTTCGCCAATAAGCTTTATAATAAGCTGTTAGAATTAATTAGGGAGAATGTTGATACTATTGCAAAAAGATACAATTTAAATGATGTTGTTATAACTGGTTTGGGAGAGGAGATTTTAAAAGATGCCTTAGATGAGTATAATATAATATCAATAAAAGAAACCTATGGAAAAGATGTTTCTTTAGCAACTCCAAGTTTTGCTGTAGCTAAATTATTGCAAAAGCAATTAGATAAATAATTTTATTGTTTTTTCATTCCAAAGAAATTAATCATACCAATTAATTCTTCAAATGCTTCAATTTCAAATTTTAATGCTTCTTCTCTTGTATAGATTCCACTAACTTCTCCGTCTAAGGTTAATTGCTCCACTCCTCTAACAACTATCCTATCTACCCCATCCCTTCTTAAAATCTCTTCAGCAACCCTATCATGCACAAAAGCCTTTGGAGGAATAAAAACAGTCTCTTTAACATCTTTTAAATCTAATTTTTCTAAATCTTTAGCTGTTATTAAATCGGCGATATCTTTATTAACTTTAACAACATTTACAGATGTTTCATCAAAAATCTTTTTTAAAAATGGATATGCTACATTTCCAGTAATTATTGTAGCTTCTCCATTTATTTTGTCTTTTAATCTCTCCAAAATGTGGCTGTTTTCTTCTTTAGCTAATGCAAATGGGGTTCCAGCAACTGGGTCATGCAAAGGAGTTCCAGTAACTCTAATATAATCCCCAAACTCATTATGGATTTCATCAACTATATTTTTAAATTCTTCAACTGAATGTGGCTTTATACCTTCAATTAGAGGAGCGTTTCCTAAAATTAATCCCTGTTCTTCACTATTTGCAAACCTCATCAATATAACTGCATTAGCTCCCCAATCAACTAAATCAGAAACTGTCTTCTTTAATTCTTCTCCATCATTAACTCCTGGAATAACAATTATTGCACAATGAACCTCACAATTTTCACAAAAATATCTTAGGCATTTTAATGCAGTTTCAGCATTTTTGTCATTCATCCATTCCTTTCTAAGCTTTGGATTTGTTGAAAAAACTGAAAATGTGACTTCATCAACACCATAATCAACTAAATTTTTTGCAATCTCTACATTATCAAATCCTTTTCCTGAAGTATAGCCAAGATGAATCTTTAATCCTATATTGTTTATAGCTTTACATAACTCCTCTAATTGAGGATAACAGCTAACGTCTCCTCCAGCAGTTAAATTAACTTTGCTGTATCTTTTAAATAATAAACTACTTTGTAATTCCATTAATGCAAATGGTAATGGAATGAAATCACCATTTATCTCCCTAACTGAGTACATACAATAGTCACAACCAACTGTAAATTGACAGTATCTACATCCAAATGGTTGCGGATTATTTTTATTGACTTTTCTAAAATAACAGAACTTACAAAATCCATTACAGTTAATTCCTGGTTCTCCTCTCAAATCTATTAGTAGATTAGCTTCTTTCATAATTTCACACTATAACTGTTATTTTTAATAAAAAATTTCAGATAGAAAATTTTATAAGGGATTTTTTCACCAAAAATTATTGGATTTTATGTTATTTTAATTTTAAAACTTTGCCTGTAAATTCCAAATCCATCCACTATATAAATGTTACGATTTTGTTCAAATGAAAAACTGGATATATATAAACTGCGATAACTAATATCGAACCAATATGTGGGAGTGATTCCTATGGTAAAGTACAAAGACACAATAAACTTGTATGATGAAAAAGGTAAATTAGTAGAAGAAAACGTTCCTTTAGAAGCAATCAGCCCATTGCACAACCCAACAATTCAGAAGTTAGTTAAAGATGTTAAGAGAACAGTGGCAGTTAACTTAGCAGGTATTGAGAACGCTTTGAGAACTGGTCAAGTTGGTGGAAAAGGTTGTATGATTAAAGGTAGAGAGTTAGATTTACCAATTGTTGAAAATGCTGAAACAATTGCTGAATACGTTGAAAAAGTTGTTAGAGTTTCAGAAGATGACGACACATCAATTAAATTAATTAACGATGGAAAACAGATGGCTGTTCAAATTCCATCAAAGAGGTTAGATGTTGCAGCAGAATATTCAGTCTCTGTTTTAGTTACAGCTCAAGCATTAAAAGAAGCTATTATTAGAACATTTGATGTTGATATCTTCGATGCTCCAATGGTTCATGCAGCTGTTTTAGGTGGCTACCCACACGAAGTTACAATGAAAGGTTCAAACATCGCTGCATTATTAGGTAGCCCATTATCATTAGAAGGGCCAGGTTATGCGTTAAGAAACATCATGGCAAACCACTTCGTTGCATGTACAAAGAAAAATGTCATGAACGCAGTTGCATTCGCTGCAATTATGGAGCAAACAGCAATGTTTGAAATGGGAGACGCTGTTGGATTATTTGAAAGATTACACTTATTAGGTTTAGCATACCAAGGATTAAACGCAGACAACTTAGTAATTGACTTAGTTAAAGCAAACGGTAAGAACGGAACTGTTGGTACAGTAGTTGCTTCCGTTGTTGAAAGAGCTTTAGAGGATGGAGTCATTAAAGAAGACAAAACATTACCATCAGGATTTAAGTTATACAAACCAGTTGATGTTGCTAAGTGGAACGCTTACGCTGCAGCTGGTTTAGTTGCAGCTGCTATAGTAAACTGTGGGGCTGCAAGAGCAGCACAGAACATTGCATCAACAATCTTATACTACAACGACATCTTAGAATACGAAACAGGATTACCAGGAGTTGACTTCGGTAGAGCAGAAGGTACAGCAGTTGGATTCTCATTCTTCAGTCACTCAATTTACGGAGGAGGAGGGCCAGGTATCTTCAACGGAAACCACATCGTTACAAGACACTCAAAAGGATTTGCTATCCCGCCAGTTGCAGCTGCAATGTGTTTAGACGCTGGAACACAGATGTTCTCACCAGAGAGAACATCAGCATTAGTTGGAACTGTCTTCAGTGCAATTGATGAATTCAGAGAGCCATTGAAGTATGTCATAAAAGGAGCATTAGAAGTTAAGGACAAAATCTAAAACTTTAAGTGATTGTTTATGATTGAAGTTGAAATCTTCCCACATAGGTATTTGAAAGCCTCCACAACTGAAAAATTTCTCAATAAAATTTATGACTTGAAGACCGTGGAGAGAGTTGTAATCCACGGTCAGCCCCTCCCTAAAGTTATCACTTATGGGCCTGCAAGAGGTTTGCCAGTGAATCACACAGAGAGGAAGATAATACATGTTAAAGGAGTTCCAGTAGAGCTAACAGTGATGGCAGGGAGATTCTGGATAACTCTCAGTGATGACAGTGAGTTGGATAAATTAGATGAAATCTGCAAAGAAATGTTCCCATTTGGCTACAACTTAAGAGTCGGGAAATTCTTAAAAGACAGACCAACAGTTACCGACTATATAAAATATGGTGAAGATGGGGTCTTCCTAATAAATGAGATGGACAGAAGATTGATAGGAATGGTTGATCCAAGAAGTAGAATGGCAAACTCTGTTACAGTTGTAGAAAAAGAAGAAAAAGAGGAATAGTATGCCAGTAGGGAGAAGGGAACAAATTGTGGATTGTAGGTCAGTGATGGGTTTAGGAGAAGGGGGAGGATTAGCACAGAGAGGGACATTTGCAGAGGCATTAAAAAATGATGTGGTAGTTGTAGCGATGTCACCAGGAAGGAGGCATATAACAAAACCTGTCTGTGAGATAACTTATGGAATAAGGGAAGCAGGGATTCAAACAAGCGTTCTGGTTTTAAATGCTGGTTCAGGAATACCACATGATGCTCCGAGAGGAGCTCTGGGTTCAACCTTTGGTATCAAACCAGAAGAGGCAGAGCAAATAAATAGACATAAGCTCTGTGTTGTTCATTTCGGAAACGTTATCAGCCATATCGTCTATAAAGCGGGTCTCCTCCTAAAATACGTTGAAATTCCAACGATTATTGTCTGTCAAGCTCCTGTGGATATGGAAGACCTTGCTAAATATGGAATAAAGACAAGGGATGTCATGCCCTTAGAACCTAAGACCAAAGGGACAGTTGTAGATATCGTAACTGGAGTAATTAGGGGAGAATCTTGTCCCCAAACTAAAATTGATGAGGTAATAAGAAAAATAAAACTTCATTTAAACCTAAATTGAGGTGATTGTATGGCATACAAGCCACAGTTCTACCCAGGTCAAACAAAAATTGCTCAAAATAGAAGAGACCACATGAATCCAGATGTTCAGTTAGAAAAGTTGAGAGACATTCCAGATGATGATGTTGTTAAGATAATGGGTCACAGACAGCCAGGAGAGGATTACAAAACAGTTCACCCACCATTAGAGGAGATGGATTTACCAGAAGACTATGTAAGAGATTTAGTTGAGCCATTAAATGGAGCTAAAGAAGGTCACAGAATTAGATACATACAATTTACCGATTCAATGTACTTCGCTCCAGCTCAGCCATATGACAGAGCAAGAACTTACATGTGGAGATTTAGAGGAGTAGATACTGGAACATTATCCGGAAGACAAGTTATTGAGATGAGAGAGAGTGACTTAGAAGCATTATCAAAGAACTTCTTAATTGATACAGCATTCTTTGACCCTGCAAGAATTGGTATTAGAGGAGCTACTGTCCACGGACACTCATTAAGATTGGATGAAAACGGTTTAATGTTCGATGCTCTCCAGAGATATGTTTATGATGAGAAAACAGGACACGTTTTATACGTTAAAGACCAGGTTGGAAGACCATTAGATGAGCCTGTAGATGTTGGAGAACCTTTACCAGAAGAGAAATTGAAAGAGATTACAACCATCTACAGAATTGATGGAGTCCCAATGAGAGAAGATGAAGAATTATTAACAGTTGTTAAGAGAATCCACAGAGCAAGAACCTTAGGAGGGTTCTTACCAGTAGAAGATGTTTTCGAGAAACTCTAAGATTTGGGCTTTGCCCATTTAACCTTTATAACTTTCTCCCACTAAAACTACAAAAATAAATTATAAATCTCAAAAATATAACTTAGAAAAATAAAAAATAAAAATCAAAATTCCTCACAGAGGTGAGCCCGATGGATGCTGAAAAAAGATTGTTCTTAAAGGCATTAAAGGAAAAGTTTGAAGAAGACCCAAGAGAAAAATACACTAAGTTCTATGTCTTTGGCGGATGGAGACAGTCAGCAAGAAAAAGAGAATTCGTTGAGGCAGCACAAAAATTAATTGAGAAGAGAGGAGGAATTCCATTTTACAACCCAGATATTGGAGTTCCATTGGGGCAGAGAAAATTAATGCCTTACAAAGTTTCAAATACAGATGCAATTGTTGAAGGGGATGACTTACACTTCATGAACAACGCTGCAATGCAGCAGTTCTGGGATGACATAAGAAGAACAGTTATCGTTGGGATGGATACAGCTCACGCTGTTCTTGAAAAGAGATTGGGGGTAGAGGTTACTCCAGAAACAATTAATGAATACATGGAAACTATTAACCACGCTCTCCCAGGAGGAGCAGTTGTTCAGGAGCACATGGTTGAGGTCCACCCAGCATTAGTCTGGGACTGTTACGCTAAGATATTCACTGGAGATGACGAATTAGCAGATGAGATTGACAAGAGGTTCTTAATTGACATTAACAAGTTGTTCCCAGAAGAGCAGGCAGAACAAATCAAGAAGGCAATCGGTAAGAGAACATACCAAGTTTCAAGAGTTCCAACATTAGTCGGTAGAGTTTGTGATGGGGGAACAATAGCAAGATGGAGTGCTATGCAGATTGGAATGTCATTCATTACAGCTTACAAGCTCTGTGCTGGGGAGGCAGCAATTGCTGACTTCTCATACGCTGCAAAGCACGCTGATGTCATTCAGATGGCTTCATTCTTGCCAGCAAGAAGAGCAAGAGGGCCAAATGAACCAGGAGGTATCTTCTTCGGAGTCTTGGCAGATATTGTTCAAACATCAAGAGTTTCAGATGACCCAGTTGAACAGTCATT
This sequence comes from Methanocaldococcus jannaschii DSM 2661, assembly GCF_000091665.1. NCBI lineage: Archaea > Methanobacteriati > Methanobacteriota > Methanococci > Methanococcales > Methanocaldococcaceae > Methanocaldococcus > Methanocaldococcus jannaschii. Next base: position 772,742 of record NC_000909.1, read on the forward strand.
AGAGGTTGTTGCTGCTGGGGCTATGTTGTATGACCAAATCTGGTTAGGAGGATACATGTCTGGAGGAGTCGGATTTACACAGTATGCTACAGCAACCTATACAGATGACATCTTGGATGACTTCTCATACTACGGATATGACTACATAACCAAGAAATATGGAGGATGCAACAGCGTAAAACCAACAATGGATGTTGTTGAAGATATTGCTACTGAAGTAACTTTATATGGTTTAGAGCAGTATGACACCTTCCCAGCATTGTTAGAAGACCACTTCGGAGGTTCCCAAAGAGCAGGGGTTACAGCTGCTGCAGCAGGTATTACAACTGCATTAGCTACAGGAAACTCAAACGCTGGAGTTAACGGATGGTATCTAAGCCAGATATTGCACAAAGAATACCACAGCAGATTAGGATTCTATGGTTATGACTTACAAGACCAGTGTGGAGCAGCCAACTCATTATCATTCAGAAACGATGAAGGTTCCCCATTAGAATTGAGAGGGCCTAACTATCCAAACTACGCAATGAACGTTGGTCACCAAGGAGAATATGCTGGAATTACACAGGCTGCACACTCAGCAAGAGGAGACGCATTTGCATTGAACCCATTAATTAAGGTTGCATTTGCAGACCCATCATTAGTCTTTGACTTCACACATCCAAGAAAAGAGTTTGCAAGAGGTGCTTTAAGAGAATTCGAGCCAGCTGGAGAAAGAGATCCAATCATCCCAGCTCACTAAATTCTAAATTTTTTAATTTTTTATTATGTTGATATTGTTAAGCATATTAAAACGTAAAATACAAAAACTTAAATTCTGACATTGTTTTTAATATTCTGGATGGATTCCTATAACTAAAAAAAAGTTAAATAAAAATTAAGTGAATTTTAACAGAATCAAATAGAAAACCTTATATATTAACCTAATAAAACTAAGTCTTATGTAAAATGAGGTGATAGGATGGATGCAACACTGATAGCCCTTGGGGCTTTAGCGTTGAGTGGTGCATTGGCAACAGTTGCTGGATGTGCAGAAGATTTGGAATCTGATGTAGGGTCTCAGTCAAACCCAAACTCACAGGTTCAGTTAGCTCCACAGATGGGGAATATACACAGATACTTTAACAAGGCTATATCTGGGGAGCCAGTTTCTTATGGTTTGTATGTTGCAGTTGCGGGGACAGTTGCTTATGCTATTATGCAAATGGGATTAAACCCAATTTTAGCGTTAATTTTAGGAGCAGGAGTAGCTGCTTTTGTTCATGGGGCTTATGCTATTTCAGCATATTTAGGTAGAATTGTGGGTCAATCAAAGAACTTTGGTCAGCCAGTTTATTGGGATGTTGTAATGAGCCATCTTGGCCCAATTGTTGGACATGGTTTTATTGCAGTCTTTTGTATGGTTTTAATGGCTTATTTAGCTAACACTATATTAGGAAACCCATTCCCACTGCCATTGATTGCATTGATATTTGGGATTACTGTTGGTGCAATTGGTTCATCAACTGGAGACGTTCATTATGGTGCTGAAAGAGAATATCAAAAATATCCATTTGGAGGAGGAGTTCCAGTTGCTAACCATGGAGATATTGACATTAAAGCAGAATATGGTTTAAGAAACGGTATGGACTCCTCATACTTCTGTTCAAGATTAGGAGGAGTTTTAACTGGTTTATGCTTTGGTTTAATTGTATTTTTAGATGGTTGGAGAGGTGTTTTGGGAGATATATTAAAAGGAGGTCAGGGAGGAAGTGTAATAACTGCTTCAATAATATCAATTGTTATTGGTTTGATAATCGTAGCTATATTGGCAATAATAAATAGAAAGGTTGAGGTCTTTGCAAGAAATAAGTATGGACCATACACAAAATAAAAGGTGATAATGTATGGATATTGTTAGCGCAATTGTTCCATTAATTGAGATGACTATTGCAGGGGCAATAATTAATGCAAGTGTTCATTTTATCCCTGTTGGAGGGGCTCCAGCGGCTATGGCGACCTCAACAGGGGTTGGAACAGGAACAACACAGTTGGCAGCAGGGGCAGGTTTTACTGGATTGATGGGTGCTGCAGTAATGGCATCAAATGTAGGTTTATCACCTATTGGAATGGCATTGATTATGATCTCTGGAGCTGTAAGTTCAATGATTATGCTCGGAGTAACGATGTTAATTGGGCAATTAATTTATGTATTTGGAGTTGGGGTTGTTCCAGCTGCAGATAAGTGTGAAATTGATCCTATAACTAAAGATCCACAAAAACCTTATGTTACTCCAGGGACTACAGGACATGGAGTTCCAACTGTTTGTTTTGTTAGTGGTTTAATAGGAGCGGCTTTAGGAGGAATTGGTGGAGCTTTAGCATACATTGCTTTAAGAAAACTCGGTTTAGATCCAGGAGTTGCAGGGATGTTAGCAGTTGGTTTCTTCTTTATCAATGCGGTTTTAGCATCATATAACATTGGAGGGACTATTGAAGGATTCCACGACCCAAAATTCAAGAAAATGCCTAATGGAGTTATTGCATCAACAGTAGCTTCATTATTGTTTGGTATAATTTCAGTATTGATGGTTTTATAAATTTAACAATATAGAATGGGTGATTAATTATGTCACATGGTGGAGGAGGTCATGCAGCTGAACTTTATCCTGAAGAGCAAATATTTGCTGTAGGTATTGCTTTATCATTGGTTGGATGCTATTTAGCAAACTTTTTGTCACCTTATGGATTGGGAATGTTAATTGGCGGTTTATTGGCATCTGCAGCATGTGTTGCTGGAGCAAATACTGTTAGGAAAGTAGCTGCTTACGGTCTTGGAACAGGAGTTCCGTCCATTGGTATGGTAAGTTTAGGTATGGGAACATTGGCGGCAGTTGCAGGTGTTTTAATTCCTGATTACTTCAATCTTCCTTATTTGGTAGCTCCAATTATAACATTGATAGTTTCAGCAGTTATTGGATATATCGTTGGAAGATTAACAGTAAATCCAGTAGGTATGAAGATTCCAATTATGGTTAGAAGTATGACATTTTTATCAATTGCAGGAGCCATGGCTTTATTAGGATTTACTGTTGCCTATGTGGGTAGTTTAGAACCACAAAAATACATTGATTATGCATTAAATAATGGTATGATGGCCTTGGCATTTATTGCTGCGGGTATGGCAATATTACATCCATTTAACGCATGTTTGGGTCCAAATGAAAGCCATAAGAGAACATTAACATTAGCAGTTGCTTGTGGTTTTATAACATGGTTTGTATTCTCAGTAGTTAAATTAGATATAGTATCTATAATTGTTTCAATAATATTATGGGCAATTGTCTATGTGAAGTTTGTTAAGATGTCATTTAAAGATGCCTGTGCAGTTCTTCACGTTCCAGAGATTCCTAAGAAGGAGGAATAAGGTGATAATATGGCAACTTATGTATTTATAGACCAGAATATTCCTTTAGTATATACTGTTGAAACAGGAGTAATTACAAAAGGATTTGGAGATTTGTTATTTGTTGATGTTTCTCCAATAGAAGAACAAATTAAAAAATTGGAAACATTGGTAGATGCATATGAGCATTCTTTAGATCCAAGGTATCCACCATTAAACTCATTCCCAAATAGAGATGGCGTCTATGCAATATCAGGATACTTTAAGAGTGCATTCTTTGGATTTTGGATAGGTCTTGGGATAATGGCACTGTTGGCGATAATATTGGGAGTGAAATTCTAAAAATCTCTTAAAAATTTTTATGGTGATGTCTATGGCAAATAAAAGAGAACCAGCACCAGGATGGCCAATTGTCTCTGGTGAATATGTTGTTGGAAATCCGGAAAGTTGTGTTGGAGTTGTAACTTTAGGTTCTCACGGTTTGGAGCAAGCATGTATCGATGCAGGGGCTGCTATAGCAGGACCTTGCCACACAGAAAACTTGGGTATTGAAAAGGTTGTAGCAAACTATATATCAAACCCAAACATTAGGTTTATGATTCTCTGTGGTTCAGAAGTCCAAGGGCATATAACTGGACAGTGTTTTAAAGCATTATGGGAAAATGGCATTGGAGACGATGGAGGTATTATTGGAGCTAAAGGGGCCATACCATTCTTAGAGAACGTGAATAAAGAAGCAGTTGAAAGATTTAGAAGGCAGATAGTTGAAGTTGTTGATTTAATTGACTGTGAAGATATTGGTAAAATAACACAAGCAATAAAAGAGTGTTTAAGTAAAGACCCAGGAGCTATTGACGAAGACCCATTTATAATTGAGTTAGAAGGAGGAAAAGGAGGAGGAGAAGAGGAAGAGGGTGTTATAAAACCAATAACACCAGAAATGGCAATAATTGAGAGTAGAATGAGATTAATTGGAAATGAAATGTGCTATAATGGATTGTTAGCAAAGTGGCAGGCAGGATATTATAATGGTAAGATTCAAGGAATTGCCACTGGTTTGTTCTTAATGCTACTAATTATGGGAATCTTAATGTTCTAATTGTATAAGGTGAGAAAATGGGTGTTGAAGTTTCAAACAAACCTAATGTTTCATCAATACAGAGTTATGTAGAGGATTTAGAATATAAAGTTGGATTAATAACGAGAAATAGAGGTTTAGAGAGTGGAACCGAATCTGCTGGAACAAAAGGATTAATAATTGGAGTAGTTTCAGCCATAGTGTTAATGGGTATTCCTTTGGCGCTGTATTTCTTAATGAAATAAGATTTTTTGGGGTGAATTAAATGTCCGAAGACGAAAAGTTGCCACAAGTAATAATGGACCCTGCAGATTATGAGGCATTAAAAAAGAGGTTAGATGAATTAGAAAAAAAGGTAGAAAACACAAATGCTGAACTCTTCCAACTGGCTGGAAAAAAAGTTGGGAGGGATATTGGAATATTATATGGTTTAGTTATAGGGATAATACTTTCCTACATACTGCCAGCATTAATCAAAATCATACAAATATTGAGTTTAAAAGTACTTGTTCAACAATAAATATATAAAAATTATGAGGTGGGAAATTATGTTTAAGTTTGACAGAGAGCAAATGGTCGTTGAAATTGCGGGGAGAAAAATTGGAGGTCAGCCAGGAGAGTATCCTACAGCTTTAGCAGGGACTATATTCTATGCAAGACACAAAATTGTTGAAGATGAGAGAAAAGGTATCTTTGACAAAGCAGCGGCAGAGGATTTAATTAACAAACAGGCAGAGATGGAAGACATTACTGGAAACCCAGCGTTAGTTCAGGTATTTGGAGGAACCCCAGAGGCGTTAGTTAATTATATTGACTTTGTTGCTGAGGTTTGGGATGGTCCAATGTTATTGGACTCTACATCAGGAGAAGCAAGAATGGCTGCTGCAAAGAGAGCTACTGAAGCTGGATATGCTAAGCAGTGTATTTATAACTCTATTAACGTTTCTATTGATGAGCAAGAATATCAGGTTTTAGTTGAAAGTGATTTGGAAGCATCAATTGTTTTATGTTTCGACCCAATGGACCCAACTGTTGAAGGAAAGATAAATGTCTTAACAAATGGTGGGAAAACAGCAGATAAGGGGATGTTAGAACTCGCTGAAAAAGCAGGTATTAAGTATCCTTTAATCGATACAGCAGTTACACCATTAGGTAACGGAGCAGGAGCTGCTGTTAGAGCATCATTTGCTGTTAAAGCACTATTTGGATATCCAGTAGGGAGTGGTATTCACAACATTCCATCAGCATGGGACTGGTTAAGAGAGTTTAGAAAACAGTTAAGAGAAGCTGGAGAAAGAGAAAAAGCAAAAGATATTCACCACGTTTGTGATGTTGGAGCAAACTTAGTCCAAGTTATGGCGTCAGGAGACTTTGTCCTTTATGGCCCAATTGACAATGCATATATGACATTCCCAGCAGTAGCTATGGTTGATGCAATTATTGCAGAGGCAGCAAAAGAATTAGGAATTGAACCAATAGATACACATCCATTCAAGAAATTGGTCTAATAAAATAAAAAATAAATAGTCTCTATTATTCTATTTTATTACTTTTTATAGTTTTGTAATTTTGATTCTTTTTAGAGTAATAGTATATAATTAGTGATAGTTATTTTCCTTGAAAGTGAATTAAAAATGCTATTATCAATTTTAAACATGTGACTTATAATATTACTTTTTTTATAGAAAATTGAAAAATTATTTATAAGGCTTCCAACAAACTAAGTTTTGAATAGTATATACAATACAGGACTTCGTAGTCTATATATTAACTGTTGGAATTTAGATTATATTAAGAGGTATCAATCCCTTTAAAGATTTATTCCTGTGGAGTTCTATAATATTTAGAATCATTGTTAAACGTAGTTGGAATTATGGTAAAATATAATATATACAAAATATGGGGTATTTATTTTTGTAAATATTAATTAATTTTTTTATTTTACTTGTGGGTAGATTGTAGAGAATAGAGGTATGTGTGGTTTAAATGACAAATGCGATGAAGATTATTGAAATGTTGAGGATTATTGACAACAGAGCAAAATTTATGGGTATTAAACTAACTATGATGAAAAATTTATTAGAAAAATACAAAGATAATAAGGAATTGCTAAAAGAAGTTTTGAAATTAACAGAAGGGACACGGCTACATGAACTTATATTGGAGGCATATCCACCTTTAGAGGAATTAAAAAAAGAAATTAGGGAGGAAGAGCATAAGATTAAAATTACTTCTGAAAGTGGGGGAGAAGAGAAAAAAGAATTCTGTACTTTTGAAGGTCCTGTATCTCTCATCGCATATATAAAAGAATATTTGAGGAAATATTATTTAGGAAATAATGTAAAAAGAATTTTTTATGATATTGGTAAAGATTACGCGATTAAATTAGGAATTAACACCTATGATGATATGATTACATTCATGAAAAAAGATTTTGGAGAAGTGGTTATTGAAAAATCGGAACCTTTAACAGTTGTAGTTAAAGATAATAAAGAGTGTAAAAACTGTAAAGCGTCGGAACCGATATGTTATCTAACAGCAGGGTTTATAGCTGGCTGTTTAGAAAATATGACTAACAAAACATATATTGTGGAAGTTACAGAGGAAAAATGTCAAGCTGTTGGAGACCCTTATTGTACATTTGTTGCAAAAAAATCAATAAGATTGGACTAATTCTTTTTTGTAATATTTATGAGACTTTTCGCAGTTTGGGATTAATAAGGAATTTAGATGCTTTAGATATCATTAATTAACTGAATGCACTTATATTCATGTAAAACTAATATATTAATCTTCTTTCCACATAAAAGCAAAATCTTTTAATGCTCTTTTTACCCTATCTATATTTCCTTCAATGATTACTTTATCTTTCTCATCACTGTATTCAAATATAACCCCATGCCATTCTCCTAAGTCACTCAATCTCTCAATCTGCATCTCTTTTTGTAACTTTACCCTTATTGCTTCTACTTTTCCTCTTTTTTTAACTTCCCTATTGTAGTTGCTTTTACTCACTGGGAATTTAGCATTAATCTCTCCTCTAATAGCTTTTATCATCCTATCTAAGTATTTTTCAGTCAGTTCAGTATCACATAAGCTAAAGAGTTGTGATTGAACATAATTCAGTTCTCTTTCAACATTTGCCAATATATTTATGGATGCATGAGGGTCTAAAATGTAATAAGAAAGGAGAGCGTTGGCTAATCTAAGCTTCTCAAAAACAATTTCAGGAACTTTAATCCCCCTATTAACCAACTCAGCTGATAACTCAGATAATACAACCCACTGTTTATCTAAGTTTCTTGCATCCTTCATTCCGTTCCCCATTTCCATAGCTTACCATAGCATTTAATAACTTATCATATAATAACTTATCGTATCTAATCGGTAAGCTATGGAAACGGGTTGTCCTCAACCCATAGCTTCATCGGGAAACACCGTTCCCTCTGCTATGGGTTCATTGGACTTAGGGCTGAACGGATACAGCCCCGTAAATCTCTTTATCAAATTAAATACAGCTACAGTATCCCTATCAGCATAAAATCCGCAATCAAAGCAATACATTAGCCTCGAAGGCAGAGCCCTCTCATCGGCTAATTTATACAGTTGAGATAATCTACTCCCACAATTAGGACATTTTATCGAAGTGTAAGCCGGATTTCCTTCAATAACTTTAACGCCAAATTCTAAGCATTTATTTTTTAAATAACCTAAGAATTTTTTAGCTGAGATGTTATGCAATTTATGTTTTAGTTTTTTAAATGATTTTTTAGCAATATTTTGGTTAAAATAAGGGGATAAGTCTTCAATAACTAAAACTGCATTATTTTCTTTAAGTTTTTTGGCTATTTTGTTGGCTAACTTTTTTAGTATATCTTCTCTGATATTTTTTAACCTCCTACCGAATTTTTTAGCAAAATAAATCCTTTCCTCTTCAACGGTTTATCCTGCTTATGAATTCCTTTAAAAGAAAATTTCTCTTGAATGTTAGTCATTATGTTGGAGTATTTTTCGGTTAATTTTCCTAAATCTGTTTTTATTAACTCTATATTTTCGAAATTACCATAGGTTATATTGTCTAAGTTAAAATCTAAGGCATAAACGGTTTTATAACTATCATTAATTGTTATCTCCTTCTCTAATGGAATTAAAACAGTTATCGTTCCATCTTCTTTATTCAATCTCAATTTAAATCCAGCTTTTATTCCCCAGCCTTCATTTAGCAGTTTAAAAAACTGTTTATGAGGCTTTAGGGGAATAACTATTCTACCATTCGGTGTAGATAATCTTAAATGCAAAGTTTTCTTTCCTTCTTTGTCTATCAAAAATAGTTTTTCTATATTGTTTTTAAAATCTCTATAGTTTGTTAAAACGTCATCTAACCATAAGGAAATGTTTTTAATTTTTGGTTTTGAAGTGTAAGCTTTATCTCTCTTTTTCATTGCTATAAAGCTTTTTATTCTCGTGGATGCATCTTGAGAGGCTGTATAAATATAATGAGTCGGTAACTTTGGGAGTTTGGATTTTATTTCTTCATAAATTCCCTCTCTAATCTTTCTATGGCTCTTTCTATTATTTTTTAAACCGAAATCTAAAGCAATAGATAAAACTTCTTTATAAGATTCGATAGTATTCTCTATGATTTTTATTTTTGTTTTTGTTAATGGTTTGCTTTTCAATGCAATAGTTTTAGTTAGTTTGATTGTTTTGGGCATGATAAGTATTTTGTAGGATTCTATTTCTATATTTTTCTTTCTATGCTATAATTTTGCTATTGTTTGTTATTATTTGATATGGGCTTAGAATTGTTTTGAATCCTTAACCTCTCAATATATCTTTTTAGGACCTGCTCACTATCATAATTAATTCTAACATTCATCTTCTTAAACTCTTCCTTCAACTCCTCTATATTTGTGTCTTTATCTATAAAAAATACTTGATAACTTGTTGTTGAGTTTATATTAAAGATGGCAACTTTATCATCATCCTTTAGCTCTCTTTTATCAATGGCAGCTCTAACTTTAACGAAATTTTCCATTTCGCTATTTAATGCCTCTTTAACAGTTAATATGGATATTAGGGTAGCAACAAACTCTACATTTTTATCGTTCATAGTATCCCTTAATTAATGTTAATTATTCTTATTTTATTCCTCTTCAAATTTAATTTCTTCCTCTGGAAGTATATAAAATACATAGTTCTCTCTCTTTGCTGGAACTTCTTTTAAGAATAACACAATCCCATTAACTGGGGTATTAACAAATCTTATATCTCCCTTTCTACTTTGTAAAGCGGCTATTCTATGCCCACCCAAAATTCTACAACCAAAATCTACAATTGGATAGACTTTATAACCCTCAGCAGGAATCTCTAATAATTTAGTTCCTTTTTTAATGTATGTTATCTGTCTAACTCCACCAACTTCATACTCTATAATCATATCTTTAGTAACAGTTCCCATTAATACATAGTTATCAAAATCATCGTATATAACTTGATATAAAACCTTTCCATCTCCTTCATATTCTTCATCTTTATCTAAAAATTTTATTACTTTTCCGCCATTTTCAATAACTACCTTTCTTCCCTCATGTTTCTCAGCGTTTTCAACATACAACCTTGGAATTCTCATAATATTCACCCCAAATAAAATTTAATAAATTCTACTCATTATAAAATCAGCCAAATCCTCTAAAACTTTCCTTCTGTCTTTATTGAATATCTTTAAATATTCTTTTGCTTCTTCAGTTTTTTGTTTCATAAGTTCTTTTGCATATTCAATTGAAGGCTTTAATATCTCAATTGCTTCTTTAATTTCTTCATCCTTAACATTTTTATTTCCTAAAATTTCCAATAATCTTTTCTTTTTATCTTCATCCAATGTTTTTAGGGCGTGGATAACAATTATTGTCTTTTTACCTTCTCTTATATCACTTCCAACTGGCTTACCTAACTTTTTCTGGTCCCCAATTAAATCTAAAACATCATCCTGTATTTGAAAAGTTAATCCAATTCTTTTTGCATACTCTTTTAATGCTTCCCTTTCTTCTTCATTACAATCAGCCATAACAGCCCCAATTCCCACAGAAGCCTCTAATAAAGCTCCTGTCTTTTTTCTAATCATATCTAAGTATTCTTCCATTGTAGGATAGTAGTTTTCAAATTCCATGTCCATTGCCTGCCCTTCACAAACCTCAACACATGCTTTTGATAGGATTTTTAAAACTTCATGAGCTTTTTTATTATCTTTTATTCTTGAAACTGCTTCAAAAGCTTTAGCATATAATAAATCTCCAGCTAAGATAGCCATTGGCTCTCCATAGACAACATGAACTGTTGGTTTTCCTCTCCTCTCATCATCATTGTCCATAATGTCATCATGTATTAAGGTGTAGTTGTGAATTAACTCTACTGCAGCAGCGGCTGGCAAAACCTCCTCAATATCGTCTTTCTTCAACATATAAGTTACTACAGTTAAATATGGCCTAATTCTCTTTCCTCCAGCAAATAGAAGATGTTTTGACGCGTTATATAGTTTATCATCTTTATCTACATAAGTCTTTAATTCTTCATCAATTTTTTGTAAAATATTTTTATCAAAGAGCATAATTCCACCTCTTTTAAATAATTCTTTCAAAGCTCAAACACTGCCCATTTCTTAATAAATGAACATCCTCTCCCAATCTATAACCTTCTTCCTCAGCTAATTTTGTATATTCAGCTGTTAAGTTAAAGTCCCCATGTGAAGGAATTATATGCTCTGGATTTAACCACCTTAGCATGTCCCTATGGTCTTCTTTTGCAGCATGTCCTGAAACATGAGCTCCTTTAAATATTCTAACTCCCAACAACTTTAATCTTGATTCTAACATGTATCTTTGAGCTGCATTCATTGGATTTGGAATTGGGTCTGCTGAGAACACAACACAGTCATATTTTTCAAACTTGTATGGGGTTTTGTTTGTAGCCATTCTTGACAATACAGCCCCTTCCTCTCCCTGATGTCCTGTGGCTATTATTAGATATTTCTCCTTACCCTCTTTAACTATATTCTTTAAAGCCATCTCTATTGAACTTGGGTCTCCATAAATCCTTAAATCTTCAGGGAATTTAACCAACCCAATATCTTGGGCTATTCCACAGAATCTCATCATACTTCTTCCTAATAAAACAGGAGTTCTGCCCATTTTTTCTGCTATATCTGTAATTGATTTTATCCTTGCAATATGGGAGGAGAATGTTGTTACAATAATACCGTGTTTGTCATTGTCAGCTGCTAATAAGTCATTTTTCAATAAACCAGAAGCGATAATTTCAGGTGGTGTTTTACCTTCGTGATTTATTCTTGTAGTTTCTGATATAAAGCATAACACCCCATTTTTACCAACTTTTTTTATTGCTCTATAATCTGGTCTTTCACCAACAACTGGGAAGTTGTCAAATTTAAAGTCGTTTCCATAGACAATTGAACCATAAGGGGTGTGTAAAACTGGCAATACAGAGTCTGGAATACTATGGGTTATTCTAATAAACTCTAAGGTTATGTTTGGAGTTAAATCTATAGATTCTCCAGCGTTTAAAACAATTAATGGGTTTCTTACATCAAATTTTTTCTCACTTAATATCTCTCTTTTAACCAGTTCAATTGTATAAGGTGTTCCAATAATTGGAGCGTTGTATCTATGGGCTAATTTTGGCACAGCTCCAATATGGTCTAAATGCCCGTGAGATAAGACAATTGCTTTAACTTCTCCCTCAATATTTTTCATAACTGTATCGTTTGGAATTATTCCCTTTTCAATTAACTCTAAGCTATGAAGCTTTGATATGTCAGTATCTTCATGAATCAAAACTCTATCTAATCTTATTCCCATATCCAATATTATAATCTCTCCATCTACATTAACTGCTGTCATATTTCTACCAACTTCTTCATAACCTCCAATAGCAATAATTTCCAATTTCACTCTCTCACATCCTTTAATTTTTTATAATTTTAATGTTTATAAATATTTAATTATTTTAAATAAATTTACAGCCTAACATCTAAGATAAAAATAAAAATCATAAATGGGATAACAGTATTAACAATACTGTTTTATTTTAATCTCTGGGAAATCCATTCTTTTAAAGTTCCTTTAACTATATAAGATGTTTTTTTAAGTTCTTCAATATTTTCAGCTCCAACTAAAAACATCGCTATTTTTAACTCTTTTATATAGCTCTCTAAAACTTTAACAACCTCTTCCCAGCCCTTTAAACTTGCTTTTAATATAGGCAAAGCAACTGAACAGCAATCACAACCAATTGCTATACATTTAGCTATATCTAAACCTCCTCTTATGCCTCCAGAACCAATAACTATACCATCATAAACGCTTTTTACTTCAAATATTGAAGCGGCAGTTGGAATGCCCCAATTAGCAAATTTTTCAGCCAATCTTTTAATTTCCTCCTCCTTAACTCTATAAATCTCAACCTTTGCCCATGAAGTGCCTCCACTTCCTTGAACATCTATTGCATCAAAGCCAATATCTTTTAAAATTAATGCATCTTCCTTTGAAAAACCTTCTCCTACTTGTTTAGCAATAAATGGAATATTTTTATAGCTTTTTTTGTAATTTGAAATAATTTCTTTGAGTTTATATAGGTTTTTAAAGTTTAAATCACCTTCTGGCTGTATAATCTCTTGTAATGGATTGAAATGTATAGCTATAGCATCGGCATCTATCATTTCAATTGCCTTATCTATAATCTCCTCATCCCAATCATCAACAATGAAATTAACTGCTCCTAAGTTACCTATAACTAAATTGTTTGTGTAGTCTCTAACAATGCTATAGGTATCTATCAGCTCATCATTAACAATAGCTGCCCTCTGAGAGCCAACACCCATACCTAAGCCGAGTTCTTCAACTGCCTTGGCTATATTCTTGTTTATCTCCTTTGCCTTACTATGCCCCCCAGTCATACCAGAAACAATAATTGGAGCAGATAGTTTTTTTCCAAACAATTCTATTTCTGTTTCTATATCATTAAAATTAATTCCGCAGGTTCCTTTGTGTATTAGTTCAATATCTTCTAATAATGTTGTTTTTTCATATTCAACATTACAATAACTACATAGAAATATATGTTCTAATTTTCTAACTTCTATCTCATTTCTATTATTAACCATAATTTCACCAAATACTATATAAATATTTGCTATATAACTTTGTGAAATTTTAATAACAAATTAAAAATAGACACATTATAAAAAAGTTAGTATTGACTTTATCAAAAATATTAAAAAAAGAAATAAAATAAAAATTATGAATAATAAAAAATATTTAAATATAAAATGCTAATGGTTTATTCTATTCCCAATTTCTTTAAAACTGGGTCAACTGGGATTGCATGGACGCTAACAGCTAAGTCCTCTGGCTTCATTCCAAATGCCAAACCTAACAACTGACTTAAGTGTAAAACAGGAAGTTTATATTCTTCACCAAACTTCTCTTTTATCTCTACTTGCCCCCTATCAAACTGTAAGTGGCAGAATGGACAGACATTGACGGTGCAATCAGCTCCTGCTTCAAGCATATTTCTTATTTTTTCTTTTGTCATATCTAATGCAGTTGGTAAGAATCTCGCTCTAACTCCTCCTCCAGCTCCACAGCACATTAAATAATCCCTATACATAACTGGTTTAGCTCCAGTTGCTGCAACAATCTCCTCTAACAATTTAGGTCTTTCTGGAGAATCTAAGTGTTTAACATCACTTGGTTTTAAGAAGTGACAACCGTAGTGGATAGCAACATTTAAAACATCTAATGGCTTAACAACTTTCTCTTTTATTTTATCTACTCCAATGTCTTTATAAATCAACTCAGCAAAGTGTCTAACTTTAATAGTTCCTTTGTATTGCTTGCCAATCTTATCCAACTTTTCATTTACAAAGTCCAATGCCTCTTTATTCTCATGTAATATGTGTGCTGCCTCAAACAATGAACCGTAACAACCGTTACAGACAGTTACAATATCTAATCCCATTTCTTCAGCAATACATAAGTTTCTTGCTGCTAATGTGAGCCATGTTTTTTGGTCGAATGAACCAAAGACTCCTGGAGCTGGACAGCAAGAAGCTCCTGGCATATATTCCAATTCTACTCCTAACTCTTCCATAACTATTTTTGTAGCTTTCTCAACTCCTGGGTATCTGTGTGGCATAATACATCCTAAGAAAAACGCATACTTCATCTTATCACCAAAAATCTTATTATTTCCTTTAATTTTTTATTGTTTAATTTTAATTCTAATTTTATTGGATTTACTCCTTTAAATCCATCTTTTCCCAGTCAAATGCTATTAATTTATCAAATTTTAACTCTTTAATTAATGTTCTAACTTCTTCCAAATCCTTCTCACTGAATTGAGCTGTTGGTGACTTTGCAGGCAATCCGAGTTTTCCTCTCAACTCAACAATCTGGTTATTTGCAGGAACAGCATGTCCAAATCTTAAAACATAAGAAGCTGTTTTTCTATGTGCTAATGCCATATTTCCTTTTTGAGCGGCAATATTTCTTAAAGTTTTTATGATTTCTGTAATTTTAACATCTCTTGGACATCTTTCATAACATGTATAACAAGTTGTACAATACCAGATATCATCACTATCTAAAACATCATCTAAACCTAATAAAACCTTTCTTAAAACTTTTCTTGTTCTATAAGCTGTTCTTCTTCCACTTGGACAGCTTCCAGTGCAGGTTCCACATTGGTAACAAGCTTTTATTGATTTTACGATATCTTCACCTAAAACTAACTTTCCAGCCTCAATAACCTCATTTACGAAGTTTTTATTTACTTCATCTAACTTTATTACTGCCATAGTATCACCTCACATTAAGGTAGGGTTTTGGTTATATATATAGTTAGAAACTTCGAATGTTAGTATTAGACACTTGTAAAATACCTCATTATAAATAAATTTTAAAATTTAATTTAAAGAGAAATTAAAAACATGAGGGGGTTATTTTATTTAACTTCTTTTGAATAAAATTAAAGAGGGGGCTAATGTGAGGATTACAATTTACAGTCCAGAAGTTTATACTTATGGTGCCATGCTCATTGGTGGTATTTTAAAACATAAGGGCTATAACGTTCATTTAGTTAGAAAGATTGATAAAACACTATTTTTAAAGTCAGATGTTATTATTTTCAGCCTATATTCAACTCTGCACATATTGGATAAAAATATCAGAGAGGCTATAGACTTTATAAAAAAAGTTAGGAAAAACAAAACCAAAGTTTATGTTGCAGGTTGTGTTTCAACGTATCCAGAGATTATTTTAAATGAGCTAAATGTAGATGGGGTTATAGTTGGAGAGGGTGAGATAACAACACCAAAAATTATTGAGGGAGATAAAGAGGGATTGGCTTATAAAGAGGGAGATGAGATAGTTATAAACTATCCAAAGGAAAAGCCAGATTTGAATCATCCTCTCCCACTAATACCAAAGGATATTGAACAGCAGTCGATTAGAGGAGCTAATGTTTATATAGAGACACATAGAGGTTGTTTGGGTAATTGCACTTTTTGTCAAGTTCCAAAGTTTTTTGGAAAAACCATTAGAAGTAGGGATGTTGAGGATGTTGTTGAGGAGGTTAAAGCATTTAAAAGGGCTGGAGCTAAGAGAATTGCAATAAGTGGAGGTACTGGAAGTTTATATGCCTTTAAAAAATCGATAAACAGAGATAAGTTTTTTGAGCTTTTGGAAAAGGTTTCTGAAGTTATTGGGAAAAATAATTTATCTGTTCCAGATATGAGGGTTGATTATGTTGATGAAGAAATATTAGAGGCAATAAAAAACTATACAATTGGATGGGTGTTTTATGGAATAGAGAGTGGGAGCGATAAAATTTTAAAAGATATGAAGAAAGGAACTAATAGGGAAAAGAACTTAGATGCAATAAAATTGGCTAAGGATTGTGGAGTTAAAGTAGCTGGAAGTTTTATAGTTGCATATCCAACAGAGACGGAGATGGATTATCTATTAACAAAAGATTTTATTGTAGATGCTGAGTTGGATGATGTTTTTGTATCTATTGCTGAGCCAATTCCAACCACGGAGTTGTGCGATTTAGTTCTATCTATGCCTAAGGAAGAGAATTTGCTATATAAGATGCATGAGGGAGAATATAGAAAACTTGGATTAAGTGAGGCAGAGGCAAGATGCTTTGATTTGCTGATTCACGCTGAAATGTGGAAGAGTATGCCAAAACCTTTAACTCCTCAACTCTATAACTTATATTTAAATGAGGCGAGGATACAAGGGAAAGATATAAGAGCTATAACGGATTTATTGTTTAAGTATAGAGATTTATTACTAAAAAAATAAAAAATAATTTGGTGGGAGAATGTGTATCTTCTGCAAAATAATCAATGGAGAGATTCCAGCAAAGGTTGTTTATGAAGATGAGCATGTTTTAGCTTTTTTAGATATAAATCCAAGAAATAAAGGGCATACTTTGGTTGTTCCTAAAAAGCACTATGAAAGATTTGATGAAATGCCTGATGATGAGCTCTGCAACTTTATAAAAGGAGTTAAAAAGACTGTTGAAGTTCTAAAAAAGCTTGGATTTGATGGCTACAATATAGTCAATAACAACGGCAGAGTTGCGGGGCAAGAAGTTAATCATGTTCATTTCCATATCATTCCAAGGTATGAAGGAGACGGAGAGGTTGTTAAATTTGGAGAGGTTAAAAACGTTGATTTAGATGAGGTTTTAAAGGAAATTAAAGGATAAGCTCCCCTTTCAATCCAAACGTCTTAGCATCAGTAATTTTCACTTTTCTAAACTCTCCTACCTCCCCTCCTTCAAATTTAACAACTTTAAAGTTGTCAGTATAACCTTTTCCCTCATCTAAAACTAAAACTTTCATAGCCTTTCCAATATACTTTTTGTTATTTAGATAGCTCAACTCCCTCCTCAATTTATCTAAAATTTCACTTCTTCTCTTTCTAATTTTTGTATCTATCTGCTTCATCTTTGCTGCCTCAGTTCCTTTTCTTTGAGAGTATTTAGCTCCGTGAATATAGTCTGGCTTTAACTCCCTCAAAACCTCTAAGGTATTTTGAAACTGCTCCTCTGTCTCTCCGGGGAATCCAACGATTATATCTGTTGTAAAGCAGAGATTTTTAATTTTCCTTCTGAATTCATTTACAATGTCTTTAAATTCATCTACTGTATAACCTCTCTTCATTCTCTTTAAAATCTCATCGTCTCCACTTTGTAAAGGCAAATGTAGAAATTTTCCAACTTTCTCATTTTGATAGACTTCTATAAGTTCATCTAAGATTAGTTCAGCATTTTTAGCATGCATCATTCCAACTCTCATTATAAACTCTCCCTTTATTTGAGTTAGCTCATTCAATAGGTTAGCTAAGTTATCTCCAATATCAAATCCATAGCATGCAGTATCTTGTGCAGTTATCAACAAGCATTTAGCTCCTTTATTTATTAACTCTTTGGCTTTATTAACGATTTTTTCTCTTGGATAAGATATTAGCCCACCTCTTGCTATTTTCACAATGCAGTAACTGCAGTTTCCTATACAACCTTCACATATTGGCAATGGAGTAATTAATGATGGTTTTAAGTAATCTAACTTCTTATAGAGTGTTTTGTTGATGTCCTCTTCAATATATGGCATTCTGTAGTGTTTTTCAACGTAATTTTTCAATATCTCTCCAGCTTTGTGAGCTTCTCTTGGATATATATGTAGGAATCCTTTAACCTTATTCTTTAAAGCCTTTGGCAAACATCCAGCAACAACAACCTCCTTTCCTAAATTTTTAAGTTCGTTTATTCTGTAAATCATTCTATTCTCTGTTTCTAATCTAACAACACATGTGTTTATTATTGCAATATCTGCCTCTTCTAAGTTATTAACTACTTCAAATCCATGTTTTTTTAGAGAATTCTTTATAATTTCTGTATCAGCGGTGTTTAAAACGCATCCATAGCCCTCAACATATACTCTCATATCCATCACCACTTGTAAATAATATAACCACATATTTAAATTTTATGTTGTGCATTATTTAATAATAACCAAATAAGAAATAGAAAATAAAATAGCAATAGCAAGTTAGAGTTTATAAACTTACTCAATCAAATCAGAAAATAGCTTTATGATATCCTTTGAGCTTAAAACA
The DNA here is from genome assembly GCF_000091665.1 of Methanocaldococcus jannaschii DSM 2661. Classification (NCBI taxonomy): domain Archaea; kingdom Methanobacteriati; phylum Methanobacteriota; class Methanococci; order Methanococcales; family Methanocaldococcaceae; genus Methanocaldococcus; species Methanocaldococcus jannaschii. The sequence goes on from NC_000909.1 coordinate 791,409, forward strand.
CCAACAATTTTATCTTCACATGGTGATTTCACATATAAATGATGAATCCCTTTTTCAGCCATAATCTCAACGGCTTTTTCTAATGGAGCTTCTGGGCTAACAGTTATTGGATTTGTTGTCATTATCTCCTCCGCTGTTTTATCTAAATCATTATAGTGTTTTAATACATCTGTATCTGTTATAATTCCCCAGAATGTCTCTCCATCAGAAACTACGACAGATGATATATCATACTTTGCCATTGTTTTAATAACATCGCTTAATTTTGTATCTAAGGTTACTTCAACAACTCCCTTTTTCATAACATCTCTAACCAAATACTTTGATATCATGCTTACACCTCCTCAATTATATATTTACTATTCTTAGGTTTTTATAAATTCTCTTCTTTTTGAAACATACTGTAGTTATAAACCAAAATCTTTATATAGTCAAATATGACAATTGATGTATGATAACCTTCATATATTTCTTTGGCAATATCATCTATTACCTCCCAATTTATTCATATATTAACAATTACAAATTTATGCTTATGGTGATAATAATGGATGATTTAACTCAACTACCTGGTGTAGGTCCTACAACAGCTGAGAAGTTAAAAGAAGCTGGTTACACTGATTTTATGAAAATTGCAACTGCATCCATCGGTGAGCTAACAGAAATAGATGGAATTAGTGAGAAAGCTGCAGCCAGGATTATAGAAGCTGCAAGAGAACTCTGCAATTTAGGGTTTAAAAGTGGAACTGAGGTTTTATCCCAAAGAAAAAATATATGGAAGCTCTCAACTGGAAGTAAGAACTTAGATGAGATTTTAGGAGGAGGCTTGGAGAGTCAGTCAGTTACTGAATTTGCTGGAATGTTTGGTTCTGGTAAAACCCAGATAGCTCATCAGGCATGTGTTAATTTGCAGTGCCCAGAGAGAATAGTAGCAGATGACGCAATAAAGGATGAGATTTTAAATGAACCAAAGGCAGTTTATATTGACACAGAAGGAACATTCAGACCAGAAAGAATTGTCCAAATGGCAGAAGCTTTGGGTTTAGATGGAAATGAAGTTTTAAATAACATCTTTGTAGCAAGAGCCTACAACTCAGATATGCAAATGTTGTATGCTGAAAATGTTGAGAATTTAATAAGAGAAGGGCATAATATAAAGTTGGTTATAGTTGATTCATTAACATCAACATTCAGAACTGAGTATATAGGAAGAGGTAAATTAGCAGAGAGACAACAAAAATTAGGAAGGCACATGGCTACTCTCAACAAATTAGCTGATATATACAACTGTGTTGTTATAGTAACTAACCAAGTAGCTGCAAGACCAGATGCTTTATTTGGACCTTCAGAGCAGGCAATTGGAGGGCATATTGTTGGGCATGCAGCAACATTTAGAATATTCCTAAGAAAGGCAAAAGGAGATAAGAGGGTTGCTAAGCTTTATGATTCTCCACACTTACCAGATGCTGAAGCAATGTTTAGGATAACCGAAAAGGGAATTCATGATTAATTCTTTAAATTAATTTTTAAAATATATCTTTAAAAAATAAAAGAAATAAAACATCTAAAAAATTAATTAGCAGATTTCTTTTTTCATCAACTCTTTTACTTCTTCTAAGAACTTTCCATACCCAACTCTTTTCATAACTGCAGCTAATCTTTCTCTTTGTGGTTTTTCAGCATATTTGCCATAAACAACCAACACCTTATCAATAAAGTTTATAATTTCATCAACACTCATCAACTTCATTTTAACTCCTTCAACAACCTCTCTTCCAGTTTTTCCACCAACATAAACTAAATAACCCTCTTCTTTAACTTCCCTTGCCTCATTTGGACAGTTTTTAATACATTTTCCGCAGCCAACACATACGTTGTAATTTGTGTAAGATGTTTCTCCTCTAATATCAATTGCCTCAACCTTACAAACCTCAGCACATCTTCCGCAACCGTTACATTTTTCTTCATTTACCTTTGGATATTTTACTCCAGCTATTCCAATATCATGAACTTGTGGTCTTACACATCCGTTTGGGCAACCGCTAATTGCAATTTTAAACTTATATGGAGCAGGTCTCTCTTTGAAGTTATCTTCAATGATTCTTGCAAGTTCTGTTGTATCTACTAAACCACTGCTACAGTTTCCTCCTCCAGGACAAGCCAATGTTGCTCTGACTAAAGGCCCCTCTGAACCTGTTAGAAGACCTTTTTCTCTCAACCTTAAAACAATATCTTCAACATCAAATCCACTAATACCGTGAAGTTCATAGCCAGCTCTATCAGTTACTTTTATCTTTGCATTGTATTCTTCTGCAATATCTAAAATTTCTTTTATCTCCTCTGGCTTATACCATCCTCCTGGCTTAGCTCTAACTCTTATAAAGTATGTTCCATCTGCTCTCTTTCCAATTCCTCCGTAATCTGCAGTCCAGTAGAATGAAACATACTCATTATTTTCTCTCCTTCTCTCAACTTCTTTCTTAAATCTCTTTAATTTTAGCTGTCTTAATTTCTCAATTTCTTCTAAATTAACTCCTTCTTTTAATTCTACAGCATTTTTAATTTCCTCTCCCTTTTCAGTTCTTATTATGATTGTTGAATAACCATCTGGACTTCCAACACACCCAACTGAAACATCCGCCATCTCTGCATCAAAATCCCTACACATCTTACAGCCAGAGCAGATTTCAAACTCTTTTAGGTCAAATTCCTTCTTCTCTCCATTTACATAAACGAGGAGTTTTCCTTTCTTAATGTCAAATTTCTCAACTTTTTCAATATCTATTCCATGTTTTGATAGAACTTCCTTCATGTTGTCGTATCTAAACTTCTCAGTGCAGAATAAGCCAATTAAATACTCTATTTTTGGCAGTTTTACTGGCTTTCCATTTCTTCCTAATTCAAGGTCGTGCTTAGCATGGTATGGGAAATACTGCAGTTTTCTCAATCCGTTAATTTGGCAAGGCAATCCAACAACAGCAACTTTCTCTAAACCCATCTCTCCAGCCTTTCTTAATGCATCTAAGGTTGAGATTGCATATTTTGATTTTGCAGTTTTTAATAAATCCTCTGCATTTTGAACAACCAATGAAACTGGTTTCCAGCATTCATCTCCAACGACTATAGCTCCATCTATCTTTCCGTTTTCTAATAGGTATTTTAGAAATGCTGTAACAACTCCCCCATCTTGTCCTTCAATATCACTTTTTGCATAATAGTATTTTTCATAAAACTTCTCTCTAATCTTTATCTGATACTTTGCAGAAGAAACTCTTGGACATACTTCAAAACACATTCCATGACCTTTTCTTAAACATTCATCGATTAACTTTGGTCTTTCATCAAAGGTTAATATACCATTAGGACATACTATAGTGCAGGTCCCACATCTTGCACATACTCCACTATCGACTATTTCATTTAACTTCCACTCATACATTTTTTCACCACTAAATGTGTGATTGATTTATTCACACTTTAATGCTATTTAATAAAACTATATAAAACTTACTAATGTGTTCATGAATTACACACATATAAATTTCCCCCAAATGTGTATTTATATTTTTTGATATTTTTTGAATTGAGAATTGAATGTTATTTTAATAATATTAGGTGATAGTTGTGGATTACATAACTCCATTAATGGAGAGTATGAAAATCTCTGCTTATTATACCATAAGAATATCTATTATTGTTTTAACAACGGTGTTTATTGTTAATTACATTATGAGTACTGGCATCATGAAGAAGCTAAGTAATATGTTATCTCCAATTTTAAGAAGGCTTAAAGTTAATCCTCTTTCAATATCCTCTACTTTAGCATGCTTTTTCAGCCCAACAGTAGGATACTCAATTTTAGCAGAGGGATTGAAGGAGAATAAAGTAAATGAAAGAGAGGTTATAGGAGCTTCTTTAGCAAATTCATTCCCTTCAGTTTTGTCCCATACATTCACATTTTTTATTCCAGTTGTTGTTCCAATTTTAGGACATACAGGAGTTTTATATGTCTTGATAAGGTTGGGGGTAGCTTTAGCAAAGACAATAATTGGATTTTTATATTTATCAATTATATCAGAGGATTATTCCTTTGAGATGCCAGAGATAAATAAATTAAACAAAAAGGAGAATGCAAAGAAATCATTTAAAAGCACTATTAGATTTGCCAAGAGATTAATACCAATAATGTTTTTTATGATGACATTGGTTCTCTATTTGTCTAAAATTGGATTTTTTGATTATGTTGAGAAATTTGTTCAACCAATAACAAACTTGCTAAATTTAAATCCCAACGTTGGCATTTTGGCATTGACAGAGATTATGAATGTGCAGGCAGCTATAGTTATGGCTGGTGGATTTTTAAATGAGGGAATTTTGAGCTCAAAAGAGGTTTTAATTGGTTTGATTATTGGGAATGTTTTGACATTCTCAACAAGATATGTTAAGCATTCCTTACCTTTGCATGTTTCTCTATTTGGAGCTAAGTTAGGGACTAAAATAGTTATGGTTAATGCAGCAATCACTTTGTTGTTGGATATCTTTATAATAGCGGGGCTTTTATTAATTTAATGTATTTTAAATAAAAATAAACCAAAAGATTTAATTAATTTTATTTGATTTTGTAATAGTATTTTAAATCATCGTCTCCTCCAAACAACTCTGGGTGAATCATCTTTGCAAAGTCCATCATATAACCAGCTGGGTCTCTTGCCTCCCAAACATAATAATCTGGATGAGACACATAGAACCTTCCAGTTTTAAATGCTTTAAATTCAGCAAAGTTTGGATTTATTTTTAATAAATCTTCTTTTGTCTTAACATCTCCATAGAACCATATTAATATAACAACATCTGCGTTCATAGCCCTTTCATAAAACGTTTCTTTATCTACATATTGATAGCCTCTATTATAATCATCAAATACATTTTTACCTTTAAACTCAGCAATCATTTTGCTGTAATAACTATCATTTCCATAGATTCCTGGCATATTTTTGGTTTTTGACCAGCTGAAGATAACAACCGTTGGTTCATTTGTTACATTTTGAACCTTTTTCAATATATTTTCTCTTACTTTAACTACATTTTCAAACCATTTATCTGCTTTTTTATATGCGTTGGATCCCCAGAATGCCGCGGCAAATTTTATCCACTCTACTCTTCCCATGTATGTTGGTTCTTGATAGGTGTAGAATCTTGAAACAGTTACTCCCAATTCTTTTAGTTTCTCTTCAACCACATCTTCACTCTTCCAGTCACCTAAAAAAACAATATCTGGAGTCAAATTTACTATTAACTCATAATTTACTCCTTTACTTGGACTTCCTATATCTACCACTTTTCCTTCATCAAACAATTCTTTAAGTTTTGGCGACTTTTCTACAGCATACTTTGGAGCCCCAACTATAGTATGATGATAGGCATTCAATATGTCTGCTGCTGATATAATTGGGCAATAAAAGTCTGTAACGATTCTTTTTACAGGAACTTTTATTATCTTCCCATCTGAAATGTTAGGAGCCTTAGCATTTCCTTCAACCAAAACAAACTTGTTACCCACAGAATCAGCAACTACACAATAACCCTCATCCCAGTGAGGATAGAGTTTGAACGTTTCTGCGTATCTAACCACATTAACTCCTAATTTTGGCTGAGTTTCAGCTTTTTGTGATTCAGATTGGGTAGTTTGTTGAAGCTGAGTTGTAGTTTTACTCTCTTCCACACATCCTGCAAATGCAACTATAACCCCAATCATTAAAATTGATAGTAAGAATAATTTTCTCATAATATCACTCTGTTCATATTTTTTAAAAAAAATTAATAACATTTAGGACTATAAAGATTATCTAATATAAATTTTACTATTATTATTGTTATTAATTGTTAGGAGTTATTAAGTATTTCATATCATAAATTATAAAAAACCTTATTTTATTTAAAAATCATTTGAGTGATGCTTATGTTGAAAACAGAAAACTTATCTGTTGGATATGGAAACTATGTAGTAGTTGAAGGCATAAATTTGGAAATAAACAGAGGAGAAATTTTGTGTATTATAGGCCCTAATGGAGCAGGGAAATCAACACTCTTAAAAACAATAGCAACTTATTTAAAACCAAAGAAGGGAGTGGTTTATTTAAATGGAAAAAAGATTCATGATTTAAAGCCAAAGGATTTAGCAAAGGAAATGGCTGTTGTTCTAACAGAGAGGGTTAATCCAGGAAACATGACAGGTTTTGATGTTGTAGCAATTGGAAGACACCCATATACTGATTTATTTGGTAGATTGACAGAGAGGGATAAAAAGATTATAATCGAATCGGCAAGGGCAGTTAATGCAGAATATTTGTTGGAGAAAAATTTCTTTGAGATGAGTGATGGAGAAAGGCAAAAAATAATGATAGCAAGGGCATTAGCTCAAGAACCAAAGGTTTTAATCTTGGATGAACCAACATCATTCTTAGATGCCAAGCATAAAATTGAATTAACTTTATTATTGAGAAAGTTAGCAGATGAGAAAAATTTAGCCATAGTTGTTACTTTACACGATATTGAACTTGCTTTAAGAATTGCTGATAAGATGGCTTTGATAAAGAATCATAAAGTTATTGCTTATGGATATCCTGAAAATGTTATGAAAAGGGAGATAGTTAATGAACTCTATGATTTAAAGAATGCCAATTATAGTGAGGTTATTGGTTATTTTGAATTAAAGAACAATCCAATAAAAAATAAAAAAATATTTGTTATATGTGGAGGAGGAACTGGGGCTAATGTTTTGAGATATTTGGTTAAGAATAGATATGATGTTGTTGTTGGCCATCTTGCATAAAAATGATGCTGATTACTTTATAGCAGAGGCAATGGGAGTTAAGATAATTGAGGAAGAGGCATATAAAAAGATATCAAAAGAAACATTTGAAGAGGCATTAAAAGAATTAAAAAATTCGGATGTTGTTGTTTATACAGATTTCCCTATAGGAGAGATGAATGAGCTAAATTTAAAGCTTATTGAAGAGGCAAAAAATTTAAAAAAGAGGATGATTTTTTACGAAGATGATATTTCAGTTTTGAAAGAGATTTAACTTTTAGAATTAGCTTGGTGAATAATATCTCTTTTTTAGGTATATTCATAAAAGTTTATATGTAGTAGGAAGTATAATATCAAATATAGTAATTTAAATTTGAATAGGGGGTTTGTATGGACTCTAATATCTTAAATATTAGAGAACTTAGAAAACAGGCTGTTAACTTAGAGAAAGAAGCAAAAAAAGAAAAACAGAATGGAAATTATAAGAAATCTGCAGAATTATTTTTAAAAGCATCAGAAATTTATAATAAAATTAGGGATGAGAAAAACAAAAAATGGACACTTGCTAATTATTATTCTATTATGGCGAAAGAATATTCGTTTTCTAATGAATTTGATAAAGCGAGGGAATTTTATAAAAAAGCTGAAGAATTATTTTTAGAACTAGGGATAAAGAAATCCGCTATGTATTGTTTTTATTATTATTTAAAGACCTACATATATGAAGAAAAAGAAAAAGTAGAGAAAAAAGACAACGATAAATATTTAGAACTTTTAAACAAATATATAATTGAAGCTGAACAATTTTTAGAGAAGTATAAAGAGTTTTCAGATATTTGGATGTATTTTGATATAAAAATATACTATTATAAGAAACTATCAATAAAACATAGGAAATTCGAAGGAAACCTCGATAAAGCCATAGAATTAACAGAGAAGTGTTATAAGTTAGCGGAGGAATCATACAATAAATTTAATGACAAAAACTACAAAAAAGCAGAAATTTTTAATAAACATTTCTACTACAATTTGATGGCTCAAAAATTTGAGAGTGAAAGGAAATTTAAAGAAGCTGCAGAATATTATAAAAAATCTGGAGACACAATAAAAGAAATTGATGAAAAAATTGCTTATGATGAATATGCAAATAGCTACAAATGGTTGGCTATTGAGAACAAATACAACAAAGAAAAATTTGAGGAGTATATTAACAAAGCTATAGAATTTTCAGAAAAAAGAGGAGATAAACTACAGGAATACTATTATTTGGGATTAAAATATGACCATTTAGTAAGATTTGCTAATGATTTGGAAGAAAAAATCGATTATATCAAAAAATCAAAAGAATATTATTACAGGTCTAAAAGCTTCGAATTCGCTAAATATATGGAATATTTAGAGTATTATTATCAATTTAAGTATGAATTACTCAATGGAAATTATGAAAAAGCTTTAAATTTCTTACAAAAAGCTAAAAAATCTTTAAAAAATGTGAAAATATCAAATATAATCTTTTCAAAATATACTCTGGAGTGCGATGAACTTATTTGTAGATTTTATTTAAGTATTTCACAAGGAGAGTTTAAAAAGTCTGTGGAATTATTGGATGAATACTTAGAAATATCATTAAAAATATTATCCGATTGGAAAAATACAAGAAAATATAAGTTCTATGAATATTTAAAACCTTGCGTAGAAATCTTAAGTAAAGAGTCATTTACAAAAGATGATTTGTTCTTATTAGAAGATGTTATCTTAGAGGTAAGAAATGAAAAAATTAGCCTTAATTTATATAAAATATGCTCTTTAACTTATGCTTATGTTTCATTATGGAAAAACAAGATAAGAGATAAAGAAATACTTGAAAAAATAAAATTAAAGATTATTAAACAAATTACAACCGAAGATGTTTCAAAAGATTTAGAAAATAGAATAAAAATCCAAATGGCAATAGAAAGAAATGATTGGTTATTGAGATTACCACCAGCACTTGTTGAAAATTTTGATAATTGCATATACTTCTTAGAAGAAGTTTTAGATGAGTTTAAACATGCTGCATATAGGGAGTTTTATAGATTGTTGGAAAATTACCTAAAAATTATTGTTGAATTTAATGCTATGGCATTATGGGGGGATACTTGGAAACAAATATTAGAAGAAAAAATATCTAACAGAAAAAAACCTTTCGAAATATTTACCTTTGGAGATTTTGCTCAATCTCTAAGGTTACTTAAAAATGAAGGTTGTGAATATTGTAAAAATATCGATGACGAGATTTTTGATTTATTGGACAAACATGTTAAAATTAGAAATAATTTATCTCATGATTTCAATGCAAAAGCTCCTGAAGATATTGATATAAAGGGAGATACTCTCAAAATAATCTATAGCACGTTAAATGCATTTCCGATATGTGTAAAGGTAACACACGATAAAAAGAAACCTTGGTATGGTGTTGAGGTTATATGGAATCAATTACCTAAAAAAATGTCATTATACTCAAATACTGAACTGAAAAAAGGATGTTTATACTATATCGAGCCATATTCAAATATTTTAGATAAAAACAAAATGCATCCAAAAATCATAATACCAATTGAAGTATCAAAAGATATTGTTTATCCAAATAAAAATTAAAATTAATCAATCTTTATTTTCTTTTCACCCTTATAAACCAAATATACAACCAACATCCCTCCCAATATATCCAAAACTGCTCCAATAGGAAGAGGGGAGGCGGGCCTATTTATTCCATAGAGGTAGTGGATTGGAAGATAGTATTTCAATGAAAGGATATGACATGAAACCATCAAAATAACTCCCAAAAACATTGTTGCTGGAACTAAGTATCTATGGTCAGAGGTTTTTATTAATGGTCTTGCTAAGTATGGAGCAATAATTCCAATAAACGCAATTAAACCTACATAAGGAATTATAGCTCCAGTTATAAACGAAGCGAAGAATAAAACTAACAGTCGTGTCTTTTTTATATCCAATCCAAAACTTTTCGCATACTGCTCTCCAAACAGTAGGGCGTTTAAAGATTTTATTAAAAACATAACTCCAATAATAAATATAATTGAGCAGATTGTCATTGGAATTACATCTCCTAATGTTATCTTAGATAAAGAACCAATTGTAAATCCCCAATACTCTTGAATCTTCAACTCTTCAGCATTTGCAATTAAATAGGCTCTTAAACCCATAAAGAAATAACTCAGCAATAAAGCAACAATTATAACCCCATTTGCCTCTCTAACTCTCAAAGCAATAATAATTAGCAAAATCATTGAAAATATTCCTCCACACCAGCCAGCAACTAAAATGCTCTTTTCTCCAAAAATCTCAAATAAATGTGAGAGAGAATCAATAAATATAACCAGTGCAACAACCATTAAAACTCCAGACGATATTCCAGTTGTGTATGGAGAGGCTAATAAATTCCTAAATAGAGTTTGAAGCATTAATCCAGCTACAGATATGGTTAATCCAATAAGAACCGCTCCAATTATTGGAGGCAGTCTAACATCTTTTATTATTATATCTTTAAACTCATTTCCAGTAGTTCCCTTTAATAGGAAATTAATTATGTCTTTTACAGTTATTAAATGGGTATCTCCAGCCAAATATAGGGCAGTAAAGGGCAATATTAAAGAGAGGATAAATAAAATTAACAAAATCCCAACTTTATTCATTTAAATCCCCATTTTTCTTATTTTTAGGTAGATTATAATTGCTATTGGTGCCCCAATTATTGATAGAGGGCAGAGTAGAGGAAGGACATTCGTTGATGATATTAAAACTCCCGGTCTTGTTAATATGTCTGCAACAACTAAAAATACAGCTCCTAAGAGCATGGTTACTGGAATTACATAGATATGTTTGGAAGTTCCACAAATCATTCGTGCAAGTATTGGGCAGGTTATTCCAACAAACGCTATCGGTCCAGTAAATGCTACAACTGTTGCAGTTAAAACGCAAGAGAGAATAATAAGCCACATCCTTAAAGATTTTATATCAACTCCTACACTGATTGCATACTTCTCCCCTAACAAATTTGCATCCAATTTTTTTGATAGAAAGATGTGGGTTAAAATTGAGAGTGGGATAATTAATTAAAGCCATTATAACAACCATGTCCCATGTTAGATTATTTACTGAACCCATTTCCCACATCAAAAAGCTTGAAAGATTGCTATTTTCCTCTCCAATATAATCTCCCAAATAAATAACAATAGTAGAAAATCCAGAAGCGATTGCTCCAATCATTAAACCGCAAATTAACAAAGTTGAAACTTGCTTAACAACCCTTGCAATATTTATTACTATAAACATCGTTATAAATGCTCCAATGTATGCAGATATTATAAATCCATAAATGTTGTGTGGAATTCCTAATTTGAAGAGCATGTAGGTAAAGAGGTATAAAACAACTCCTAACGATGCCCCACTTGCAACTCCCATTAGGTAGGGGTCTGCTAATGGGTTTCTAAAATAGCCCTGCATTAAAATCCCTGCTAATGCAATGGCAATTCCAGCAACAATTGCTCCAATAGTTCTTGGCAATCTCAACTTAAAGATAATTTTATCCTTTATTTTGTTTCCAGTTGTGCCTTTTAGTAGATAATCAGCTAATTCTTTATTTTTTATAGAAATGGTTCCTAATTTTATGCTATAGATTGAAGAAATCACTAACAAAATACTTAGGATTATTGATAAGGTTAAAAATCTTTTAAGTTTCATAATAACACACTCATTTACTATTTAATTACGTTATTATGATTACTTACTACGTATATGAGTAAGAGGTAATAATGTAATATATTTTTTAATATGGCTTGGATAATAAGATTTATATACATGCCAAAAATAAAGATTACTGAATAATTTATAAAACTTCTTTTAATAAGGTAAGGAGGTTTTATTATGAAAAAGCTTTTGGCTATTGGTATATTGTGTATAATGGTAACAGCTGTAATGTCTGGATGCGTAAGTGAGAAAGAGATAAACATAAATAATTCCAATAAAATCACCACTAACATGCCAGTATCTGAAAAAAATATTACAAAAATTTTAAAATACGCTAAAAATATGAACCTAATATATTATGATGAAAATGGAAATATTGTGAATCCCTACAATGGGGATAAGTGGAAATATAAGGTTTTTATTGATGCAACGGGACAGAAGTTTTTATTGAAGAACAAAGATGACCCAGTTCCAAGTTGGGCAAAAGAGAAGTTGGGAGATAACTTCAAAGTTATAAATGTGCCTTTAACAAGGGTTATTGTTATGAGTTCTACAGAGATTGCGTTAATGGAGGCAATAAATGATGATGGTTCAGTTATAGGGTCAGTTAAAGGAATAATGTGGGGAAAATCCTATAAGTGGTATTTTAAAGATATAAACAAAAGTTTAGCAGAAGGAAAAATAATTGATGTTGGTTCATCAAGTAATCCAAATTGGGATAAAATTATTGAAATCAACCCACAGGTTATATTTGTATATCCTGGCTATGATGGAGATAAGATTATAGCAAAATGTAAAGAGTTAGGAATAACCTATGTTGCTGATGCGGAGTATTTAGAAAACGACCCGCTTGGTAGGTGTGAATGGGTTAAGATGTTTGCTGCCTTTTACAACAAAGAACCTGAAGCAAAAAGATATTTTGAAAAAGTTGAGGACAATTGTTTAAAAGTTATAAATAAAACTAAAAACTGTCCAAAAGTTACAGTTGCATGGGGTTACAACTCTCAATGGGGATGCTATGTTCCAGAAAATAATTCTTATGTTGCTAAGGAAATAATGTTCTACTGCAATGGAGATTATATTTTCAAAGACCTCAATGGAACAGGCAGTGCAAAAATCAACTATGAGACGTTTGCTGAGAGGGCAAAAGATGCTGATGTTTGGGTTGTTCCTTCAAGTACAGCATGGTTATCAACATTTAAAGAAGATAATCCAGGATATGAAACATTTAAAGCAGTTAAAAATGGAAGAGTATTTTGTGAGAGTGATGATTACTGGCAACTTGGATTGCTAAAAACTGATGAGGTTATAATGGATTTAGCGACTATTTTGCATCCAGAAGCATTTAAAGGAAGAAAAACACACTTCTTCCTAAAATATAACATAGAAAATAACACTGCGACACCATTCATTGCTAAATAAAAATAACAAAATAAAAATAACACTTGTTTCTTTTTTATTTCTTTTATAATTAAAAAGTTATTAAATCATTAAATAATACATTAATAATATTAGCAGTTTATTTATTAACACTATATAATATTTTATAATAAAAATTTTGGTGAATAATTATGAGAAAATTTTGTGTCTATGGAAAGGGAGGAATTGGAAAATCTACAACTGTCTCAAATATTGCAGCAGCTTTGGCAGAAGATGGAAAGAAGGTTTTAGTTGTTGGTTGTGACCCAAAAGCAGATACGACAAGAAATTTAGTTGGAAGAAAGATTCCAACAGTTTTAGATGTTTTTAGAAAAAAGGGAGCAGAAAATATGAAATTGGAGGATATAGTTTTTGAGGGTTTTGGAGGAGTTTATTGTGTTGAGTCTGGAGGACCTGAGCCAGGGGTTGGATGTGCTGGGAGGGGAGTTATTACAGCGGTTGATATGCTAAACAGATTAGGGGCTTTTGAAGAACTAAAGCCAGATGTTGTTATTTATGATATTTTAGGGGATGTTGTTTGTGGTGGTTTTGCAATGCCTTTACAAAAACACTTAGCAGATGATGTTTATATTGTAACAACCTGCGACCCAATGGCAATCTATGCGGCAAACAATATATGTAAAGGGATAAAGAGGTATGCAAGTAGGGGAAAGATTGCATTAGGGGGGATTATTTACAATGGGAGGAGTGTTATAGATGCTCCAGAAATTGTAAAAGATTTTGCCAAAAAAATTGGAACTCAAGTTATTGGAAAAATCCCAATGAGCAACATTATTACAAGAGCAGAGATTTACAAAAAGACAGTTATTGAATATGCTCCAGACAGTGAGATAGCAAATACATTCAGAGAGATTGCAAAGGCAATTTATGAAAATGAAAATAGAGTTATTCCAAATCCGTTATCAGAGGAGGAATTGGATGAGATTACAGAAAAAATCGATGTTCTTTTAAAAGAGAGTGTTAAAGGATAATTCTTATTTTTTTGGGATAGTATGGATATCTTACCATATTTAACTAAAATAATACTTCTTTCATCTATTGGAATTACTATTGCAAGTATTATAGTGGAAACCAATCTAATAAGCAAAATTAAAAAAATAACAAAGCCAATTTGTTTAATTTCTAACCTTCCAGAAGAGTGTGTAGTGTCTTTATTAGGAAATTTTATAAATCCAACTGTTGGAAAGTCAATGTTATCCGGTTTTTATAAAGAAAATAAGGTTAATGAAAAAGAAGTTATAGTAACAACTATAATTAGCCCTTTACCCACAATTTTAGGAGAGAGTGTTTTTAGAGTTCAATTGCCATTAGCTGTTGTTATTTTAGGCTATAAGTTGGGACTTATCTATGTCTCTCTTAACGTTATCTCTGGATTTTTACAGGCTTTAATTGGAATTTTGTATGCAAATATATTTTTTGAACGAAGGCAGATAAATATTGATAACAACAACAATGAAAAAATCGTATTTAATAGAGAAGTTATAATTAAAGGCTTTAAAAAATCATTAAAAATCTTAAAAAAAGTTATTCCAATGATTGTTATCTTTACCCTATTAATAAACTTCTTGATAAAACTTGGTTTAATGGATGTTGTTAAAGGACTGTTTAGCCCGATATTTAGAATTCTTGATTTGCCAGGTGAGGCAATAACTGTTTTGATAGCAAATCTTGCCCATTTTTCTGCTGGATATACCACAGTTGATATTTTGATAAAAAATGGTGTTTTAAATGAGAAACAGGCATTAATAGTTTTATTGATTGGAAATATTATCAGTGTTACCATGATTTATTTAAAGCATTCTATTGGAACATACATATCTTTATTTGGAAGGTTTGGTTTAAAGTTGGCGGTAATAAATTATACAATAAGTGTTATGATTAAGATATTGCTGATTTTATTGCTTATCGCCTTTTTTTAATATTTTAAAATTATTCTTCAAATATAAACTTAAACACTCCTTTCTGAACGTGCAATCTATTCTCTGTGAAACTTTTAGTAAAAGTTAAACAAAAACCCGAAAAGTTTTTGTAGCCCGAAGCTAACGCTTCGGTTTCATCAAAACAGGATACACTGCCTCGCTACGCTCGGCAGTGCCTCTTAGATTACTTTCTCTCAAATATAAACTTAAATACTCCCTTCTGAACATGTAACCTATTCTCAGCCTCATCATAGACAACTGAATGCTCTCCGTCAATAACATCGTCTGTTATCTCATATCCTCTATTTGCTGGGAGGCAGTGCATAACTATAACATCATCTTTAGCATACTCTAAGAGCTTGCTATTAATTTGGAATGGTGGAAAGATTTTTAAAACCTCTTCTTTGTCTTTATCATCACCCATACTAATCCATACGTCGGTGTATAATACATCAGCATCTTCAGCTGCCTCTATTGGGTCGTTGGTTAATGTTAAAGAACCTTCTCCATAATTATTAATAATCTCCTTAGCTTTTAAGACAACTTTAGCATTAGGTTCATAACCTTTTGGTGTTCCCACATAAGTATCCATTCCTACTAAAGCAGAGCCTAAAATTAAAGAATTACAGACGTTATTTCCATCTCCTAAATAAGCTATTTTTAAACCTTTGAATTTGCCTTTATACTCTTTTATAGTCATCAAATCAGCCAATATTTGGCATGGGTGAGCTAAATCGCTTAAAGCATTTATAACAGGAACTGAGGAATATTTAGCCATCTCCTCTAAATGTCTATGCTTATAGACCCTTGCCACTATAGTATCAACATATCTGCCCATAACCTTTGCAGTATCTTTTATTGACTCTTTCTTTCCTAAATGTATCTCATTCTGGTTCATTATTAGTGGATGCCCTCCCAACTCATAAACTGCAATATCAAAACTCATTCTTGTTCTTGTTGAGGGTTTTTCAAATAAAATCGCTACACTCTTCCCTTCTAAGATTTTTTCATGTTTTCTTCTATTTTTTTTGAAGTATATTCCATATTCAATAATTTTTAGTACATCTTCTCTACTCAACACATCCAAATCTAAGAGATGCATTTTATCACCTTTTATACTATTAAAAACTATTTTATATTATCATGAGCCATTATTTATATTGTTGTAGTTTCTTACGTAATGATAGACGATATTTGCAAAATTACACGTTTATGTGGTTATTGAATGAAATTAAATAAATAAGGGCAATATTTATGGGAATTAACAATTAACTATTAATAATATTTGATGTTTTTGTAATTCTTTTTATTTATTAACTTTGTGTTATATTTTTCAGTGCTATAAGTTTTTTAAGAACTGTTTTATTATTGTATTTTTTATAATAAATTAACTGTTTAAGAATTTGTCATAAAATATTAACAAATACTGAAATAAGAGCACGGTGATAGAATGCACTATTTCTCTGAAAAGCCAACAACTAAATCAGATGTAAAAATTGTTGAAGACATTTTAAGAGGAAAAAAATTAAAATTTAAAACAGATAGTGGGGTTTTCTCTTATGGAAAGGTTGATAAAGGAACAAAAATTTTAGTTGAAAACGTAGTTGTTGATAAAGATGACGACATCTTGGATTTGGGCTGTGGTTATGGTGTTATTGGCATTGCCTTAGCTGATGAAGTTAAATCAACTACAATGGCTGACATAAACAGGAGGGCAATAAAATTAGCCAAAGAGAATATAAAACTAAATAATTTAGATAATTATGATATTAGGGTAGTTCATAGCGATTTATATGAAAATGTTAAAGACAGAAAGTATAATAAGATTATAACAAATCCACCAATAAGAGCTGGAAAGGAAGTTTTACATAGAATTATTGAGGAAGGTAAAGAACTTTTAAAAGATAATGGCGAGATTTGGGTAGTTATTCAAACAAAGCAAGGGGCTAAGTCATTAGCTAAATATATGAAAGATGTCTTTGGAAATGTTGAGACAGTTACAATAAAAGGAGGTTATAGGGTCTTAAAAAGTAAGAAATTATAAAAATTATAATAATTTGGTGATTCTATGCCGTTATGCCTAAAAATAAACAAAAAACATGGTGAGCAAACAAGAAGAATATTGATAGAGAATAACTTATTAAACAAGGATTATAAAATAACTTCTGAGGGAAATTATCTCTATTTACCAATAAAAGATGTTGATGAAGATATTTTAAAAAGTATTTTAAATATTGAGTTTGAGTTAGTTGATAAAGAGCTTGAAGAGAAAAAAATAATTAAAAAACCAAGTTTTAGAGAAATAATATCAAAAAAATATAGAAAGGAAATTGATGAGGGCTTAATATCCCTCTCTTATGATGTAGTTGGTGATTTGGTAATTTTGCAGATTTCAGATGAGGTTGATGAAAAAATAAGAAAGGAGATTGGGGAATTGGCTTACAAACTAATCCCATGCAAAGGGGTTTTTAGAAGAAAGAGTGAGGTTAAAGGAGAGTTTAGAGTTAGGGAGTTAGAGCATTTAGCAGGAGAGAATAGAACTCTAACAATCCATAAAGAGAATGGTTATCGTTTGTGGGTTGATATAGCGAAGGTTTATTTCTCTCCAAGATTGGGAGGGGAGAGAGCAAGGATTATGAAAAAGGTCTCTTTGAATGATGTGGTTGTTGATATGTTTGCTGGAGTGGGGCCTTTCTCAATAGCTTGCAAAAATGCCAAAAAAATCTATGCCATAGATATAAATCCACATGCAATAGAGCTTTTAAAAAAGAATATAAAGTTAAATAAATTAGAACATAAGATAATTCCTATATTGAGTGATGTTAGAGAGGTTGATGTTAAAGGGAATAGGGTTATAATGAATTTGCCAAAATTTGCTCATAAATTTATAGATAAGGCATTGGATATTGTAGAAGAGGGAGGAGTTATACACTATTACACAATTGGAAAGGACTTTGATAAAGCAATAAAATTGTTTGAGAAGAAATGTGATTGTGAGGTTTTGGAAAAAAGAATAGTTAAGAGTTATGCCCCAAGAGAATATATATTAGCTTTGGACTTTAAAATTAATAAAAAATAATAATACTAATTGTCTTAATAATAAGGTGGTTCCATGGCTATTGCCTATGCTAAATTATATGAGTTGATATATAAAAATGTTAAGAATGAAAAAAGGCGGAAGAGTTGTATAAAATAGTTGAAGAATTTATAAAAGAAAATGAACAGAAGATTGAAAATAAATTTAAGAATGAGAAGATTATTATTAAAAATGAATTAAAGGATGAACTAAAAAAAGAATTGGCTACAAAGGAGGATGTTTTATTGGTTGAAGAGAGATTAAAAGGGGAAATTAGAGCTACAAAAGAAGAAATATTAAGAGGTGTTGATAATAAATTCAACCAAATAAAAATATTGATAATTATTGTTTTATTTGCAATACAAATAACAAATCAAACGTAGTTGAGTTAATAAAACTATTATTTGGATTAAAATAATTAGCTATAAAAGGGATAATCTATGTTAAGTTGGGTAGAGAAGTATAGGCCAAAATCATTGAAAGATGTTGCTGGGCATGAAAAGGTTAAAGAGAAACTAAAAACATGGATTGAAAGTTATTTAAAAGGGGAAACTCCAAAACCGATTTTGCTTGTAGGCCCTCCGGGATGTGGAAAAACAACATTGGCTTATGCATTAGCAAACGATTACGGATTTGAGGTTATTGAACTCAATGCAAGTGATAAAAGAAATTCTTCTGCAATAAAAAAGGTTGTAGGGCATGCTGCTACTTCCTCATCCATCTTTGGAAAAAAATTTTTAATTGTATTAGATGAGGTTGATGGAATCTCTGGAAAGGAAGATGCTGGAGGGGTCTCTGAGCTTATAAAGGTTATAAAAAAGGCAAAGAACCCAATAATTTTAACTGCAAACGATGCTTACGCTCCATCAATAAGGAGTCTTCTACCTTATGTTGAGGTAATTCAATTAAATCCAGTGCATACAAACTCAGTCTATAAAGTTCTAAAAAAGATAGCTGAGAAAGAGGGGCTTGATGTGGATGATAAAACGCTAAAGATGATTGCTCAACATTCAGCTGGAGATTTGAGGAGTGCAATAAATGACTTAGAGGCTTTAGCTTTATCTGGAGATTTAAGTTATGAAGCAGCTCAAAAATTGCCAGATAGAAAGAGAGAGGCAAATATCTTCGATGCTTTAAGAGTTATTTTAAAAACTACTCACTATGGAATAGCTACAACTGCCTTAATGAATGTTGATGAAACGCCAGACGTTGTAATTGAATGGATAGCTGAAAACGTTCCAAAAGAGTATGAAAAGCCAGAAGAAGTTGCAAGGGCTTTTGAATATTTATCAAAGGCAGATCGATATTTAGGTAGAGTGATGAGAAGACAAAACTATAGTTTTTGGAAGTATGCTACAACGTTAATGACTGCTGGTGTTGCTCTCTCAAAGGATGAGAAGTATAGGAAATGGACACCTTACAGTTATCCTAAGATTTTTAGATTATTAACAAAAACAAAGGCAGAGAGGGAGATATTAAATAAAATATTAAAGAAAATTGGTGAAAAAACCCATACATCCTCAAAGAGAGCAAGGTTTGATTTGCAGATGCTTAAACTCTTAGCTAAAGAAAATCCTTCTGTAGCTGCTGATTTAGTTGATTACTTTGAGATAAAGGAGGATGAGCTAAAAGTTTTAGTTGGAGATAAGTTAGCTTCTGAGATATTGAAGATATTAAAAGAAAAGAAAAAATTGGAAAGAAAGAAGAAAAAAGAGAAAGAGAAGTTAGAGAAAGAAAAGAAGAAAGAAGAAAAAGCTAAGGAAAAACAGTCAAATCTGATTATACAACCTAAAGAAATTAAAGAAGAGGTAAAAGCTGAAGTAGAGAAAAAAGAAGAAGTTAAAGAAAAGATAGTAGAAAAACCAAAAGCTGAAGAAGTAAAAGAAAAATCAAAAACAGAAGAAAAAGAAACTAAAAAAGATAAAAAGAAGGGAAAGAAAAAGAAAGAAGATAAAGGAAAGCAACTAACTTTAGATGCTTTCTTCAAATAAATTTATTTAAAAAACTTATCTAATGTTAATTGAGCTCCTTCTTTCTTCAACTCATTTTTTGAAACTCCTACGGCTTCCATAATTCTCAAAACTGGAGGAAGAATCTGATTATCTATATAGTAATTTACATCAATATCATCGATATCAACCTCTTCTGGAAGTTTTGCTCTCTCACTTATAGATTTTGTTCCTTTAACTATTATATAACCAATTATATCCCCAACTTTTATCCTCTTTCCTTCTCTCATCAATTTTTTAGCTATCTCAACGTGTGGGGCTGTGGTTTTATACTCCTTAGGGTCTTTTGTTAGTTGAGTGTAAATAATTAAGTCCTCTTTTTTTATTTTCTTCTCTCTCAAATCTTTAATAACATCTTGGATTATCTTTTTAGCTTTCTCTATACTACCTTCAACCAATAAAGCTTCTAAAACCCTCCTTTGTGTTATCTTTGCAATGTTAGACCAATCTCTTCTAACGAACTCCAACCCTTTAACTGTAACTCTTCCATTCTCATCGATTAATGCATATCTCTTTTTGGTAACAAAGATACCTCTCTTAAAGTAGCCCTCAAACTCCAACTCCATAGTTCCAGGTAGTTTTGAGTTTATGTATTCAACAAATTCCATAGCTTTCTTTATTAATTCCTCTTTGCTAATTTTTTCTTTCCAAATGGCATAAAATCCATCAGTGTCAATATATAAAACTTTAAATCCAAACTTTTCTGCCTCTTTAACTGTCTCTAAGATATATTTTCTTCCTAAATAAGTTACAATTTCAGCACATTCTCTGCTGTAAAATCTCGCCCTTGGAAAAGCTAAATAGCCATAGACGCTGTTATGAGCGTAGATATTATTAACTAAAAAGTTTTCGTTATCTTCAACGCTTAAATCATAAACATAGCCGCTATATTCAAATGCTTCAATTTCTTTAACTTCATCAAGCATTAAATCTTTAACTGTTCCATACTTTGGATTTAAGGTTAATTTGTATCCTTTATTTTTAACTGGTGTGAATCTCGTTGGAATTCCTACTAAATTAAATAATATCATCAACTGGTTTAAATATTTCTCATCTTTAGCCATAAATGTTGAAGTTCCTTTGTGAGAGTTTTTCTTTGCCTTTAAAAATCCGTCTAAAAAGCTTTTTATAACACTTTCACTTGCTAAAAACAGCTCTTCAGGAATGTGTTTTTTGTCTTTATCCCCACATTTAAAGATATACTTTAGAACTAAATACACAATTTTGTTGTCCATTGTAACCTTATCTTTGACCATAGAACCTGCCCCAAACACTTCCTTAAATGTTTCAGCAATTTCTTTCTGATATTCTGGTAATGACTTATAGACAGAAATTTCATAAACTGTTTCTCCTTTTAATTTCTGTTTTTTCAACCTTCCCCTTGTTACAAAGAATCCTAAAAATTTAGCCAACTTTTCATCTAATTTTAAAAGGGCATTTATTTTTCCACTATATGCTCCTATCTCACAATCCTCAAACTCTTTATCGGGAATATTTGCTATATAATCCTTAATTTTTATGTATTGGATGTTACATCTGCCTTTTTTGAAATTACCGTGTTCTATAACCGTGTCGAAATATTTTTTGTATGCTTTGAATTTTTCCTCATCTAATATCTTTATATCTACCTTGTTTATCTTTTTAATGATGTTATAGTCTATTAGCCCAAGTTCTTTTAAATACAAAATGCAATCATCAAAAATAACTTTTAATTTGTTGTTTTCTATATCCTCAAGTGTCTTTTTCAATTTAACGAAAAACGCTTTATCTTTATGTTTTGTGATTACAAGGTCTTTTATTTCCTCTTCATCAGCATTAATTAATCTCTTTGGAATATTTATAACAACCTCTTTATCCACACAAGTAAGTTTCTTTGGGACAACTATCAAGTCACCAAACCTTACATCATCTCCTTTAACCTCTACAATTTTCCCATTTTCATATTTAAATAAACTATGTCCTCTTGTTACCTTTATTGTTCTTCCTGACCTCAATTTTATTTTATAAGCTTTCCCAAAATATGGATGTCTAATCAATGCCTTAACTTTTTTTATCTCACATTTTTTAGTTATTTTATCAAATGAGAATGTTTTTAAATTTTTAGTTTCCAATATTTCGCTGATGCCACTAAATTTAATTTTATCCTTATGTTTTCTCATTAAATCATCAATATACTCTCCAATTTTTACTACTTTTATACCATCTTCCTCAATTATTGTTAAATATTCGTCTGGTAGAATGCTGTTAGCTAAAATCTTCAATGATTTCTGCTCATAATCTAAGAGGTTATATTCTTCATTAATTTCTCCAATCTCAGCCATCTTTTTCATCCTCCTCTTAATATTTATCCTTCTTTCAATCAAATTTCTTAGGGTTTTTGGAATCAATCCTTCTTTCTTTTTACAGAACCAATGTCCCAATATTTTTTCACTAACATCTTTACAACACTCACAATCCAACGTATCTGGACTTATATTGTAGGATATGATTATTGATGGATACAAAGAGTTATGGGTTAAAATTCCATTTGCAAAATAGTATGGTCTTCCTTCAAGGGTTAAATCATAAACTTCCCCTTTATAACTCTCCAAAGAAACACAAACATCATCTAAATCATAGAATCCATAATCTCCAATTTTGTATAATGTTTTTTGTCTTATAATTTCATTAAGTAGATTGTTTTTTCTCCTACTGATAAAACTAATTAAGATAGAAAACTTTATTAAATCTCCTTTTGAGAAAATCTCAATAACGTATCTTTTTAATTTTTTCCCTCTTTCTTCATAAGAATAGGTATAGAAACTGTATTTTATCCCTAATCTATCAAGAAGTGAGGCAATAAATTTAATTTTATCATAATTATTTGTTCCCTGATTTACAACTACTGCCCTTCTCACTGTATTTACATAACCATCTCCTTCAAAGAATCCCCTTAATATCGCATTTGGAAGATATTTTTCTTTATTTTTTAAGATTTCTTCAATCTTCAAATAAATATCTTTTTTAGCACAACCAAGTGTTATTGCCTTAGTTCCTTTTTTTCTTCTTACATATAGCTCATAATTAAACAGTTTTTTAAATATATATTTTATTTTTTCAATAAAATCCTTTTCATCTTCATTGACAGTAATTTCAACTCTGTATTGATGAGAAATTCTTTTTTTGCCTCTTGAAGAGTCGAAGTATTCAATATCTCTCCTTAACAAATGCCCTTCTGCCAATAAAATACCAATAAGCTCACTTTTTAAGATAAAGTCCTCATCCATATCATTAATATATTTTTCGTAGTTTCCAATCGTTTCAAAGTCCTTACACAAAATTAGCTTCCCCTCTCCCTTGAATTTTGTTAATAATGATTTTGCATAAATATCTCTAACTAAATAATCATTTTTATTTATTTTTTTATGTTTAATTTTATATCTCAGTGGAATTTTATGGTTTGGAGTGCATTTTAATCCATTCACATTTATTAATTCGCCTTCATACTCATACTTCCAAACCTTCTTTACTTTCTGCCAGCCATCTATTCCTAAAACGTAATTTCCCTCTTTAACGTCTTCAATATTAACTATACCTTTTCCTTTAACAACAACCTTTGTTCCTTTTGGATGACATCTGAAATCCATTGAAATGATGTCCTCAAACATCCCCTTTTCTGGTTCTTTAACATATCCCCCCTCATAGGTTGTTAATACCCTCCGTCTATACTCCTCTTCATCTGGTTTGTTTGGAACAATCATATTTTCTTTAAAAGCTCGCTTCATCAATAGATATTCAACCATCTGTCCAGAACTCATCCTTGTAATCTCAAAAGGTGTTTGATTAACAATCCTTGAGAACATCACTTCCAATGGGAAGAAGTATTTTCCAATTTTGTATGTGTATTTGGCATCTTGCAGGGAATATTCAATAAGAGTTTTATCATTATTTGCCCAATAATCTACAATCTTTGTATGTGGGATTTTTAGCTTTTCAATTCCAAATAAATTATAGACAACATCTTCCAAAGTGTATTTTGTTAATTTTAGCAATCTTCTTGATATTGGATATAAATCAATATGCACCCTCCCTGGAATGTAGCTTCTATACTCCATACCTCCTCTTTTTATCTTTAGCTCCTCTCCATCCTTTCCTAAATTGATATCTATCCCATATATTTTAGCCCTTGCCTTTAAATAAGGAAAATCGAAGTTATCTCCGTTGTAGGTGTAGATGACATCATACTCCTTTAGAGTTTCAATAATTTTTTTGATTAGTTCTTTTTCATTTTTAACAACTTCTATATTTGGGTGATTAAATTCTTTGTAAGTTATAACCTTTCCTCCGTTCTCATCCCAAAAGCTTGCCATTAAAATAGGGTCTCTCTCTGGGTTTGGCTCAGTATCTCTATTATAAACCTCCATATCAAAAGCTACTGATTTTAATTTAGGAATTTCTATGCTAACTGGCTTTTTATTTTCAAAATCCCAGTATGTCATTGGGATTATTTCATTATCTATTAGGTATCTTTTAGCAAATGGAATATCATGTTCATAAATCTCTTTAACTATTTCACACTCTTTAATTTTCCTAAGTTTTGGAACTTTCTGTGGGTGAGTTGCTATGATTTTAATTACTTCCTTTTCCTTTCTAAGAATTATTTTTTTAACAACCTCAATATTTTCAACAAACTTTAATAAGTCATTTTTTAAAAGGAATTCCTTTATTTTCTCAATATCTTCATTTTCAACTTTCTCTTTATGTAGTTCAACGTAGAAATACGGTTTAAAATCTCTATCTTTTAGAATAGAGTTGATTAAATAAAGATAAATAACTGCTTTATCCTCAATAGTTTTGTATGTGTTGTCTATTAGAGCATCAATTTTTATTTTTCCCATACTCATCCCCAATAGTTAATTTTGGGGACAATAGTTTAAATAATTTATTTTTATCCTCCCCATATAATTTCTCCACAGTTATCTGGCTTTTTAAATGGTAATTTGGCAGTTTTTAAAGCTTTAATAAAGTTTTGAACATCCTCATCGTTAAATCTCTCCTTTCTAATTAAGAAGTCATAATGTTCATTAGCCAATGGAATAAAAGCTAAATTATATTGTTCTGCAACTGTCCTTATGCCTAAACCAATATCTGCCTTTTTCATTGCTATAGCTGTAGCAACTGCTGAATGTGTCTTTGCCTCTATGTTGTAGCCTTTAATCTCTTTTGGATTTATATTATAATCTTTCAAAAACTTATCAAACAATATTCTTGTTCCAGAACCTTTATTTCTATTTATAAACTCTAATTTATAAATATGTTCTATAATCTCCTCTATAGATTTAAAGCCTAATTCTTTCCTAAACATAAATCCTTGCTCCCTAATATATCCTCTAACTAATACAGCATCTTTAACTTTATACTTCTCTAAGAAAGGGATGTTGTAGGTGTTGGTTTTTTCATCCAACAAATGAATTCCGGCAATATCTGCCTCTCCTCTTTTTATTGATAATACTCCACCTAAAGAACCAACATTTATAGTTTTTGCTAATAACTTTGCCTCTTTTAAGATTATATCTACACCAATACAATGACTGCCAATAATATTTAATCCAACTTTAACATCTCCAAATAGATGAACTTCTACATCTTCATTCTCTAAAATCTCTTTATTTTCATCAATAATTATATACCCATCTGCCTCTGATAAAGAGGTTATAGCTCCGCTTCCTTTAGTTATTGGATAAGCTGAGAATCCATTCTTATGCTTAACTAATATAACTGGTAGATATTCCACCCTCCCCTTTGCTGAAATATATCTCACTGGGAATTTTGCCTTTACAACATTCTTTTCGTCTCCAAATAGGACATCGAATATAGTTAGGCATGAGGTCGGATAGCCAGGCAATCCGACAATTAACTTATTATCAATTTTCCCAATTATAGTTGGTTTTCCTGGCTTTATCTTTATTCCATGAACTAAAATTTTCCCACCAAGCTCTTTTATAGCTGTTTCAGTTAAATCCCCGACACCTGCAGAAGTTCCCCCACTTAATAAGATTATATCACATTTTAGAGCTTTTTTAATCTTTTCTTTTAATTCTTCTTTATCATCTTTGGCTATTCCAAAGAATTCAAAATCATAGCCAAGAGTTTTTATGTAAGATACTAATGTATAAGAATTTATATCGTAGATTTTTCCAAACTCTAACTGCTCATTTGGGCTTATAATCTCATTTCCAGTTGATATTATTCCAAATTTTAGTTTTTTATAAACTTTAACTTTGCTTTTACCAATAGCAGCTAAAACCCCAATATCTCTTGGGGTTAATTTAGTATTTTTTCTTAAAACAAGCTCTCCAGCCATTATATCTGAACCAGTGAATTGGATGTTTTCCATTGGGGGGACTGCCCTGTATATCTTAACTCTATCATTATCTCTTTCAGTGTATTCAACCATAACAACGGCATTAGCTCCTTTTGGAATTATTGCTCCCGTAGCTATCTCTACACATTCTCCATTATTTATTTCTAAGTCTTTAATCTCCCCAGCTTTTAAAGAACCAATAACCTTTAACTCTACTGGATTGTCTTCATCTGCTTCATAGGTATCTTCTGCTTTAACTGCATAACCATCCATCTTTGCCCTATCATAAGGTGGGATATCTATATTAGAAAATACATCTTCAGCCAAAACTCTTCCAATGGCGTTAAATAAATCAACCTCTTCAACTTCATTTTTTAATTTTTTTAAACTCTCATTTATTATGGATTTTGCTTCTTCAATGCTGTGTAATGTTAAATATCTTGTCATATTTATCTCCTCTTTACCACAAATCTTCCAGCTGATGAATGCTTTGGCTCTACATCAATTCCTAAGCTTTTTAGATAATTTTTTGTATATGTATCATTTCCATGGATGAATATCTCTCCCAAATCTTCTGGTGTGTTTATATCAACAGAGATTAAAAAGGAATCGTAAATGTAATATCTTAAATTTCTCTTTTTTGCCTCTTCTAAATGTTTTAAAAAACTAAAGCCCTCGTATTTTATCTCAATTAAATCTTTAGATTTTAAATATAATAAGTTAGTTCCCCCTCCTCTTGATGGAGCTATAATTAAATCATAATTCTTAGAAAGTTTTAAGATATCCTCAATATGCTTTTTCTTAATTAATGGGATGTCTGCTGGAATAATGATAACTTCTTTATCTTCAATTTCCTCAAATGCCTGTTTTATTGCATTGTTTAATCCTTTATATTTTTCTTTAATAGTTTCTGCCTTTAATTCATTTTTAGCAAAATCCAAAATTTCCTCATCTCTGCTAACTATAACAATATCTAAACCATCTAAAGCTTTAATAATATCTTTAAGCATATTTAATAATAGGTTTTTCCTCTCCTCACCACTTAAAAATTCTGATAATCTGGTTTTTAGTGAGTTTATTGGTGATACAGGGATTATAACTTTCATTTTTATCCCACAATTCATTTATTTATATAAAAAGTTTTGCATAGCTAAAAGCCATCCTATCTCCAATTTCTCCATGTCCGGGGTATAATTTATCTATATTCCTTTCATTTGCTATTCTTTCCAATAAATTTATGGAGTTTCTCAGCTGAATGACATCTCCAGTAGGTAAGTCCCATCTTCCAACTCCATAGGCAAAGATTGTGTCTCCAGTTATTAAACTATTTTCATAGATTATTGAGATAGAACCATAGGTATGTCCAGGAGTTCTTATAATCTCTAAACCATAACTTTTTAACTCCTCTTCAATTTCAGATAAGGGGATTATTTCTTTTGGAGGATTTAACTTAGCTCCAAATAGGGATGATACAGTAACTTCATCTCCATTTTTTAAATGCTTAACTTCTTTATCTTCTATTATAGTTGGACAGTTAAAATATTCCTCAATTAAATAATCTGCTGATGTGTGGTCAAAGTGGCAATGTGTGTTTATTATTAAGTCAATATCTTTTATTCCATTCCTTTCTAATTCCTCCATTAATATATTAAATGTCCCAGAAGTTCCTGGGTCTATGAGAATATTTTTCTTTCCAATTATTAAGTAAGAGTTTGAGCTGTAACCGTATCCATTAAGTTTTAGAATCATTCTCTCACCAACTAAAAAGTATAAATTATAAATAAATAAAGTATAAATATTGTTAAAAACTTAAGTTAATTAAATTTTCAAATTTATTGTGGTGGGGTTTATGATTGCCCTCTCTGTTTCAAGTGGTTATTTGCTCGATAATAATTATAGTGAGTATTCCTACTATATATTGGATAATGATGAGGACTTTCTTGTCTTTGTTATATGCGATGAGCCAAATACATTAAAATGTGGATTTAGAATATCTGAAATATTTTCAAGAGTTTTTTGCAATGCAGTTTATAACAACAGATACATAACCAACTTAAAAAATCTTATAGAAGTTGGTATTTATGAGGCTCTTGAAAATATGGATAAATTTTTGAAACAAAAAGGTCTTGATTATAATGATTTAAATGTATCTATTGCTGGAGGCGTATATAGAAATGGTAAATTAATGCTATTTTCTTTAGGAAATTCACCAGTATTTGTTGTTGATAAAGATTATTACTTATATTGCCCATTTGATTTAAATAAAAACTACAATCTAAAAGATTGGAAGAAATTCATAAAATTCAGCGAAGTAATAGAAAATCCGAAAAGTGTTGTCGCTTGCAGTAACAAACTCGATGGAAAGGTGTTTAAATTTAAAAATGAGAATAACAAACTAATTGCTGAACCATTTAAATATAGGATTATACAGTTAATAAATAGTATAATATCCAATAGAGAAAATATCGATAAAATAAAGGAAGAGCTAAAAACTGATTTAAATTTAAAAGATAATACTCCTCTTTTTGTTGCATCTTTTGATGAAAAACCAATAAATGATGAACTTGTTAAAGTAGGAAAGCCAAAATTAAAAGTAAGAGGATGTACTCCCATATTATCAAAAAAGAAAGAGGAAACATCTCCGCATATTGAACCAAAAATAATTAAAAATATGGTATTGGCGTTTATTTTAATTTTAATTCTTATATTTGGACTGTTTGTAATGTTAAGTCATAACAATTTAAATGGAGGAAATAATAGTGATATTGTCAATAACTCATCATATCAAGTAAATACTTCAAAAATTTCAATAATAACTGTAAATAATGAAAATAAATCAACAAATATTTCGCTAAATCCAATACAAACTGTTAAGACAGTTTCTTCTCTAAATAATTTGGATTTGAATAATACAATCACTAAATCTAAAAACAAAGATAGTTTAAAAATATTAGTAAAGTTTCAAGTGGGTGAAATTTCAAAAGATATAAAGAAATTGCCAATCTCTATAATGTTCCCAGAACAAGGATATTACTATATCTCAATAAAATCAGAAAATAGTAACTTAAAACTGATTGATGTAGAGAATGGAGAGGTTGTATATAAAAACACTACCTTAATTGAACTGTTTGAAAAAATTGATGGAAAAGAAAAAACCTACAACTTAATAGTTGAGTATAACGGTTCTGAGATACCTTCAGAAAAGGGGATTAATATTTCAATCTTTGAAATAAAGATAATAAAGTAAAGTAGTTAATTATTATTCAATCTTCTTTTTGAGTTTGATTAATACATAAATAGCCTCTGCTATCTCCCGTATTCTACTAACTTCATCCTCTTCTTTTAGTTTCATTACTAAATAGTTTATTTTATCCATTACTACCTTGTTTAAATCCAATATCTCATTAATTTCAGATTTTTTCCTCTCAATTTCATTTTTAATTTCTTTTTCATTTTCACCTTTTTCAATTGTCTCTTTATTTTTCAATTTTTCACATATGGGGCAATATATCTTTCCATCCTTTTCAAATAATGGACATCCACACTTTGAACAGTGAGTAGAAAGCATCTTTGCTCCTTTTAACAATTCATTAGATAAAACTTTTATTGCATCATCATTTTTCATGTTTTCACCAAAATTATAACATAAGTTGTCAATAACAGTTTTTATCATGTTTATCCATTAGTTTATATAAATTTGGATTTGTTTAAATTTATTTGGCATAATCATTACGTTAATTTGCTATTTAAGATTCGACTATCGTTTTACCTACACAAACCTCTACATAAACACCGATAAAATTGACTACGCAATAAATTACGCAAAAAGAATATATTTTAAGAAAATTACAGTTTATAGTGAGGTGGATTGAGGAAAGTGTGGGGGAATTGTGTGGGGGAGGAAAATACTACAAGCAATTGAGGGATTAATATACTCAGGTGATATGAGATGAAGGTCTTTGAGTTTTTAAAGGGTAAGAGGGGGGCCATGGGTATAGGAACTTTGATAATCTTCATAGCCATGGTCTTAGTCGCTGCAGTAGCAGCAGCAGTCTTAATTAACACAAGTGGATTCCTCCAACAAAAAGCAATGGCTACAGGTAAAGAAAGCACCGAACAAGTTGCAAGTGGTTTAATGTGTATTGGAGTTACAGGACACTATGACAAAACTTTAGGAGGTATTGACAAATTAGCTATCTATATAACTCCAAATGCAGGAAGTGCTCCAATTGACTTAAAGAATGCTAAGTTGTTCTTGATATATGATGGGGAATCACATGTTTTAAACTACAGTACAGTTACAACTGCAACTTTAGGGGCTGATGATATATTTAACTCATCAGCAATAACTGACTGGTCATTAGCAGATAGCTCATCATATGTTGTGGGGGTTATCCAAGATGCTGATGGTTCATTATCAAATGGCGTTATTAACAAAGGAGATATTGCAGTTTTATTAGTTAATGCAAATGCAGTATTTAATAAGGCAATACCTACAAGATCAGAAGTCTCAGGACAGTTCCAGCCAGAATTTGGTGCTCCAGCAGTTATCCAATTTACAACACCAGCTGCATATACACAAACTGTAATTGAGTTACAATAAATTCCTAATCAAAATTGACTCCACATCCTAAAAAGTGTAATTAACTTAAATATCTTAAATAACAACTTTCAGGTGATATGAGATGAAGGTCTTTGAGTTTTTAAAGGGTAAGAGGGGGGCCATGGGTATAGGAACTTTGATAATCTTCATAGCCATGGTCTTAGTCGCTGCAGTAGCAGCAGCAGTCTTAATTAACACAAGTGGATTCCTCCAACAAAAAGCAATGGCTACAGGTAAAGAAAGCACCGAACAAGTTGCAAGTGGGCTTTCAACACTTCAAGTAATTGGAATACATGATAACAAAGCTATCAATTATTTAGCTATCTATATAACTCCAAATGCAGGAAGTGCAGCAATAGACTTAAATCAAACTAAGATATTAATTACTGACGGTGAAAAGAAAGCTGTATTAAGATATAATTCAAATGCATATGCAGATTTAACAACTGGAGGAGAAGTTACTAATACTTCTCTTGCTGCATGGAATTTAAGTGGTGGAGAATTTGGAATAATTGTCTTGCAAGATGCTGATGGTTCATGTAAGAGTACAACCCCAGTAATTAACAAAGGAGATATAGTTGCTTTAACAATAAATGCTTCAGCAGTTGGACTTAACTTAGTCCCAAGAACAACAGTAACTGGTTCAGTAATTCCAGAATTTGGTGCTCCAGCAGTTATTGAATTCACAACACCAGCTGCATACTTAAGCACACAAGAAGTAATACAATTACAATAAGCCCCTAATTTAATTTTTTTTATTGGATGTTTGGATTGTGAAATTCCATTATATAATTTAGTGATATAATATAAATATTTTTTGAGATTGAGGTGGCCAAATATGTTGTTAGACTATATTAAAAGTCGCCGAGGGGCAATTGGTATAGGTACGCTTATCATTTTCATCGCTTTAGTATTAGTCGCTGCAGTAGCAGCGGCAGTTATAATAAACACGGCAGCCAACCTTCAGCACAAAGCTGCGAGGGTTGGTGAGGAAAGTACAAGACAGGTAGCGAGTGGAATACAAGTATTAAAGATTACTGGTTATGCGGTAAATACAAAAAATATAACAAAGCTTGCAATACTTGTGTCCCCAAATGTTGGGGATGAAATTGATTTATCATCTACAATAGTTACCATATCAAATGGGGATTATAAAGCTTCATTAGTTTATGGAGGACAAATTACTTATGTAAATACTAATGGAACTAGGGACATATTTAATGAATCTTGGCCAAATATTGCCAATCCAACAACAGAATTTGGAGTAATTGTCTTACAAGATGCTGATGGTTCTATGAACAATACCGAGCATCCAACAATGAACTTTGGAGATAAAGCCATAATTGCTATAAATGTTGGAGATGTGTTTGGAGGTATTATGCCAAGAGAGAGAATATATGGAGAAGTTATTCCAGAATTTGGAGCTTCTGGAATTATCGAGTTTAGAGCACCATCAACATTTAGTGAGCATGTAGTTACACTTCAATAAATTCTATTTAATTTAAGTGTTTTACACTTAAACTTTTTAAGGTGAATCCTTATGGGGTTAAAAGATATAATCGCCTCAATAAAAAATAAGATTCCAAAATTAAAAAAAAAGAAAAAAAATTAGATGAAGGACCTCCTGAAGAGGAGGAAAATTTACTGGAAGACCCATTAGAAACTGAAAAATACGAGGAACTTGAACAAACAGTTAAAGACTTAATGGAAACCACAGAAGGTTTGTTAGCGAAAGTTAATGATATTGAATCCAAACTACCAAAGTTAGAATCTTCAATAAACAACTTAAGAAAAGAAAATGAAATGCTAAGAGTTGAACTTAATAAGATTAATGAAAATTTGCAGGATATAATGGCTCTCTATGAAGTTGTATCAAATCAAATAAATCCCTTTATTGGGGTCTCAAAAATTACTGCAACAAGCTTAGAAAAACTTGAGAGATTAGAAACAGAATATAAAAGACTTAAAAAAACTGTTGAAGAGCTTACAAATGATTTAATAATTCTTGGTTCTCTCTATTTGCACCAACTTGATATTAATCTTGATGAAATTATTGAAGAGGTTTTGGAGGAGGAGATTATAAAGTCAATGTCCGGGGAGGATACTCATGATACAAAAGACAATAAGTGAAACATCACCCCCTCCTATGTTCTCTGATGAGGAGATTCTTACAGAGGATGAAATTGAGGAATATTTGGATAATTTAAAATCAAAATTGCCATCTTTTGTTATCATCCTATTAAAAAACAATTTAAGAGGTAAGAGGGTTACAAAAAAACAGCTGGATAAGATTGTTGAGAGGATTACAGAGGTTCTATCAAAAGGAAGAAGGGATGATAAAACAGAAGAGCTCAATAAAAAGCTTCAAACTCTTGAACAGAAGCTTGATGCTATAATGAAACTTACTACAATGGCTGTTTCAACAAAAACTTCAGAAGAAATTGAAAAAATTAAAACTAATGAGAAAATAGAAATAGAAAATGCTCCTATTAAAATTAAAAGTGAAGAAAAACCTGAAAAGCCGGTAGAAATTGAAGTAAGTAAGAAAAAAGAGACTATGGATACTGGTAAAAAAACTGAAACTGAAGAGAAAGTTAAAGAGATTGAGGTTCCTAAACCTGTAGAAAAAACCCATGAAAAAGTTGAAGAAACTAAGACTAAGGGGGAGATTAAGAAAGAAGTCAAAAAAGAAGTTAAATTAAAAAAATATGAGCTACCTAAAGAATCACCTATGGGGGGAAGCTTTATGACACCTATTGAAGAAGAGAAAGAATATAGATTGAATGACATTCCTGAAGATGCTGTTTCCATGACACTGGTATTTAAATGGCTGGAATTTTTGATTAGTAGGGGCGGTATGACATATTTACCAGACATTTTAGACTATTACAATAAGATTGGATGGATATCCAACAGAGTTATATTAAAGCTATTAAGATTTGCTAAGAATATGAAAATAACATTTGATGAGGAAGAATTAAGACCAAGGGATAAGCTATCACCAAGCGACCATATAGTGTCTCTCCTATATATAGAAAAGCTTGCAGGAAGACCAATAGATTCCGAGATTCTTGAGATGTTGGAGATAGAAATTAGGAGAATAAAAAAATGGGCTATAGAATTACAATCAATCTAAAAATATGCTATTAAGATTATAAGCTTATCTAAAAAATTGTGGGGGAGGTGTTTAAAATGGATGGATTAGCTTCAACAATATTGGAAGTTCATAAACCTGCTAAATTAGAGGACATTCCTGATGAGGACCCAATTGCGATTATATTAGCATTAAAATGGTTGGAGTATTTATGTGAGAGAGCAGGCGTTGAAAATGTGTCTGATATATTAGATTTCTACTACATGTTAGGATGGCTGGGAGATAAAGCATTAGCAAAACTATTAAAATTCTTAAAGGGAATAAAAGTTGATGAAGAAAATGTAGTGGAAGGGTCAGGGAAATTAAATATTACTGACCATATAATATCACTTCTATTCATTGAAAGATTAAATGGAAAAAAGATATCTGCTGAACTATTAGATAAAATTGAATGGGAATTAAGAAAAATAAAGAAGGGGGCTGAACAGTTCTATGGGATTTAGTTCAGTAGTAGGGGCAACAGTAATGATTATTGCATTGCTTGTATGTGGAGCATATCTTTATGTGACAATGGACAGTTATTATGAAAATGTTGATGAGGCTTATACAACGTATTACAGCCATGTACATGCCAAATTAAATGAAAAGTTAGTAATTACTGATGTTAAAAGCAGTACATCCCAAACAAATATAACCATCTATAATAACGGTTCAGTTGTAGTAGAACCGGACAAATTTACCATACTGTTTGATGGCACTGTAGTGCCAGAAGAAAATATTTCTTATTATCCTAAACTGAAAAAGTATCTCGTCCCATTGGATAGTATAACGATTGTAGTAAATTGGACACAGCCGAGTAGGATATGTATAGTTTCAGATAATGGTAATAAGTATTTCTATTCATTAACATAAACTTGGCGACCCCTGCATGATTTATTATTATTTCATATTAATTACTTCATCACATTTACTTCTTTATTAAAAAATTAAAGATAAATCTGACTTGGTGGGTTTAGGGTGATTTATTTGGCATCAAGTGCAATGTCTGAAATAGTTATGTTCGTTGCTGTGTTGTTAATCGCTGCATTTGTAGCAGGGATTTTAACGACCTCTACCTATAAGATTTCTTTAAATATTAATAAAAAGGGTGATGCATTAGCTACAAAGCTATCTCAAGATTTTGAGATTATAAATGATCCAGGAGATATTGTTAGAAATTCTTCAGCAGGTACTATTGCCCTTTACATTAAAAATACTGGTAAAGACCCAATTATATTTACGAATGATTCATTTACAGTAATTATTGATGGAAGTATTGTAGAAATAAATACTACTAATCAGTTAACATCTCCTGGGAGTAATATATTATCTCCTGGAGATGTGGGGGAGATTGTTGTAAATTATAACGAAACTGGATACCATAGGATAAAAGTTATTTCTGAATGTGGGATTTCAAGGATAATTAGGGGTTATATTTCCTAAATTCTTTAGGTGGGGATTATGGAATTAGCAAGAATTGATTTAAGTAGAGATGATTTGGATAAAAGAATTGGGGGTGGTATTCCACATGGTAGCTTGATAATAATTGAGGGAGAGGAGAGTACAGGTAAATCTGTCTTATGCCAGAGGTTGGCATATGGATTTTTACAGAATAGATACTCAGTAACATACGTTTCTACTCAACTCACAACTTTAGAATTTATAAAACAGATGAATTCTTTGAATTATTCAATCAATAAAAAGTTGTTATCAGGAGCTTTATTATATATTCCAGTTTATCCGCTAATTGCTGATAATAAAAAAAAGGATGGATTTTTAAAAAAAGTTATGGAAACAAGAGCATTTTATGAAAAAGATGTTATCATATTTGATTCAATATCTGCATTAATTGCAAACGATGCCAGTGAAGTTAATGTTGATGATTTAATGGCTTTTTTTAAGAGAATTACAGCTTTAAAGAAAATAATAATTTGCACAGTAAATCCAAAAGAATTGCCAGAATCGGTTTTAACTATTATAAGAACATCAGCAACAATGTTAATAAGAACTGAGTTATTTACATTTGGGGGGGATTTAAAGAACTTAGCCAAGATATTAAAATACAATATGGCTCCTGGGTCATATCAGAAAAATATTGTGTTTAGAGTTGAGCCTAAGATTGGTATCGCTGTTGAAATTGCATCTGTTGCATAATTGTAGATTTTGGTGATAATAATGAGTGAAGCGGAATTAAAAGAAGCAATGAAACGAAATCCGCATTTACGAAGATACATCGAGAACTTTAAAAGAACCTATATGCGAATCCCAGACTTTATGGTCTCACTCTCAAGAGAATTAAAGGAGCTAAAATATCCAAATATTATCTATCCCGTTGGAGACCCAATCTTTATTCATATATTTGGAACTCCAGAAACAAAGACAAAATATATCGTTATTGAACCAACATTAGAAACTGCCGAAGAAAAATTAAAGTATAAAATGATATTAAACAAAATTTTAGAGCTCGCCCCTTATGAAGAAACTCCTAAGAGTGTAGAAGAGTTTGAAGAGGTTTTAACGAGATTATTTAATGCCTGTACAAAGGTTACTGAGGCAGTTGGGGAGGAGGGGTTTTTTCAAAGAATATTTAGGTTTGCAGACAATAAAATTAAAATCACACCAGAGGAGAGAGATAAATTCCTTTACATATTAAAGAGGGATTTAATAGGTTTAGGTAATCTTGAGCCCATTGGTAGAGACCCATACTTAGAGGATATTCACGTTATCGGTCCAAAAAATTGTCATGTTGTTCACAAAATTTTTGGAATGTTACCTACAAATATTACATGGGAAGATGAGATTGAACTTGCAGATTATTTAAAAAATTTAGGAGAACGAATGGGTAGGCCAGTTTCAGATGCTAACCCAATAGTTGATGGAACACTACCAGATGGTTCAAGGATTAACATTATCTACTCTACAGATGTCTCTCCAAAGGGTCCATCATTTACAATTAGGAAATTCACAGATGTTCCTATCAGTGTTACACAACTTATTAGCTGGGGGACATTCTCAACTGAAGTTGCAGCATATTTATGGCTATGTTTAGAGTATGGTATGAGTATCTTTATTTGTGGGGAGACAGCATCAGGTAAAACAACAACATTAAACGCAATCTTACCATTTATAAAACCAAATTCAAAGATATTCTCTTGTGAAGACACTCCAGAAGTTAAACCACCTCATCCAGTATGGCAGCAGTTAGTTACAAGAGAGAGAGGGCCAGAGGAGAGTAGAGTTACACTCTTTGATTTGTTGAGGGCTGCATTGAGGTCAAGACCTAACTATATTATTGTTGGAGAGATTAGAAGTGTCGAGGCAGCAGTTGCTTTCCAGGCTATGCAGACTGGACACCCTGTTCTCTCAACTTTCCACGCAGCTAATGTTAGAAAGATGATACAGAGGTTGAATGGAGACCCAATCAATGTCCCATTAACATTTATGGATAACTTAAACGTTGCACTCTTCCAGCTTGCCGTCTATCAGAGAGGTAAGGTTTTGAGAAGAGTAGTTTCTATTGAAGAAATTGAGGGGTATTATAAAGAGGTAGATGGAGTCGTTACAAGGGCGGTGTTCCAATGGGAGCCAGATAAAGACAGGCATGTATTTACTGGAAGAAATAACAGTTATGTCTTAGAGGAGAAGATAGCTAAGGCAGCGGGATATGAAGACCCAAGAGATATTTACAATGAGTTAGAATTAAGAGCAAGAATCTTAGAGGAAATGATTGCAAGAGAAATTTTCGATTACTACCAAGTTAGAGATATAATATGGGCATTTTACGAAAAAGGATTGGAGGGACTTCCATTCCCAATCTGAGGTGGTTATTGTGGTATTTGATTTACTGCCAAGAGTTGGGCTTAAGCCCAGAGATTATTTATTAAGAATTGTATTGCCCGCACTTATAACTTCCATTGTTTTAATCCTATTGGGTTTTATGTTATTTAGTGGCATTATTTTGTATATATATTTACTTTTACCAATTATAATACTTGTTAGTGCAATTGGTTACCCATATATTGCTTTAGATTCTCAAAAAAACAAGATAAATGAGAGGTTACACATTTTTATTACAAAATTTGGAACATTATCTATAACTGACTTAAATAGAAAAGATTTATTAAAGATACTTTCAGAAGAAAGAGAAGAACTTGGAGAATTAGCAAAAGAATCTGAAAAATTGTATGTTTTGACAGATAAGTGGGGGCGTTCATTAGCTGAAGCTTGTAGATTTTTAGCTCAGAGAACACCAAGTAGTGAATTTGCAGATTTTTTGGATAGATTGGCTTATGCATTGGACAGTGGGGAGGAGCTTAAAGAGTTTTTAATAAAAGAACAGGATATTGTTATGGATGACTATGCTGCATTTTACAAAAGAATGTTATATTCGCTTGATATGTATAAGGAATTATATGTTAGTGCAATGACTTCAATAGCATTTTTCTTAGCTTTTTCAATTTTAGTTCCATTCTTATTGCCTTATAATTTTGTCTTTATGGCTACTATAGCGTTATTTGCATTTTTTGCTGTTGAGTTACTTATCGTTGTTGTGATAAGAAATAGACTCCCATTTGATAGGTTATGGCATACAGGGGAGAAACCTACTGAAACTGATATAAAACTTAGAAAATGGTTAATAATATCCGTTATATTGGTTGTAATACTTTTACCATTTCTTTTATGGGCTAAGTATATAGTGGGGTTATCTCCATTTTCCCAAATGCCTTATATGATATTGGTAGCTTTGGGATTTACACCATTAGCTATTGGAGGGTTTGTTGCATTAAAAGAGGAAGAAAAAGTAAAAAGAAAGGAATTTGTATTTCCTGACTTTTTGAGGTCTTTAGGAGATTCAGTAAGTGCTAAGGGAGGAGGAATGGTTAGTTCTTTAGAATATCTCTCAAACCATGATTTTGGACCATTAACTCATGATATCAAGAGATTATATAAAAGATTAGCTTTGGGTATTGATTCAAATAAATCTTGGAGGTTGTTTGGTTTTGACTCTTGTAGTTATTTAATACAGCTATTTTCTGACATATTTTCACGATGTATATACTTTGGAGGTGACCCAAAAACAGCTGCTGAGATAATTAGTAAGAATTTCCGTAAAATAGTGCAATTAAGAAAATCTAAATATCAAAATATACAGCAATTTGTTGGGGTTGTTTATGGTCTTGGAGGAGGTTTAGCTTTAGCATTATTTGCTTCATTAGGAGTAGCTAAGATGATTAATGATTTGTATTCATCATTAAGTATTCCTGAAACTGTCATTCATATTCTTAATATTGCTCCAATATCTAATGTTGATGTAGTAGAATACATTATTTTTGGCTCTCTTATTGTTTATTCTATAATTTCGGCTATATTAATCAAAATTATGGATGGAGGGCATAAGTTTGTCTCCCTACTACACTTTGTTGCTATACTTTGGATATGTGCTATAGTAGCTTATATAACAAAGCTAATAGTTTCACAGGTTTTAGGAGTTTCAGTTCCTCTCTATTAAAAAATTATTAAAATTTGGGGGAAAAAATGATAAATTTTATTGTTGGGGCAATAGGGCTGTTAATAGCTTCAATCTACGATTTAAAAAGTAGGGAAATTGAAGATTATGTTTGGGTATCGATGGTTATTTTTGGATTGATATATAATGGCTATTTATCATTCATTTCACATGATATGTTATATGTCATTCAATCGATTGTTGGATTTATAGTCTGTTTCTTCTTAGGGTTTTTTATGTTCTTATTGGGTGTTGGAGGAGGTGATGGAAAACTGATAATGGGACTTGGAGCTTTAATTCCAAAATATAACATGCCAATACACACTCCATTAGGGGCAATATTAAATTATCTTTATCTTCCTTCCTTTCCAATAATGGTAGTAATTAACGCAATGTTTTTCTCAATAACACTTCCGATAATTATATTTTTAAGAAATGTAATTAGAGGAGTAAAACCAAAGACAAAAAAAGAGGTCTTATGTATGTTTCTTGGTGAAAAAATGAAAGTTTCTGAAGCTATAAAAAAAGAAAGGTTAATCCTTGGAAATCATGAAAATTTAAAATTACTACCAAGTGCTGAGAAAGATTGTGATTTTTCAAAGTTTGATAAAAATGAAGAAATTTGGGTAACTCCTGCTATACCATTTGTTGTTCCGATATTTCTATCTTATTTGCTAACATCAATTATAGGTGATAAAATCATAGGTATCTTTTTATCAGTCTTTGGATTGTAATTTGGAGCATATTTAGCCATATTTAACAATAACTAAGTATTCAGGTTTCGATAAATGTAGAAATTGATTTGTGCTAAATGATTTATATGGTGTTAATCAAAGTTTATTGTTATAGTTCTATAAAAATGAAAAAATGAAAATACAAATTATAATGAATTTAGTGTCAATTAAAATAGTCTTAGAAAATAGTCTTATTGGGGGGAGGGGGTATGAAAAAAATAGTATTGGCTCTTTTATTATTGTTATTGCCAGTAGTTTGTGGGGATGTTAGTGTATATAAGGTATGGTCACCGTATGACCCACCAAATTCACCAATATTGCATGTAGATATTAGTGAGCAAGTTCTATATTTGGGTGTTGTAAATAAGGATGAATATGAGCATGATGTTATAGTTAAAGTGGAGTGTAATGGAAAGACATGGGGATCTGGTTTAATACCTTTGCCACCAAATAGTCATATAGAAAAAATTGTGGAGGTTAGAGTTCCGATTAGTGATGACAAAGAACATGATGCTAAAATATCGTTAATTGAAAATGGAAAAACTATAGCTTCAACAACAGTTAAAGTGAGACCGTATTTTCCAGTGGATGTTAAGAATGTAACATGTGAGGACTCATACAAAATTGGAAATACTGAAGTTTGCTATTCTAACTGGTTTGATATAACTCTAAAAAGTAATCCTACAGCAAAGAGCGATTATATTGCTAAAGTTTGGATAAATGTAAAAGATGGAGATAATATAATTTATAATGGTAAAAACGATTTTAAGACAGTATATATTCCTCTTGGAGAGGAAGTAACGGTATCTTTTAAAGTTCCTAAGATTGTTCTTGATAAAGAGAAATTTACAGTTGAAACAAATGTAGAGATAATGAATGTTACCCATACCATTGATGGTGTTGAAGAAACTATTCAGAGGAGGGATGATTCTGGAATATACTATGACTATAAGAGTGTAACAAAATATTATTACTTTCCAGTTGTTATAAAGAATGTAGAACTTTATAGAAAGATTGATGAAAACACTTCAGAGTTTGTAAAGAATTTTTATGACTCTGCAAATATATTAGATGATGAAATAAGAGACATATTGTCAGATAAGTATTTACAGAAGGATGATGTATTACCAAGATATTATGTTATAGATGACCCAACACTGGCTATTTTAAAAATTACTGTGGAAAATAAATATGATAGGGATGTTAAGGCCAAACTGACTGTTAAATATGATAATGTAATATTTACCAAGATAATTAATATTGATAAAAAAGAGAAGAAGGATGTATTTATTCCAATATATACAAAGAAAGGCAGTAAGAATATAGTGGTAACAATAAACCCCATAGATGCAGATACTTTAATCTTTAATAGGTCATACAGTATTAACATAGACCCAAAACCTATACCACCAGTAATTATTGAAAAGATTATTTTGCCAAAAGATGAAGAAATAGGTGAGGAAACAAATATTAGTGGATATGTAATAATTGGAAAAAGATATAATATGACGATATTTATAAAAAATATTTATAATAAAACGTTATCAGGAAAGATTACCA
Source organism: Methanocaldococcus jannaschii DSM 2661 (assembly GCF_000091665.1). Lineage (NCBI taxonomy): Archaea > Methanobacteriati > Methanobacteriota > Methanococci > Methanococcales > Methanocaldococcaceae > Methanocaldococcus > Methanocaldococcus jannaschii. The sequence goes on from NC_000909.1 coordinate 833,292, forward strand.
TAGATGATAATTTTAAAGATGGAATAGCAAATTATTCTAAGGAAATTCCATTTACTATAGAACCTCATCAAATTAAAGAGATAAATGTTCCAATAATCTTTTACAAGGAAGTAAATGGTGACTTAAAAATCACAGTTTCAGTTAAGGGAGGGGCTAAAGATTATACATCCCTTGCTCATTTCTATGCAATATCTCCAATAGGTATTGTTAGAATATATTACAATAACACACTATTATTGGGAAAAATAAATGTAATAAAGGAAAATAGTGGAATATACTCAGCCAAACCTATTGCAGGATTTAACAACACATGTGTAGTTATATTAAGAAATAATTTGAACTCTAAAGTTGATTGTGACGTTTGGATTGAAGTTATTGACAAAGATGGAAAGGTTAGAGCAAAAAGTGGTATTAAAACAGTTAAATTAGATAACTATTCAGAAGCTAAAGTGGCATTTCCAATATTTTTCGAGGAAGGATTTGAAGGATATACTGTAGCTCATATAATTCCAAAATCTGTAGAGAATGTTGATATTATATATACCGAAGTTATGGAATCCACTTAGTTAAAATATCAGATTATTACAGGGTTGGGAGATATTCAGCAGTTGATGTATTAGGAAATAAAATACCTACAGGAACACATGTAGTTACAGAGGTTATTTCCCCAGTGAATATTGAGAATTTAGCGTACAACAGTAGTAGTGATGTATTAAAAGCAAAAATTAAAAATGATAAGTTCCCAGTGAATTTAACAGTTCAGTATTGGGTTGATGTTAGTAGAGGTTCAAATATCTACTATAAAAGCTCCATTTTCCAAACAGAGATTTATCCAAAATCTGAGAAGGAATTGATAGTTCCTTTGACGTTGGGGGATTTAGAGAGTGGGATTTATAATATAACTCTATATGTGAGGGTTAATAACTTTGCACTCTTTAATTATCAAAAAGTTCCGGTAATCTTAAAAAAATCAATATCTATAGAAATAAATGGAAGTAAAGGGGTGATGCAACAGAAATCCAACAAGGAGAGTGATGAAATAATAAATGAAACATCAGAAACCCACAAAAACATGACAATAGATATTAAAAATCTCTCCAATAATAAAGATAACAAATCAAATATTGAGGAATCCACTGCCAAAAATGTTAAAAGTAACATAGAAACTAAAAAAAGCGCTGATAATAACTCAATATTAGGTAAAATATCTGGGTTTTTTGGAAGTATTGTTTCTACGATTTTTAGTCTGTTCGGATAAAGTATAATGCAAGTCTCTACAACACTAAAAAAGTTTTTATAAAATAATACTACAGTGGGGGAGGGAGTAATATGAGCTTGGCGTTTATTGACCCAATGATTATTAGGTCGCTAAATAAAAGTAAATTAAGAAAGAAGATATTGTATTTGCTGTATAAAATGTATCCTCATGGCATTTATCTATCTGAAATCTCGAGAAGGGTAAGGTCAGACCCAAGTAATGTGCTTGGATGTCTAAAAGGTATGAATGGAAGGTATAACGGCCATTTCTCGCTTATAGAATTAGGATTAGTTGAATGTGTGGAGAGAGGGGGAGTAAAAATATATAAACTAACCGATTATGGAAAGAAAATAGTTGAGGTATTAAAAGACCAGGATAGTGACTTTATAGAATCTTTAAGGTGGTAATATGAAATTTGATTCAGCAAAAATTGAGAATGTGGTTGGGGGAGGGTCATTTGAGATAGGAGATGATGACTCAAAAATATTGGATGAGATTATTAGTGAAGTTATAAACGATATAATGCCATCTGAAATAAAACTAAAAAAGAAAATAGAAATGATTGATAACACTATAGAGTATTTAAGTTATGAATTGCTCGTTACATTTATAAAGCATGGTGTTGAGTTTGGGATTTTCCCAATTATTGCTAAATATTCACCAAAAATAGATGATATTCCATTATTGGTGAAATATCCAAATAAGCAGTTTATCCTTGACTATATAAAAACAGCTTTGAAATTGGAAATTTTAAAATATGAAGATGAAAAAATTAAGATAAACGAAGATTTTGAACTAAATATAAAAATGCCAAAATTTGATAAGATTATTAGTGATTATGTGATGAAATATAACTTTATAACGCATGTATCAAGATACGCTCTAATAAGTTATAGCCATCCAAAGATTGCTATAAGCTTTAAGAAAGACCCTGACATCTGGGATATGATATTAAGTAGTCCATACTATTCATTATGCAGAGAGATTGCCAGTGACTATCTAAAGATTGATAAAGGAGATTATATATTAGATGTTGGTTGTGGTTCAAGGTCTCCAAAATACTTTATAGATATGATATATCCAGAAGGACATTACATGGGAGTGGATATATCTAAGGGACTTTTACAGATTGCAGAATGTAGGATTAAAAGATTGTATTGTGACTCCTATGAACTTAAAAATATAGATTTTACTAAAATAATTCCTAAAGAAAAGTATGATTATATTATATGCTCACATACAATGATATATGCTCCATCATTAAAGCAGTTTCTAAATAAGATGATGTCTTCTATACATAGTGGGGGAAAAATATTCATTTCAGAAGAATTTATACTGGATAAGAATGAAAATATCTGCAAAGAAGTATTTGAGTTCTATAATAGGTTGAATAAAAGGTTTAGGGGGTATTATTCAGAAAAGGATATAGTCGATATTCTTGAATCATTAGGATATGATTTCAAAATTGAAAGCTTAGGAAATGGAATTTTAGTTATTGAAAAGATTTAAATAACTTCATTATTTTTTAAATGTTTTTATCAAGAACTCTCTCGCATAACATCCTTTACTTTTTACCTTTGGTAATTTTATTTTATTTTTATCGTTTATATTTCCTAAACAGGAAAGTCCTTCCAATGTAGGGCATAAATAAATATCCCCAAATTCATTAACAAATAGTAAATCCCCAGAGTTTAAATAGCAATATTTATCTTTTGGCCTTTTTTGTAGATTCTTTATGTAGATGGGATATCTTCCCAATTTATTTAACAATTTATTAAATTCTTCAATATTTGGCATTAATGTTAAATGTTCTTTTTTCTTTGGTTTCAATAAATCAAAACTTATGCTCTTTACACCAAAGGCAATTAGATATTTAACAAATTCTTCTAAATAAGGAAGATTTTTATTTGTAACAACAGTTGTTATTCCAAAAGGGATATTATAAGATTTTAAGATATACATACCCTTTAAAGTATCTAATGTTGATGGCTTTCCATTTTTATAAGGTCTTAGGATATCATTTATTTCCAATCCATCTATGCTAATACCAACTTTTATGTCAAGTTCTTTAATTTTTTCAGCTATTTTTTCGTTTATAAGGGTTGCATTAGTTTGTATGGCATATTGAATATTGCAGTTGCTATAATTATCATTACAGTAATCAACAATCTTTTCAATTAAATTAAAATTTAAAAGTGGTTCTCCACCTGTGAATTGTATTTTTATCTGATTATCTAAGTTTAGTAAATAATCTATAGCATTTTTAGCTGTTTTAAAATCCATATCTTTATTATTTTTGTTGTTTGCATAGCAGTAAATACAATTTAGATTGCATCTGTTTGTTACCTTTAATATTAAATGTTTCATACCATCCACCAAATTTTTATTATAAAAAGTGATAAAAAGATGATAAATTAAATAATAAACTAAAGATATTGTTAAGTTAATTAAGATTTTATTTAATATAATTGGTGATACTTATGATAAAGATTGGCTTTGTTTCAACAATAGATAGTGATGATTTAGTTTTTGAAGAAGCATATAAAGAGATTAAAAAATATGGCATTGAATTTAAAATATTGGATTATAAATGTAGCAGAAAGGAGTTTGAAGAATTTTTAGAGTTTATTAAAGAAGCTAATATTGTTTTTACAAAACTCATGGGAGGGAAAAATGCCTTCAAGTATTACGATGAATTGGCTGAGTTTTGTAAAAGGCATAACATCCCATTTCTCCCTCTACCAACAATCTCAGAAATTCATCCAGATTTAGAGAAGGATAGGACAGTAGATGATGACGTAAAGAATAAAGTTGTCAAATATTTGGGATATGAAGGGGTTTATAATTACAAAAATCTTCTTTTATATTTGGCAAATAGGTTTGGAAATTTAAATGTTGAGTATGAAGAACCAAGACCAATGCCATGGCAAGGAATTTACTATAAAGGAAAATACTTTGAAACATTAGATGATTATCTAAACTATCTAAAAGAATTGGGCAGAGATTTAGATAAACCAATTATAGGAGTTTTATTTTATAGAAATTGGTTTGTAGCTAATAACATTGATTATGTTAATGATTTGATTGATATTATTGAGAATAAAGGAGCTATTCCAATAGCTGTTTTTAGCTCTCATTTAAAGAACGAACTCGGCTCTATAGGAACTTTAGAAACATTCAAAAGATTTTTCTACAAAGATGGGAAGCCAATAGTTCATGCCTTAATTAACACTACCATGTTCACTCTTTCAATGGGTGTTAAGGCAGAGTTGTTAAAAGATGAGCCGGAGTTTTTGAAAGAGCTTAATGTTCCAATACTGCAGGGGATTATATCAACTGGATTTATTGAGGATTGGAAAAAGTCAGTATCTGGATTAAATCCAATTGATTTAATTATAGGAATGGCAATGCCAGAGTTTGATGGGGCAATAATACATTTCCCAATTGGTGGGAAGGAGAAGATAAAAGATGGAGAAGTTGGAGTTCCAATTATTAAGTATAGAGCTATAAGAGATAGAGCTGAGAAGATAGTTGATTTAGCCCTAAGATATGCAAATTTAAAATTAAAGTCAAATAAAGATAAAAAAATAGCCATAATTTTCCACAATTATCCACCAAGGAATGACAAGATAGCAAGTGCCTTTGGTTTAGATAGCCCAGAGAGTGTTGTTAATATTTTGAAGGAGATGAAGAAAAGAGGATTTATAGTTGATGAGATTCCAAAGAATGGAACTGAGTTAATAAAAAAGATGTTAAACTATGCCACAAATGATAAGAGATTTCTAACTGAAGAGATGATAAAAAAAGCAGTTGGAAAAGTAAAAAAAGAAGATTACGAGAAGTGGTTTAACTCTCTGTCTGAAAAGGTTAAGCAAGAGCTAATAAAAAATTGGGGAGCCATTCCTGGAGATGTTATGAACTTCGATGGAGAGCTAATAATCCCAGGAATAATTAATGGAAATGTCTTTATCTCAGTTCAGCCACCAAGAGGATTTGGAGAGAATCCCTCTGCCATATACCACTCTCCAGATTTGCCACCAACTCATTACTATATAGCATTTTATAAATGGATTAAGGATGTTTTCAAAGCAGATGCAATTATGCATATAGGAAAGCATGGAAACTTAGAATGGCTTCCTGGGAAGTGTGTTGGCTTATCTAATGAATGCTATCCAGACATCTGCATGGAATTGCCAAATATTTATCCATTTATTGTAAATAATCCTGGAGAAGGAACTCAAGCAAAGAGGAGGAGTTATGCAACAATTATAAGCCATTTAATCCCACCAATGACAATATCTGATTTGTATGGTGATTTAGTAGAGTTAGAAAAGAGTATTGATGACTATTATGAAACAGAGAATAAAGAGAAAAAAGAATTTTTAAAGAAAGAGATTTTAAAGAAGATTAAAGAGCTAAAATTAGATGAAGATTTGTTGGATGGAAAAGTTATAGATGAAGAGATAAATGATGAGAATTTTGAAAAACTCCTAAATAAAATCCACGATTACTTAGAAACTTTAAAGAATAGGCAGATAAATGATGGATTGCATATAATGGGAGTCCCATTGGAAGGAGATAAGTTAGTTAATATGTTATTCATGATTATTAGGTATCAATTCAACTATTTGGAGATTTTGGCAGAGATTTTAGATTACAGTTGGGAAGAGTTAAATGAAAATAAAGGAAAGTATCACAAAATCTTAGATGAAATAAATGAAATAGGATTAAATCTACTAAAAGAGTATATGCAATACAACTTCGATGAAAATAAGATTGATGAGCTAAAAACAGTTAAAATAAACTCTAAATTAAGGGATGTCTTAAAAACCGTCTCGACAATCTATAAAAATCTAATGAAAGTTGATGAAGAGATTATAAATGCAGTAAATGCCTTAGAGGGTTTTTACATCCCTCCAAGAGTTGCAGGAGCTCCTACGAAAGATATAAACTGCCTTCCAACTGGAAGGAACTTTTATTCATGTAATCCGCAAGAGATTCCAACAAAATCTGCATATGAGATGGGTAAAAAATTGGCTGAGGACTTAATTAACAAGTATCTAAAAGAAGAAGGGAAATATCCTGAATATATAGGCGTTATCGTCTGGGGATCTCCAACTATGAGAACAAAAGGAGATGATATTGGAGAGATTTTATATTTATTGGGAGTTAAGCCAGTTTGGAATAAGATGGGAAGAGTTGTTGGTTTAGAAGTTATCCCATTGGAAGAGTTAGGGAGACCAAGGATCGATGTAACTTTGAGAATCTCTGGGTTGTTTAGAGACACTTTTCCAAACGTTGTTGAGCTTATAGATGAAGCAATAAAAATGGTTGCTAATTTAGATGAGCCAGACGAGATGAACTATGTAAAGAAGCATTATAGGGAGGAGGTTGAAGAGAAGATAAAGAAGGGTATTGATGAAAAAACAGCCAAAGAAACCTCATTATATAGGATATTCAGTGATAAACCGGGTTGTTATGGAGCTGGTGTCTCTCATTTAATAGATGAGAAAAACTGGGAATCAATAGAGGACTTTGCAAAGGTTTATGTTGAATGGGGAGGCTATGCTTATGGAAAGGGCTATTATGGAGTAGAGGCAAAAGAAGAGTTTATAAATCGTCTATCAAAGATTGAATTAACAGTTAAAAATGAAGATAGCCAAGAATGGGATATATTTGAGGGGGATGACTTCAACAGCTATCATGGTGGTTTAATTGCCTCTGTAACCTATTACTCTGGCAAAAAGCCAGTGAGTTATGTTGGAGATACATCAAATCCAAATGATATAAGAACAAAACATCTAAAAGAAGAAGGAAAAGAAATATTCAGAACAAAAATCATGAATCCAAAGTGGATTGAGGGAATGAAGAGGCATGGATATAAAGGAGCCGCTGACTTTTCAAAGTATGTTGATCATATGTTTGCATGGGATGCAACCTCTGGCATAATAGACGATTGGATGTATGAGAAGATTGCTGAGAAGTATGTGTTTGATAAAGATATGGAAGAGTTTTTTAAAGAAAATAATCCTTATGCTCTGCTAAATATAACTGAAAGGTTGTTGGAGGCAATAGAGAGAGGAATGTGGAAGGCAGATGAGGAGATGAAAGAGAAGTTAAGGAAGAAGTATTTAGAAATAGAGGGAATGATTGAGGAAAAACTATAAAACTTTTTATATCTTAAAAGTTACAAAAAGTAATTTGGGCGATTTTAAATGAGCATCGTTCAATCTTATATTACTGATGAAAAAGGAAATATCAAAGGAGTTATTTTAGATTATAAGACATTTAAGAAAATTGAAGAGTTGTTATTGGATTATGGGCTTTTAAAGGCTATGGAGGAAGTTGAGAATGAGGAAGAAATTGATTTAGAAACTGCTAAAAAGTTGTTAGAGCAGTGAAACAATGGAAGTATCTTTTAAAAAAATCTTTTATTAAAGATTTAAAGGAGTTACCTAAAAATATTCAAGAAAAGATTAAAAAATTAGTTTTTGAAGAGATTCCAAATAAAAATAATCCACCTGAAATTCCCAATGTAAAAAAGCTAAAAGGTGCAGATAGTTATTATCGAATTAGAGTTGGAGATTATAGAATTGGTTTTAAATATGAAAATGGAAAAATTGTGTTTTATAGAGTTCTACATAGAAAACAAATTTATAAAAGATTTCCATAAATGAAATTTTTGGTGGTTTAAATGTCAGAGATTATTGAGGTTATTTATGAGGATGGTGTTTTAAAGCCATTAAAACCATTAAAAATAAAGGATAAAAAGAGATTAAAAATTAAAATTGTTGATGATGATGTTGAAGAATTTTAAAATCCATGATAATAAAAAAGTGTAAGGGTATTGATATAAAAAATCAAAAGAGGCATGCTACATTAGAAGTTAATTTCTAAACTCTTACAAATATCTAAGATTTTATCTTTGCTTAACTCTTCTATTTTGTAATACTTAAATCCAAATCTATTAGCGATCTCCTTTCCAATCCCAATCTTTATAAATGATTGTGGTTCTGTATCAATTAATATAACGTTAATGCCCTTTTCAGCTATCTTCTCACATGCATCAAAAACCTCTTTAACATAATCCTCCTTAACAGCTACATTTGGTTTGAAATCGCTAATTACAATCATTATTGGGATAATATTTGGATTTTTTCTAATCTCTCTATCAAAGACCTCATAACTCTTAATAAAGGCATCAGCTAAAGGTGTTTTTCCTCCAGTTGGTAAATCTTTTAATAGTTTCTCTCCCAACTCTACTGAAGATGTGAATGGCAAGATTAACTCAGCTTTATCCTTTCTAAATGCAATCATTCCAATTTTATTCCTCTTTTGATATGCATCTAAAAGTAGAGAGATTATAGCCCCCTTAGCAGCTTCCATTCTTCTCATTGCTCCCATTGAGCCACTTGCATCAACAACAAATAATATATGGGAGGATATCTTCCTCTGTCTAACTTTCTCAACAATATCCTCTTTTTCTAAGTAGATGGCTAATTTTTTGTTGGCTTTTTCTCTTCTCTTTTTTTGATGTATTGCCGCTCTTCTAAATGTTGCATCGAAGGCAATATCTATAATTTTATCATTAGCAAGTTTAAATTTAATATACCTCCCTCTTCTGCTGTAGCTTTTAATATGCCTTCCAGAACCATATCTATGGATATTATCTTTAAGTTTGAATTGTATAAGCTTAGGATTTACCTTAACACTCTCATCTATGCCAAAGGTTTGTTCAAAATCTCCAGTAGTATCTTCATTTTGGTTATTTTGATTATTAGAGTTGTCATTATTATCTCTTTCATCGTTACTGGTTTCTTCCTCAAACTCATTCTTTATTTCATCATGTTTTTTTTTACGTCATCATCTTTATGCTCTTCTTTCTCTTCATTATCTTTATTATTTTGCTGTTTAAATTCATTAATCATCTGCTCCAACTTCTCTTTATTTAGTTGTGGAGGTTCAAATGGCTTTCTTCTCATTCTATGTGGTAGAGCCAACTCCATAGCCTCTTTAACATCATCTATAGTTACATAAGTTCGTCCATTGTAAGCAGCTAACGCCTTAGCTGTTCTAACAACGGTTATATCTGCTCTATTTGTCTGAATTCCTAACTCAATACAAACTTTAGATATAAATTCTAAGAGGTCATCACTTATCTCAACTTTATTTAAAAGCTCTCTTGCTTTAATTATCCTCTCTCTTAATTTGTTCTGCTCTTCCTCAAATTTCTTATAAAATGCCTCTGGATTTTCGTTGAATTCCTCAACTCTCTTTATAACCTCTACCCTATCTTTAACATCATTTAATCCTTCAACATCAACCATTAAACCAAATCTATCTAAGATTTGAGGTCTCAACTCTCCCTCCTCTGGGTTCATAGTCCCTACTAATATAAATCTTGAAGGATGCTTTATCTTAACTCCTTCTCTCTCAATGATATTCCAACCCATTGCTGCAGCATCCAACAAAACATCAATTATATGGTCATCCAGTAAATTAACTTCATCAATGTATAGGATATTTCTATTTGCCTCTGCTAAAATTCCTGGCTCTAATGCTTTAATTCCTTCTTTTATTGCCTTCTCTATATCCAATGTTCCGATAACCCTATCTTCAGTAGCTCCAATTGGGAGATTAACTACTTTCATCTTCTTTTTTGTAGTTTTTAACTCTCCTCTCTTTTTCTTTTCTTTGCAAATATCACATAGGTTTCCATTTGGGTCGCAGTTGAATGGACATCCTTCAACAATTTCAATCTCTGGGAGTAAATCAGCCAAAGCCCTAACTGCTGTAGATTTCGCTGTCCCTTTCTCTCCTCTAATTAAGACACCACCAATCTTTGGATTTATTGCATTTAAGATCAATGCTTTTTTCATCTTTTCCTGTCCAACTATTGCTGTAAATGGGTAAATATACTGCATAATCATCACACTTTTAATGGTTTTAATAGAAGATTTTAATAATATTTAATATTAATTTTTTATTTTTATGAGTATTATAATACTTTTTACGTTATTTTAGGTAGGCATTAACTTATATTTAAACGTTAATGTTGCTGAGATAAAATTAATTTTAATAATGGCTGAGATGGAAAGATAAAAAAAGTTTGTTAATAAAATTAATATGTCAATTTTATGGTGAAATCAATGATTGCTGTAATTAGTGATATACATTCAAATTTAGAGGCATTAAATGCAGTTTTGAATGATATAAAAAATAGAGGTATTAAAAAAATCTTTTGTTTGGGAGATATTGTTGGTTATGGAGCTAATCCAAACGAATGCGTAGAATTAATAAGAGACCTCAACTGTTTAAGTGTAGTTGGAAATCATGATTATGGAGTTTTAGGAAAGGAGAGCTTAGATTACTTTAATAAATATGGGGCTATAGCAATACTATGGACTAAGAAGGTAATAAAAAATGAAAATCTAAAATTCTTGGATTCTCTACCTTTAATTATTGAAGAGAATATAAAGGGCAAAAAAGTTATCTTCTCACATGCAAATCCTAAGCATCCAGAGATTTGGGAATATCTATTTCCTGATTATGTTGATGATGTATTTAATTATGGAGATTTGATATTTGTTGGACATTCCCACATACCATTTGTAAATTCTGAAGAAGGCAATTTATTGCTTCATGAAGGAAAAATATACTTAGATGAGGATAAAAAGTATCTGATAAATCCGGGTAGTGTAGGACAGCCAAGGGATGGGATAAATAAGGCAAGCTACTGTATATTTGATGAAAAAGATTTCAAAATAGAGATTGTTAGGGTAGAATATGACATTAAAAAAGCTTATGAGAAGATTGTTAAAAATAGATTACCTGAATGGCTTGGTGAGAGGTTATTTTTAGGAAGATAATTTAAAGAAATCTTCCGTATGTTAAAATTGCTTCAATAATAACAAACGCCACAGTAACTCCAATTACATGTTCTGGCTTAACTCTAATTTTTGAAAATGTCTCATCCATGTATCTTATTAGCCCAGCACTTGTTGCTAATCCAGTTTCTTCTCTTTTGCTCATGATTTCACCAATTTTTTAACTTTTTCAACAATTCTTTCGGAAATTTCCTTTTTAGATCCAGAGATTTTCTCAACTTCATATTTTGTTATAATATAAACCTCGATATAATCATCTCCAAAATAGTGCTTACTTAAATCATTGGCTATAATCATATTTAAATTGTATTTATTTAGTCGCTCCTTAGCCCTATTTATAAGTTCCTTTTCATCTAAATTGTATTCTGCTTTAAATCCAATAATTACCTTATCCTTATAAATCCTTCTTAACTCTTCTAAAACTTTAGGATTTCTCTTTAACTTTAATATTAGCTCTTCTTCAGAACTTAGCTTACCTTCAAAACTCTCAACAGTAAAATCAGATATTGCTGCCGATGAAATAATTATATCAAAGTCCTTAGCCAACTCAATAGCTTTATTTAACATCTCCTTAGCTGTTAAAACCTTATGATTTTTTATATAATAAGGTGGCTCTAAACCCATAGCGGTTATAACCTCAACATAAAATCCTTCTTTGCAAAAAGCTTCAGCTAAAGCAACACCCATTTTTCCAGATGATAAATTAGATATAACTCTAACTTTGTCTATAAACTCAACAGTCCCTCCGTTTAATATTAAAACTCTATTTCCTTCTTTTTTTAAGTTATTTCCGATTTTTTCAATAACTGCTTTAACAACATCCTCAATATTTGCTACTTTTGCCTTCCCTTCTTCAAACTTTGGAGATATGATATAAATTTTATCTTTCTCTTTAAGCTTATCTATATGTCTTTTAATTGCATTGAACATATTTTCATGCATTGCTGGGACAATAAATATCGGTTTATTTCCAAAAAACATTAAGGCAGTTGTATTTACAATATTATCTGCAATTCCTAAATTTATTTTTGAGATTATATTGGCTGTTGCTGGATATATTAAAAGGCAATCACATTCATTGTATAAAAGGATATGCTCAATATCTCCAGTTATCTCTTCATAAACCTCATTTCCACAACCAAATTTTAATGCCTCTTTGCCTATAATCTTCTTTGTCTCTTCTGTAATGATGCAATAAACCTCTGCTCCATGCCTTATCAATTCTCTCATTAACTTTGGTGTTTCAATAGCCGCTATTGATGAAGTTACAGCAACTAAGATTTTTTTATTCTCTAAGAGCTTTGATTTAGTTCCTTTTAATAATTTAGTTGGGTGCATGATTTCACTTATCATATATTTTTAAACCAAATTCTTTTAATCTCTCAAAATGTTTTTTGTTTTTAGTCCATAATGGATAATTTTTGATTATTGCGGTGCATGCAATATATAAGTCAGCATCGTCTATTAGCATACCTCTCTTTTTTAATTGTCGGTAAATTTTTGAAAATGGTATAATTATCTCTTCATCAATATAAACAATCTCAAACAACTCTTTAAAAATATTTAGAACTTGTTCTTGTTTGTGTTCTGAAATACCTCTAATAAATTCGACTGCTGTTATTATTGAAATCGCTTCTCCTCCGAGTTCTTCCAATCTTCTTTTTTTAAAATAATCAATTAAAACTGAAGTATCGACCAATATTTTACTCTCTTCTTTTTCTAATTTCTTCTTCAATTTCTTCAATATTTTCACCTTCTAATAATTCATAGAGTTTGTTAGCAAGTAATTTATATCTAACATATCTTTTAACATCATCTTTGAATTTTTTAGCATCAATATCTTCTGGAATTTCAAAAGTTATAGTAATCCTTTTTGTTTTAGATTTTGCAGAAATCATTCTAAATCACCTTATTTCTATAATTATATGTTTGTTTATTTAAATTTTTCTTATTTCATTTTCAATTCTTTCAATTTCTTTCTCTTTATCTTTCCACCAGTTTTTGCTCTAAATTCTTATTATTTTCCATCCTTTCATTTCCAAAAACTTATTTATCAATATTTTATATAATTAATTATATAAAAATTTTATTGAAATTTTAAATTTATAATTATTTTACATTTTGGACAGATAAACCTATCTCCAACACATTTAAATTCATAAGAACAGTTTGGACATCTAACTACTTTTATAAAATTATCTAAGCTATCCAAATCAATAACTGTAAATTTTTCTATCTCTTCCATATTCTCCACGAATTAAAGCTTTTAAGTTCCAACTTTTACTGGCTCAGCTAAATCTCTAATCAACCTAACAGCTGAATAGGCAGCCAATGCAGAGGTTCTTGGATTTTCTTCAAATGGAACATTTTCAATACAAACTCTCAATGTTCCTATAGAGCTTTTAACAAATAGTTCATGTTTGTTCAATTTAGCATTTGGGTCTGCAACAATAACAACCTTTGCTGGAAACTCTGCGGCTATCGATAAAGTAACTGAAACATTTATATTTGCTGGAAATTCTTTTATAGCTTTAAAAACATCCCCTTCAAAAACAATTACTGGATTTTTTATATCTTCTGGTTTATAACCAAGGTTTTTCAACGCATCCTCTAAGGCAGCAACTGGTTTTGTAGTTTTTAAAACAACCTCCTCTATCTCTCCCAATCTCAGAGCTTTTATGGCATCTAAGCCACCAATAGCTCCAGAGGGCAGATAAATCTTTCTTCCAACAGTTTTAGCTAAATCTCTAAGTTTTAAAAACAGCTTTTTATCTGCCAATGCACCAACACTCATTATTAAAACATCCTTATTATTTATTAAAGATTTTTCTGCAATCTCTTCAACTGCCTTTATTGAAGCTGCCTCAACAACTAAATCTAAATCTTCTTTAACTAAATCATCAATACTACTACATATCTTAGCCCCAGTTCTTTCTGAAAGTGTTTTTGCCTTGTCAAAATTTCTATCATAGACAGCGGAGATTTTGGCATTTTTTATAGTTCCATCTAAAACTTTTTTTGTTATAAAATTGCCAATAGCTCCACAACCAACAATACCAATTTTAAGCATTAGTTATCCCTCCTAAAAACAATAAAATAAAATTTTTTAGAAAAATAAATAATAAGCCTAATTTATTATAAAAGACAGAATATATTATTGTTTTTTTATTACTTCTTTAAGAACCCATAACCAGAATCTGCAGGAGGTTTAACCAATATTATATTTCCAATTGCAGTTATTAAGTTGAATGGCAAAACAACCTTCTTAGAAGGGTCGGTAACATAGTCTTTTAAACATCCATTTTGAATGTCTGAAACAATTAAACCACTAATAACTCCCTTATTTAAATCAAGCATTACATCATAGACCTTCCCAACGTATATGGCTGTCGTTGTGTATATTGGTTTATCTAAAATATCACTAACTCTAATTGCCATTGCTATCCCCCTAATTTTTATACTCCTTTAACTTAAAAAATTACTATTTATTTATGTTTATTTAAATCTTTTGTGTGGTAATTATGGAAGGATTCAAAATTGCAATGAAGGTTATTGATGAGATTGATAAAAAGATAAAACCTTTAATTGGCTGGGAAAAAGCAGATGAAGTGGTTAAAATAGGTGCAGATGGGACTCCAACGAAAAGAATTGATGTAATTGCTGAAAATATGGCAATAAATATTTTAGAGAAGTTTAGTGGAGGGATTTTAATAAGTGAAGAAATTGGATTGAAAGTTGTTGGCGATGAGTTAGAGTATATTTTTATCTTGGACCCCATAGATGGAACATACAACGCTTTAAAATCTATCCCCATATATTCAACTTCAATAGCTGTAGCAAAAATTAAAGGGGAGGATAAAAAACTAATTAGAGAAAATATTAATAACATAGATTGGATTAAAAGTTTTATAGCTAATAAATATACAATAAATGATTTATATGTTGGAATTGTGAAAAATTTAGCTACTGGAGATTTGTATTATGCTATCAAAGGAGAAGGAAGCTTTTTAGAGAAAGATGGGGAAAAAATTAAAATAGAAACAAAAAATATAAAAGATTTAAAAGAAGCATCTGTTGGATTGTTTGTTTATGGGTTATCTAATGATTTGTTAGAATTTTTAAAGGAAAGGAAGGTTAGGAGGGTCAGATTATTTGGTTCTATGGCTTTGGAGATGTGTTATGTTGTTAGTGGGGCTTTAGACGCTTATATAAACGTAAATGAAAATTCTCGTCTCTGCGATATAGCTGGGGCTTATGTTATCTGCAGAGAGGGAAATGCAATTGTAACAAACAAAAATGGGAAACCATTAAATATGAAATTACATTTAATGGAGAGAACATCTTTAATTGTTAGCAATAAATATTTACATAAAAAGCTTATAGCTTTATTTGGCAACAGATGGATAATAAAGCCAGTGAAATTTGGAATAGTTGTTAGGGAGGATAAGGAAGAGGCAATTAACTTGGCTATAGAGATTTGTAAATATCTAAAAGATAAAAACATCCCCTTCTGCGTTGAGGACTTTTTAAGAGAGAGAGTTGGTGGCGATAAGTTTGATATTTCAGCAATCTCTCATATTATTGCTATTGGTGGGGATGGAACAATACTTAGGGCTTCAAGATTGGTTAATGGAGAGACAATACCTATAATAGCTGTAAATATGGGAAAAGTTGGATTTTTAGCTGAGTTTTGTAAAGATGAAGTTTTTGAAATAATTGATAAGGTAATATATGGAGAGTATGAGATAGAAAAAAGAAGTAAATTATCTTGCAAAATAATAAAAGATAATAGAGTTATAAAAACACCCTCTGCCTTAAATGAGATGGTTGTTATTACAAAAAACCCTGCAAAGATTTTAGAATTTGATGTATATGTTAATGATACGCTTGTTGAAAATGTTAGGGCGGATGGAATAATTGTCTCAACACCAACTGGTTCAACAGCCTATTCTCTAAGTGCTGGAGGGCCTATCGTTGAACCAAACGTTGATTGCTTTATAATATCACCAATATGTCCATTTAAGTTATCTTCGAGACCTTTAGTGATTTCCGCGTCAAATAGAATTAAACTAAAGCTTAAATTGGAAAAACCTGCTTTATTGGTTATTGATGGAAGTGTTGAATATGAAATAAATAAAGATGATGAGTTAATCTTTGAAAAATCCGACAGCTATGCTTATTTTGTAAAGGGGCAGAGTTTTTATAATAAGTTGAGCAGATGCCTTGGAATTAAATAAATTACTTTATCACGAACTCCCTAACTTTCTCTCTTATATTTTCACTCTCCATTATTGATGAGCCAATTAAAGCAGCGTCAGTGAATTTTAAAACATAATTTAACTGCTCCTTTGTATATATACCACTCTCTCCAACCTTTATTTTATTTTTTGGGATTAATGGGGCCAATTTTTCAGTTGTAGATAAATCAATCTTTAGGGTTTTTAAATCTCTGTTATTTATGCCTATAATTTTAGCTCCAGCATCTAAAGCTATATCTATTTCATCTTCACTGTGCGTCTCAACTAAACATTCCAAATCATTTTCTTTTGCATAATCTAAAAACTCTCCAATGTCTTCTTTTAATGATGAAACAATTAATAACACTGCATTAGCTCCAATCTCACTTGCTACATCAATCTGATAAAAATCAACAATAAAATCTTTCATCAATATGGGAATATCAAATTCTCTTGCAACAATTAAATTTTTATAACTTCCATTGAAGTATTTTGGTTCAGTTAAAATAGATAAAGCTGTTGCTCCTCCTTCCACCATTTCATTGGCAATATTTTTTACATCTTCGAGATTTATTTCTCTTATGCTACCTTTTGATGGAGAAGATGGCTTAATCTCTGTAATTATTGGGTTTTTTATTTCTTTAGCTTTTTTTATGGCTTTTGATAATCTTAACTTTCTCTTTTTTTCTACATCTATATCTAATTCATCGATAAAACTCCTTAAGTTTTTGATTATGTCTTTTCTCTTTTCTATCTCAACCATTTTTTTTCTATTTGCTACAATTTCATCTAAGACTTTCATATTATCACATTTAATAAAAAGAATTGCTATTTAAAAAAGGTAGGATAAAATAAAATAATAGTATAAGCTCTTATTCACTATTTTCTTCTTTTTCTTCTTTTATTTCTATGTTTTCTTTTGTAACATTACTTTCTTCCTTTTTTTCTTTAATAAGTTTTTCTATAACGACATTTCTTGGGGTTATTAGCAAATGTTCATCTCCTAAAGCCAATAACATTCCTCCAAATTTTGCAACTTCATTTCTCATCTTTCTGATGATTTCGATAAATTCATCATCAATCTCCTTCTCTAAGTTGGGAGTTTTTGCTATAACGATATATCCCGCTTCAGCCATCACTATAGCATTTACAGCATCTTTTTCATCTTCAATACTGCAAACCTTTATAATTACTTTCTCTTCTTCAACTGGAGTTAGTGGGATTTCCTCAATTTCTTCTAAGTAGTCATCTACAGATACTGGTGCGGGGGTTGAGAAATTATCTCCTTTTTTACTCAAAAGTTTCTTTAGCTTTTCTAACATTGCATCACCTTTTCAAATACTTAATAATTATATCCAACAATTCAGGGATTCCTTCAAAAGTTTTTGCTGATACAAATATTGGAGTATTTTTTATTCTTCTTTCAACATAATTCTTTAAATGTTCTTTATCACTATCATTTAATAAATCACATTTATTGATTACCACTATAATAGGTTTTTGGTATCTGAATTTTAACAAGTGGTGGAGTCTCTCAAAGCTCCTTAATAATCCAACACTGCCATCAATTACATGTATAATCATATCTGAATCATTAATCTCCTCAAACGTCTTTTCTAAAACTTTTGGTGTCATAATTGGGGATTGTTTGTCAGTTGTTGTATATAATCCTCCCAAATCAACAAACACTAAATTCACAAATTCTGGCTCCTCCTTAATTCTCCCAATCTTCAACTTTCCCCAGTATCTTTTTATGGGCATTTTTGTAGTTCCACCTACCTCAGACACTAATGAAACATATTTTCCAAACAATGCGTTCATTATTGATGACTTTCCAGCATTTTCTGGGCCAATAATGGCTATTTTAAACTCTTTATCTTGCATAGTCTCACATTATAGCTTAATGTCTTCACACAACTTTGGAGCTAATGAGTGATGCTCAGCCAAACCTAAAGCAGCAACAGCCCCTATTATCCCTCCTTCTCCATTAATTGGAATTATTTTTATGTTATTTCTTAAAGCTATAGATTTTGCTTCCTCTATTTTAACCATTTCTTTTTTAGCTTTTAATGCAAAGAGCTTCATACTTTTTGATGGGAAAAGGCCATAATAAACAGCCATTGCTGTTTCATCTGATAAACTTCTTTCTTTTAATAATTTTTTAATGAATTTATCCAATTTGTATTTATATTCTGGATAGACCGCAAAACTTAAAGCGATGGAGACACAGTTTTGAGTTTTATTTGGATTTCCAGGATAAAGTTGAACAATTGTATGGTCTAAATAATAACCAAGCCCTTCTTTCTCAACTTCTAAACCAATCTCATGTGCTAAAACCCATGTAGCTCCTTCTTCTTTTGTATCTGTGTCATCAATTCCAATAATAACCTTTTCCATTTTTGGAGTTATAACCTCTGCCTTTCCAAGCCTTGAACCACCTCCCTTTTCTAAAATATTTACTTCAAGGACATTTTTGGCTCCCTTCCTTAACTCAGCTCCTACGCCTCCTCCAGCTAATCCCGCATAGACAATATGAACTCTATTATTTTCTATATAAACTTCTTCAATTCCTGCTGCCGATAATGAAGGGACTAAATTTAATTTTTCTTTACCAATTTTTGTTACAAAGTGGTGTTTGTTTCCTTCTCTCCATGCTGATAAGATTAGAGGAGAGGTTCTTTGATATTGATAGATAACCCATTCACTACCGTTTGGACAAGGATGTTCTTCAACTATCTCAACAAGGTTTAAGGCATCATCTACCATTGCAATGACACTTTTATAATTTACTGACATAGAATCACCTGTGATATTTAAATAGGACTTTCGCAGAGGTAAATTTTATTATTTTTTATTATCATTATTGTATAGGACGTAATTGTATATGGATGTACAAAGGTGTTAAAGTTCCAAATAGAACTTTTTTGTAGTTTAAAACATTAGGTCACTTTTTTGTGCAATGATAAATTTTAGTCTACGAACGTTCTATCAAAGATGATATTATAAAAAACTACAGAAAGTCCTATTTGAATTTTATGAAAATTGTAATAAGATATGAAAATAGTTTAATATTTATTAATAATGCTTATATAATTTTTGATATAGTTCTAATTATATCTCCATCTGAAATTATTCCGACCAATTTATTGTTTTTATCAACTACGGGTAGTTGGTTAATAATCTCCTCTTTCTTTCCACTGATATCCATCTTTTTAATTGCTTCTAAAATACTGGCATCTTCATGTATCGTAATTACATCCTTTGTCATCACATCTCCTATTGTAGTTTCTAATGTATATTTATCTCTTATTAAATTATAGCCAATATCTGTTGTTGTTACTATACCAATAACCTTATTTTCATCATCAATTACTGGTAGAGAGCTAATTTTATATTTTAACATTTTTTCAAACGCTTCTACTACTCCCTCATGTCTTTTTGCAGTTATTACGTTTTTTGTCATTACATCTTTTACTTTTATATTTTTAAGAGTATCAATCATTTATAACACCTAAAAAATTTTAAAAGTTTTGGATCAAAAATTTTTAGGTTTAAATACATTATTTAAGAACTATTATATAACTTAGTTTGGTTAAATATTAAATAGTAACACATTTATATAGTCAGAAGGTAATAGAAAATATTTTATATTACATTTGGACTAAATAAGTCCAATAGTGGCTATGTGATATTATGGAAATATTTAAACTCTTAAGAAAAGATAGAAAGATGTTATTTCTAATGTTTATTGGAACAGTTTCTTTTTTATTTATATTTATCCCATTTCTTAAATTTCAGATGATAGGTTCAAGTCATAAAATTAATGCATATCCAAGTTTATCAGCTGTATGTGGTCTTTTATTGGGTCCAATTTATGGATTTTTTGCAGTTATGTTGGTAACATTAATATACTTTTTTTTAAATCCAAAAGCATTTTATTTTGGAATTTATTCTTTAATACCTCCTACATTAGCGGTTATATCTGCTGGAGCGTTATCTGAAGGGAAATGGAAATATTCAGCTATAATTTTAATTGTGGGTTTATTACTATTTTATTTAACAGATGTGGGGAGGGTAGCTTTTTATTACCCATACCTTTCAACTCTTGCTTTATTACTTATCCTCATTTTTAGAGAAAAAATAAGTAAATTGTTGTTTAGTAAAGATTGGAAAAAAATGATAGTTGGGGCTACAATTTTATCATTCTCATCGGTGATGACAGACCATCTATATGGTTCAATTTTGGGAATTGTATATTTACATTTGCCAGCAGAGGATTACATTTCAGTAATTCCTCTCTTTATTAAAGAGAGATTAATAATGACTGTAATAGGTGCATTTTTTGTAATTTTTGCAATAGAAATTAGCAAATGTTTCTTAAAAAATGCTACAAAATTAAAGGAAAAATTATTAAAAAGTTATATTGATAAAGAAATAAAAATAAACTGCAAAAATATGTTGAATGTAGATGAAGAGTTATTAAAGAAATATAATGTTAAAATACCGTCGGAAGAAGAACAGAAAGAAATTTTAAAGACACTTGTGGAAGTAGTGGTGTTCAATAACGATAAAGATGAAAATCGATAAAGATGAAAATCAATGAAAAACACTATAAGTTCAAAAATTTATATATAGACTACGAAAGCCCTTATAATAATGTGCTTTCCTTTATTTTCTCAATGACCTTTGGAATATCCCTTTCTTTTACCTCCTTTAACTTTTCTAAGGCATCAACGATTTTGTCGATTTCTTCAACAAATTTCTTGTCTGAAGAGGTTAGATAAACTATTTCCTTTTTTGCATAAGACTGTTCTACAAGGGAATTCTTATGAATTATGGATATACACTCTAATCCTAAGATTTTCTTAATATCATTAATTACACTCTCTGGCAAATCTTCGGCTTTGTTTATTATAAACCCTGCAGGTGTGCTTTCTAAATAGTTCTTTCCAATAACTATTGTATTTATAGCCCCCTGCAAACTTGGACCAAAGGCAGTGTAATCCAAAACCGGGATAAAGTAGTCGGAAAGACCTAAAGCTAAGTAGGTTTCAACACCGCTTGATGTTGATGGAGCATCTATAAACACATAATCATAATCTCCTAACTCCTTAAATCTTTTTAAAATATTTATGTCGAATTTTAAGTAATCGGCAAGTGATTTTCCAACTGCCAATAATTCGATATTTTCAATTGGAGTATTAACGATAGCATCTTTTATTGGACGTTCTTCTTCTATAATATCCGCCAAAAATATGTTTGATTTTACATTTAGAAGATGGGACAATGACTTTGACCCAACATCTCCATCGATTAGTAAGATTTTTTTACCTTTTTTTGCTAAAGCTGCTGCAGCATTTGCTGTGATAATTGTTTTTCCAGTTCCTCCCTTTGCAATTGAGAATGTGATTACCTTCATTTGTATCCACCTATAATCCAATTATTTATTCAACTATTGCTTAAAAGAATTATTCCAAAAAGCGTTTAACAAAACATTTAAAGGAAATTAAGTTTTAACAGCATGTTTTTTGTGATTATCTTTCTTTGTCTCCAAGCATTCCTATTATAATCTTTGGAATTTTTGCTTCTTTCCACTTTGCTTCCCATTTCATAACATTTTCAATAATTTCCAATGCTTCCTGGCCTTTCTTTGTTAAATAGTATTTACTTCCATCTTTCTGTATTAAATTTTCATCCTCCAATTCATTTAATCTTTCCGCCAATGTTCTCGTGCTAACCCCACATCCTTCCATATCTAAGGCGTTTTTTATGCTCGTGAAGGAATTTACTCCCTCTTTAATTTTATATAATATCTCTATCGTTCCCTTCTTTCCAAGCACATAGAAGATTGACATAATCCCACGCTAAATTTATTTTAATAAAATTTACTAAACTTTGACAATTTATTTTCTTCCATTTATTTCATTATGGTTAGGTTTATATAGTTTAATACTTTAGATTACTACCCGTATTTAAAATTTACCTACAATTACTTATTTTTAGATTTGAATATTTTTAAATAGTGTTATTAGTAATCTTTTTATACCCTATTAAGACATAAGTAAGGAAGGAACTTTCCTTCCTTCCAGTATTGTTTTCATTGGTTGATTAATTTATTATTGTTTATGAAAAAGTTAAAATTTACAAAGATACGGATAATTTGAACTCCTTTCAAAGAAATGAGTTATTAATGTCTTAAATTATTAGGGTGAAATATATGAAATTAGTTGAAGTAATTCTACCTCAAGAAAAAATTCTACCCTGCATAAATATTTTGAAAAGATACACTATTATAGATGAGTATGTAGTTTCAGATATAAAAGAAAAAAGTAGTAAAAAGGTTGTTATTGAATATAGGGGGTAAATATATGAAACAGAAGTATTAGAGGAATTTACAAAAATTGAAGCTGTTATAGATGAAGATTAAACTAGATAAATGCTTACAGGATTTACGTGAAATACTAAAATCAGAAAAATAATTGTTTATGATGTTGTAGATACAATACCAAGAGTTCAAAAAAAGAAAACTAAAAAAACAAACACTATGAATTTAAATACTATTTAATGTGGAACATTATCAAGAGAAGAACTTTTAAAACAATTAGGAATTAAAGAGCCAGATGAGGACTTCATAGAGAATATAATAAAAGAGGCTTTTGATTATGGAGAGGATATAATATTAACAGATGATGAAATAAAGGATATGGAACTTTCAATTGAGAATGAATTAGATAAAAATATCTTATCTATATTAAAAGACCAAGATTTAATTGAAGACTATGCTTTAAAGGTTAAAATTGAGAGATGCAATAATAAATACATCTGCACATGTGATGTTATAATAATACAGAAAAAACTCTTTATCAAAAAACCTGTAAAAATTGAACCAATAAAGAAAAGATTAATGGAAATTTTAGAGGCTAAACCATACAACGTGGAATATAGAATTGATATTAGATTATACTGAATATTACTTTTTTAAATTAAAATTAGAAATCTAAACTAATTATTTCTAAATCTAAATTTGAAGATAAGAACTCTTTAAATTTCTTTAATCCAAAAACTTCAGTTGAGTAATGAGTAGCATCAACAACCACTAAACCAAGCTCCTCAGCTAAAATTTTTGAATGATGAGTTAAATCTCCAGAAAGATAGACATCTGCTTTCTCAGCAACATACTTTATGGATGATTGAGACAATCCATAACCAGATAAAACAGCTAATTTAAAGTTGTCATCTACCTCTTTACTTTTAACAACAATAGGGTTTTTGTGAATGTATTTTTTAGTTATCTCCAAAAATTCCTCAAAACTTCCTTTAAAAATTCCAACTCTTCCAAGTCCATTATCATATAAGGGCTTTGGATTTTCTAAATTATAAAGTTCAGCTAAAGCATCATTCAACCCATTTTTGCATATATCTAAATTTGTATGAGCAGAGTAGAGGATGATGTCATTTTCCATTAATATCTTTAGTTTTTTGTAAATAACTCCAGTAAAATTTCTTATAGGGTCTTTTAATAATGGATGGTGGGTAAATAAAAAATCTACTCCTTCTTTTTCTGCTTTTTTAATAACTGATAATGAAGGGTCTAAGGCAATACCTAGCTTTTTTATCTCTTTATCTAAGTTGTCTCCAACCTGAAGACCAATGTTATCTCCCTCAATAGCCAAATCTTTAGGAGCAAAGGTTTCAATAAACTCTATAATCTCTTTAGCTTTCATATTTACAACCTCCATGCATTTATAACCATAAGTTCCTCAAATGGAACTTTTAAACGGGCGGATATTTCAACTTTAAAACCAAGGGGTTTTAATTTGTTTATTGTTTCTTTTTCTCCAGTTAAAGAACTCTGTAATATTTGAACTACTCCTCCCTTTTTTAAATAATTTGGTAACTCATAGATAAACCTATCTAAAATTTCCCTTCCATCTTTTCCTCCATCAAATGCAAAATTTAGATAGCTGTCTATTTTTTCATCTTCAGATGTTGGTAAATAGGGAGGGTTAAATAATATAACATCAAACTTTCCAGTAACATTTTCAAATAAATCACTCTCAAAAAATGAGATATTAACATTATTTAGTTTGGCATTTTCTTTAGCTAATTTTACAGCATAAGGATTTATATCAACACCAACAATTTTTTTAGCTCCCTTTTTTGCACATGCAATTGATATTAATCCAGTTCCCACACCTATCTCTAAAACATCTTTATTTTTAACATCTACAAGGTTTTTTAGTAATAAAATTGAATCTTCAGCAGGTTCATAAACTTCGGGATGTAGTTTTAGTTTAATTCCTTCTATCTCAATTATCATTAATTCTCACCAAGAAGAATTATGTGAGTTGAGGATTTTAAATTTTGTTATTATATTTTTAAATATGTGGATTTACAGTAATAAAATAAAAAGTTGAGTTTATTCCAATATATCCAAGTTTAAAACCTCTTAGAGGTCTGATTTTAATAAAAAGATGAATAGATACCAAAAGTATAAGATAGTTATTTCCATCCTCCAAGAGGTCTTATTTTAATAAAGAGTATCTTTCTCCTACACTGACTCCTAATATCGTTTCCATCCTCCAAGAGGTCTGATTTTAACTAAATTCTTTTTTTAACTTTTTAAGGTGAGAGGATGTTTTTTCCATCCTCCAAGAGGTCTGATTTTAACAGGGCAATCATTCACAACATAATATACTTCATCACTCTTAATATTTAAGCTTTTCTATACCATATTTTTCTAAGGGTAAATAACCATCTTACAATATAAACCTTTTAGTATTTAAAATTTTATCTCTTTACTAAAACTAAGCATTTTTATCTTTTTAAATTCAAAAATTTAACTTGTCTGTTAGAGAAATCTTATTTAGATAATTATTTAATTTTTATTTTCAAAAATCTGAATAATTCAATAAACTTAAATATTCTAAATAATCAAACCAGCAAACCCTTAGAAATTAAATAAAAATCCTTTGAACTAATTAATAACTTCTAAATGCTCTTATTTTCAAAATCCAAACATATTCAACAAGACAATCCATTAACCAAACAACAAAATTAAAAATCCTAAAACCCAAATAATAAATTATAAACAGACTTCTATAAGTAATTTTCTGAAAATGCTTTTTTAAATAAACATCAAACTATAAAAATCATTAGCAATTAATTGGAACTTAATCAAATAATAAAGTCAGGTGAAAAAATGGCTGTGCATCCAATTGATTATAGATATGGAACACCAGAGATGAGAAAAGTTTGGGAAGAAGAAAATAAATTGGAAAAAATGTTAAAGGTAGAGGCTGCATTAGCTAAAGCTCAGGCAGAACTCGGCTTAATTCCAAAAGAAGCCGCTGAAGAGATAAACAAAAAAGCATCAACAAAATATGTAAAATTGGAGAGAGTTAAAGAAATTGAGAAACAAACAAAACATGATGTTGTTGCAATGATTAGAGCTTTAGCTGAAGTATGTGAAGGAAATGCTGGAGAATACATACACTTCGGAGCTACATCAAACGATATTGTTGATACTGCCAACTCCCTACTAATAAAAGAATCCATTGAAATTATAGAAGATAAGTTAAAGCAGTTAAGAGATATATTATTAGACAAAGCAGAAGAGCATAAATACACTGTCTGTGTAGGAAGAACACATGGACAGCATGCAATTCCAACAACCTATGGGATGAGATTTGCTCTATGGGCGGCTGAGATTGACAGACACTTAGAGAGATTAAAAGAAGCAAAAAAGAGAATATGCGTCTCTATGATTACTGGAGCTGTTGGAACAATGGCGGCTATGGGAGAGAAGGGTTTGGAAGTGCATAAAAGAGTTGCTGAAATCTTAGGCTTAGAACCAGTTTTAATCTCAAACCAAGTTATTCAGAGAGACAGACATGCTGAATTCGTCTTTTTATTAGCTTTAATTGCTCAGACATTAAACAAGATTGGAGTTACTGTTAGAAGTATGCAGAGAACTGAAATTGGAGAGCTAGAAGAAGAGTTCGACCCTACAAAGCAAACTGGTTCATCAACAATGCCTCACAAGAGAAATCCAATAACCTTTGAGCAAATCTGCGGTTTATCAAGGGTTATAAAATCACTATGTATAGCTGAAATGGACAATATCCCATTATGGGAAGAGAGGGATTTAACAAACTCATCAGCTGAGAGATGTATATTTGCAGAGGTTTGCGTTTTAACAGACCACATCTTAACATTAGCAATTAAAGGAGTTAAAAAGCTAAAAGTAAATAAAGAAAATGTTGAGAGAAACTTAGAATTAACAAAAGGACTGATAATGGCTGAGAGAATAATGATTGAATTGGCTAAGAGAGGTATGGGCAGACAAACAGCTCATGAAATAGTAAGGCAGTGTGCAATGAAAGCCTATGAAGAGAAAAGGCATTTAAAAGATATTTTATTAGAAAATGAGGAAGTTATGAAGTATATAACAAAAGAAGAGTTAGAGGAATTGATGAATCCTAAAACTTACATAGGTTTAGCTCCACAGATAGTTGATGAAGTTATTAAAACTCTAAAGAATAAAAAGTACTAAAAATAATGGCTTATCCTATTTTTTCTATTTTTAACTTCTATATTTTCAGTTTTGGTGATTTTTATGGATTTTATGGGAGCAATATCAAAAGATGGATTAAATATAGCAAATAAATCAAGGGAAATCGTTAGAAATAAAATAAAAGAGGTTTTAGGAGACAGAATAAATGAATTCAACGAAAAAGAAATGGGAATTATTGAAAGAGTAGTTCATGCTACAGCAGACCCTGAGTATGCCAAACTTTTAGTGTTTAAAAATAACCCAATAGAGGAAGGAATTAAAGCTATAAAGGAAGAAAAACCAATAATAGTTGATGTAAATATGATTAAAGCTGGGATTAGATATAATAAAGTACATTGTTTTATAAATCATCCAGATGTCTATGAAGTTGCTAAAAAAGAGGGGATAACAAGAGCAGTAGCTTCAATGAGATTGGCTAAGGATTTGATAGATGATGGAATTGTAGTTATCGGAAACTCCCCAACTGCATTGTTTGAGGTTATAAGATTAGTTAAAGAAGAAAATATAAAACCAAAATTAATTGTTGGAGTTCCAGTGGGGTTTGTTCAGGCATCAGAATCAAAAGAAGCACTTAGAGAGGTAAATGTTCCAAGTATATCAACCATAGGCCCAAAAGGAGGAACTCCAGTAGCTGTTGCCATAATTAACGGCATTATTGCCTATGCAAAAAATGAAAAAGCTTAAGGTGAGTAAAATGGAAATATTAGTTAGATATGGAGAAATTGGATTAAAATCAGACCCAATTAGAAAAAACTTAGAGGAAATCTTAAGAAAAAACATTATAAAATTGCTTAGAAAATATGAGATTGATGCAGAGGTTAAAATTTTACATAGGAAATTGTTAGTCAAGATAAACACAAAAGATAAAGAAGATTTAGCTCTAAAGTTATTAAAAAAAGTTGCTGGTATTGTTTCCTACAGTCCAGTTTATGAGTGTCCATTGGATATCAACGAAATTGTAAGTTTTGCAGTTCAAATTATGAAGAAGAAATTAAAAACTCTAAATAAAGAAAAAGTAACTTTTGCAGTTAAAACAAAAAGGAGCTATAAAAAATTCCCATTCACATCAGTTGAAGTAAATAAAAAAGTTGGGGAAGCTATAGTTGAAAAGCTCGGATTAGAAGTTGATTTAGAAAATCCAGATATTGTTTTGGGAATAGAGATTTTAAATGATGGAGCATATATTTTCACAGAAAAATATGAAGGAATTGGAGGATTACCAGCAGGAAGCCAGGGGAAAGTTCTCTGCTTAATATCTGATGGAATAGATAGCCCTGTAGCTGCATTTATGATGATTAGAAGAGGTTGTAGAGCTGTTTTGTTACATTTAAAGATGAGTGAAGAAGCATTAAATAAAGTTAGAAAGATTGTTGAGGTTTTAAGTGACTATGATACCGAATTGGAGTTTGTTGTCTATGATTACAAAAAAGATATTGAGGATATTGTAGAAAAACTTAAAAGTATTAAAAAAGAGAATTATACATGCATATTCTGTAAAAGAAAAATGCTAAAAGTCGCTGAAAAATATGCAAAATATTTAGATTGTGATGCTATTGTTACAGGAGATAACTTGGGGCAGGTAGCTTCCCAAACATTAAAGAACTTGAGAGTCATAAGTGAAAATATAAATTATCCAATTTTAAGGCCTTTAATTGGTTTAGATAAGAATGATATTGTGAAAATAGCTAAAGAGATTGGAACTTATGAAATATCTACTGAAAAAGAAATAAAATGTCCGTATCTTCCAAAACATCCAAAAACCATTGCTAAACCAGAAGAAGTCAAAAAAATAAAGGAAAAAGTCAAACTTGTATAAAGACATTTTATAAAAATTCCTATTTCCCAATATAAGGTTTTATTTTATAAGATAAACTATCATAAACACTAAATCTAAACCGAAAATTTTAAATACCCTATTTTAATAAAAGAATCCTTGTAAAACTTCTGAGGTGGTATTATGGCTGAGCTTCCAGTTGCACCATTTGAAAGAATCTTGAAAAAAGCAGGTGCTGAGAGAGTTAGCAGAGCAGCTGCAGAATACTTGGCTGAAGCAGTTGAAGAGATTGCATTAGAGATTGCAAAAGAAGCAGTTGAATTAGCTAAGCACGCAAAAAGAAAAACAGTAAAAGTCGAAGACATAAAATTAGCATTAAAACAATAAATTAATGAATTTTTTAAATTTTTATTTTTTTGTTTATTTTTATTCTTGCATGAAAATTTAATGTTGGTTTTTCGTATAGCTTTTTGTTATTATTAATTTTGGGGAAAGTTATCAGTATAGGCTCTCAAAGTTATTAAAATTAATTTAAAAAATAAAAATACCATATAATAGCTTATTAAGCCCTGGTGGTGTAGAGGATATCACGGGGGACTTCGGATCCCCAAACCCGGGTTCAAATCCCGGCCAGGGCCTCATTTAATTTATATTGGAAGTTGATACAATGGAAACCTTGATAAGATTATTCGTATCTATCTTAATTATATGTGTATTGGCATTGATGATTAAAAAGAGTAGATGCTTAGATAATGAGGGAGTCATTGGATCATCTATTATGGGTTTTATATTACTTTATTTCTGTGGATTTAAATATTTGATATTACTTCTATCTTTTTTTATTTTAGGGGTTTTGGTGAGTAGAGTCGGTTTAGAAAAAAAGAAAGCTAAAAAAATGGATGAAACTTGTAGAAGTTTAAAAAATGTATTAGCAAATGGTTTAATTCCAATATTATTTGCAATTTTAGCTATATTTGGATTCAACTGGGCTTTAATTGGATACATATCATCAATAGCTGCTGCTACATCAGATACTTTTTCTTCAGAACTTGGAATATTATCTAACGAAAAGCCGAGATTAATAACTACCTTCGAAGTTGTTGAAAAAGGAACTGATGGAGCAATTACAATATTTGGTACATTAGCTGGAGTCTTAGGAGCGTTTTTAATAGGGTTGTTTGGATATTTACTATTTGGTGATATTAAAATTGTTTTATGTGGCACAGCTGGTGGAATAGCTGGGAACTTAGCTGATAGCTTAGTTGGGGCATTATTTGAAAGAAAAGGAATTTTAAATAATGAACACGTTAATTTAATAGCTACTATTGTTGGTGGAATAATTGGAGTTTTGATTTATTGTACTCTGTAGGGGTTAAAATACATCAAAATAACTAAATGATTTAATCACCGAAAAGTTTATATATAACATCTGTAATTTACTAATACTGCAAACGAGCCTCGGTGGCTCAGCCTGGTAGAGCGCCTGACTTGTAATCAGGTGGTCGGGGGTTCAAATCCCCCCCGGGGCTCCATTCTCTTCTTCAGTGGGCCTGTGGGGTAGCCTGGTCTATCCTTTGGGATTTGGGATCCTGAGACCCCAGTTCAAATCTGGGCAGGCCCACCACTTCGTGTCCGGCGGTAGTTCAGCCTGGTAGAACGGCGGACTGTAGATCCGCATGTCGCTGGTTCAAATCCGGCCCGCCGGACCATCTCCCATTTATGGGGAGAACCGAAAAGTATATATATGAGAAATGCGATATGTTTGAAACGCGCACGAGCTAAGGGCTGAAGAGGGCCCGTAGCTCAGTCTGGCAGAGCGCCTGGCTTTTAACCAGGTGGTCGAGGGTTCAAATCCCTTCGGGCCCGCTATTTCCTTTGGTACGGCGGTCATAGCGGGGGGGCCACACCCGAACCCATCCCGAACTCGGAAGTTAAGCCCCCCAGCGATGCCCCGAGTACTGCCATCTGGCGGGAAAGGGGCGACGCCGCCGGCCACTTTTTATTATTTTAAATTCTCAAGGTAATCCTTGGCATTACTATGCCCTGGTGGTGTAGCCCGGCCTATCATACGGGACTGTCACTCCCGTGACTCGGGTTCAAATCCCGGCCAGGGCGCCATTTGCCGGGCTTCTTTTTATTTTAGAACAATTAATCGATAAATTTAAATATTTTTAAAATATCTTAAGTAAGTGAGGTTTATGGAAGAAGAATTTTACAAAATTTTTAAAGGGGCAGGATTGATAAAAACCTTAATAAGAAGCATTTTTTTAACAAATAGGAATAAGTTTTCAAAACCTTCAAAAACTAAGCCTATACAATTAACTGAGTGCATTGGTTGTGGTTTATGTGTAGATGTATGCCCTACAAATGCAATAAAAATATTTAGCTTTAGAGAAACCATATGCTCTGTTTGTGGAACTTGTGTTGATGTATGCCCAAACAACGCAATAATAAAAGATAGATTTACCATAGATGCTGATAAATGCACAAAATGTGGAGTTTGTGTTTTATTTTGTCCAATACCTATAATAAAAAAAGAAATTCCTAAGCCAAAAACACCCGTTATTTTAAAAGATAGATGTAACAGTTGTGGGTTGTGTGAATGTGAAGCTATCGATATAATAAATAAAGAAATTAACCCGGAGAAATGCAAGCTCTGCCTAAGTTGTATTGAAAAATGTCCATTACAAGCTATTTTGACACCCGATGAATACATAAACTCCTTAATTGTTAAAGTAGATATAGACAGCTGTATATTTTGTAGGGAATGTGAAGAAATCTGTCCCATAAGGGGAAATTATGAGCATAGAGAAAGCTAAAGAAGATTTTAAATATTTGATAAATAGGGGCTATAAAAAGGATGTTGCTTTAAATTTTGTAGCAAATCATTATAAGTTAAGTAAAGAGGATAGGCTTAAAATTATTAGAACTACTCACAGCGATAAAGAAATTAAATTAACTAAAAGAAAGCTTAAAAAATTAAAAGATTTTAAAGGAAAAACCATATACATAGATGGTTTTAATGTTCTTATTAGTTTAGAAGCTTTAATTAAAGGAAATAAAATTGTTTTATGTGATGACAATATTTACAGAGATTTTGAAAACGTTTATGGTAAATACAAGATAAATGAATACAGTGACAAAGCCATATCTCTTTTATTGGAGATTCTTAAGCATTACAATATTAAAGCTGTTATTTATTTAGATGCACAAGTATCAAAAAGTGGAATATTGGCTAAAAAGATTAGAGAAAAAATGAAAGCTTTTAGTATTGAAGGAGAGGTTTTTTGTGTTAAAAATTGTGACTACGAGCTTAAAAATAAAGAAGTTGTTGCAACATCAGACAGTGTAATAATTAAAAGTGAAAATGTAAAGTATGTGGTTGATTTAATAGCTGAAGCAATTGAATATTTAAAAAAGAAATAATATTTCTCTCATTAAAAAATTGTTATATAAGAGATAATGACATAGATAGTGTTATAAAATATTCTCCATTATAAAATATCTTCGAGGCGATAGAATGAAAATTGGGATAATGAGCGATACCCATGACCACTTACCCAATATTAGAAAAGCTATAGAGATTTTTAATGATGAAAATGTTGAGACTGTTATTCATTGTGGGGATTTTGTTAGTTTGTTTGTTATAAAAGAGTTTGAAAACTTAAACGCCAATATCATAGCCACTTATGGAAATAACGATGGGGAGAGATGCAAATTAAAGGAATGGTTGAAGGATATAAATGAAGAGAACATAATTGATGATTTTATATCAGTTGAAATTGATGACCTAAAATTCTTTATAACACATGGGCATCATCAATCTGTTTTAGAGATGGCTATTAAATCTGGTTTGTATGATGTTGTTATTTATGGACATACACATGAGAGGGTTTTTGAGGAGGTTGATGATGTTTTAGTCATAAACCCAGGAGAATGTTGCGGTTACTTAACTGGCATTCCTACCATTGGGATATTAGACACTGAAAAGAAGGAGTATAGGGAGATAGTGTTAGAGTAAAAGATTTAAACCACTTTTTTACTTTTTTATTATTACATTAATCCAAAAGCAAAAGGTGAGATTATGAAAATTTTATTGATTGGAGGAGGAGCAAGGGAGAGTGCAATAGCTCACGCTCTAAAAAAGAATGAAGAAGTAAAGCTCTACACATTAATGAAAAACAAAAACCCAGGAATTGCAAGATTATCAGAAGAGATAAAGTTAGCTAAAGAGACTGATTTAGATGCGGTTAAAGAGTTTGCTGAAAAAGTTAAACCAGATTTGGCTGTTATAGGTCCAGAAGCTCCTTTAGGGGAAGGTGTTGTTGATTTGTTAGAGGAAATGGGAATTTCAGCAGTTGGTCCTAAAAAGTTAGCAGCACAAATAGAAACAAACAAAGAATTCATGAGAAATTTATTCAAAAAATACAATATAAAAGGTTCTTTAATGTATAAAGCTTTTGAAGAGTATGGGGAAGAGTTAGAAAGCTTTATTGATGAATTAACTGAGAAAGGTATTAAAGCAGTCGTTAAACCCGTTGGATTGACAGGAGGTAAAGGAGTTAAGGTAGTTGGAGAACAGCTAAAAGATAATGAAGAGGCAAAGAAATATGCTAAAGAGATTTTTGAAACTGGTTTAGGGGGAGGAAAGGTCTTAATTGAAGAAAAATTGGAAGGAGTTGAATTCACCTTACACGGATTTGTTGATGGAGATACTATTAAATTTACACCATTTGTCCAAGACCACCCACATGCATTAGAGGGGGATGAAGGAAGTATAACAGGAGGTATGGGTTCTTACTCATGCCCAGACCATAAACTACCATTTATGACAGAAGAGGATGTTAAGTTAGCAAAAGAGATTATGGAAGAGACTGTTAAAGCATTAAAGGAGGAGGTTGGAGGTTACAAAGGAATTTTATATGGACAGTTTATGCTAACAAAAGAGGGGCCGAAAATTATTGAATACAATGCAAGATTTGGAGACCCTGAAGCAATGAACTTATTAGCTATATTAAAGAATGATTTCTTAGAGGTTTGTGAGGCAATAGTAAATAAAAAACTTAAAGATATTGACGTTGAGTTTGAAAACAAAGCTACTGTTTGTAAGTATGTTGTTCCAAAGGGATATCCTGATAACCCAGTTAGGGGAGAGCCAATAACTGTTGATGAAGAAGCAATTAAGAAAACTGGAGCTATATTGCATTATGCTTCAGTTAATGAGGATAATGGGTCTTTATATATGACTGGTTCAAGGGCTGTTGCTGTGGTTGGAGTTGCTGATACAATTGAAGAAGCTGAGAGAATTGCTGAGGAGGCAACTAAATATATTAAAGGAGAAGTATATCACAGAAGTGATATTGGTAAAAAAGAGTTAATTAAAAAGAGAATAGAGAAGATGAACGAATTAAGAAGATAAAATTTAATTAAATTTTAAAACCTTTTTTATGCTCTAATAATCTCTTTATACATTAGGTAGCATATCAAAATCCCAGAAATTACTGCAGAGCTTAGAATCATCCACATAATGATAATTTGAATCTCTGCAGCATATATGGGATTTGCTCCACTCAACAACATCCCTACCATAGCCCCTGGGATAAATATAACCCCAACTGACTTTGTTCTATTCATTTGAGGTATTACTGCTGACTTTACAGCATTTTTTATAAATGGTCTTAATGCTTCTATTTCAGTAGCTCCTAAAGCTAAATATCCCCACAAAATATCCCTCTCTGATTTAACCATGTCTATTATTTTATCTAATGCTAAATGGATGGTGTTCATTGTATTTCCAATGACCATTCCCATTAGTGGAATTACATATATCGGCTCAAATTTGACAACCTTTGGAATTGTTAATACTGCCAATGAAACTATTGTAGTTGTTAAAAACGTAATAAATAGACAAATAAAGAGTTTTGTTTTATTTTTTAAGTTAATTTCTCTCATTATAAGATAGGATGCTAAGGTAATCATCACACCAATCATTAAAAATGCCCCAACCATTCCAAATGAAAATATATAGAGCAAAACAAATCCTAAAATAAACAGCTGGATTAAAGCTAAAATTGACACATAAAGGATTTTTTTCTCAATGCCCAACTTTTCCCTATATGCAATAAGAACTGCAATAATAACAAAAATAAAGGCATAAGTAAGCTCTATCAATAACATCACCATAACTTTTATAATCAATTTTATTGAATTCTGTCAAATATAAAATAATATCATAAAAATTATATTTAAAGTGATGCCCATGGATTGGGAGATAACCTTTAAGGGAATAACCTATGAATGCATAAATTGTGCTTACTGTTGCTCATGTAAAGGTTGGAGGATATATTTAAACTATTTTGATAGATTAAAACTTAAAGATTACGAATATGCCATAGAACCTTGTGAAGGAGAATTTAAATATAGGCTAAAAGTTAATGAAAAGGGTTGTGTTTTATTAAATAACAACCTATGTAGAATTCATTTAGAGAAGGGCTATGAGTTTAAACCATTGATGTGCATGATTTTTCCTTTCAGTTGCATGATTAAATGGGATGGAACTCCTCTCCTAATTATAAAACATTATTGTAGTGGCATTAAAAAAGGAAAAATCAGTAAAAAAGTTGTTAATGAGGCTATAGAATTAATAAAAGAGCTTTATTTTGATATGTTTGAAGAGATTATAGAGAACGGAATGGAACATAGTAGTAAGACAGAAATATTTGAAAATTTTAGAGTTGATTGGGAAGAGAGGGAAGATTTTGGAAGATATATTTTTAGCAGTAAGACATTTGATGAGATGTTTGAAAGATGTAGAGAAATTTTTGGAAATAAAATAAATAAATTAAATCTCGAAGAGATTGATGAAATAAAGAATAATCTACAAAGATACAATACTAAAGAAAATGAAGAGGAAATTTTGAGATACCTATTAGAATTAAATAGAAGAGAACATTTTAGAAAACTTCCTTTCTATAGAGAGGTTAATAAGCTCATAAATATAGGAAATTATTTGACCAAATACAAGAATGTATTTAAGGGAGAGGGGGAAGTTGATAAAAAATTATTTTTAAATTTGAAATAGCTATAATACTCGCTTTAGTAAGATAGATTTCTTCCACAATTAAAAATCAAGTTACTCCCCAAACTATAAGCATTATTATTCTATATTATTCTTATAAAATCATAATAAAAATCATAATAAAAGATGAAAACTCTATATCCACAATTTTGGTAGAGGACTTTCATATTCATATACTTAATATAAGATATTTAGATGCCTTTAAATATTCAATTCTTTATAAAGATTATATTCTGTGGAACGTCCTATAGTATTTCTGATGATGATACATAATTTTAATATAGGGATTATTAACGATAATAATAAGTTGAGTGTCCGAAATCTTGTGATATAAAAATATTACAAATAACTCCAATCTTCTATTTGGTGGATAAATATGGAAATAAAAAATAAAAAATTAAAAGAAACTTCTGATGTTTTATTATCATTAACTTATTTAATAAAATCATATGAATATAGAGACAGGGGAAATCTTTTAGAATCATTATATTATCTTGATAAAGCATTGGAGTTGAATCCTGATTTTAAATTTGCAAAATTTTTAAAAGCGATATCTTTGGCAATTTTGGGTGATATTAATAAATCTATAGAATGTCTTGAAGATATTACAAGTAATTCAAATGACCCGGTAGCTTATGCTCTTCTTGGCCAACTTTACGAGCTATTGGGAAATTTTGATAACGCTTTGGAATGTTATGAGAAGTCATTAGGTATTGAAGAGAAATTTGCTACAGCATTTTTCCTTAAGGTATTATGTTTAGGACTTTCAGGTAAATATGACGAATTATTAAAGTGTTGTGATAGATTAATATCGTTCGCTCCAAATTTCATTCCTGCCTATATAATTAAAGCAAATATGTTACGTAAATTAGGGAGATATGAAGAAGCTTTAGCATGTGTAAATAAAGTATTAGAATTAAAGGAAAATGATACAAATGCAATATATTTAAAGGCGTTAATACTAAATAGAATAGGAAATTGTGATGAAGCATTAAAATACTATGAAAAACTTATTGATGAACTAAATGTAACGTGGATAGAAGTTATTAGGGAAGCTATTTACTTATCCTTTCTATTTAATAAACTGGATAAAGCTGAGAAATATATTGAGATGGGACTAAAGTTAAGGCCCGACGATGCAAGTTTATGGTATTTTAAAGGTAAATTATACGAAAAGCAAAATAAATTTGAAGAAGCTTTAAAATATTATAATAAGGCTATTCAGCTGATGCCTCATCACACAAAAGCTTTACTTGCTAAGGCAAGGGTGTTAGAAAAACTTGGAAGAATAGAGGAATCTATAGAGTGCTACAATAAAGCACTTGATAGATAAAATTATTATCCTTTATTTTTATGGTGATATGCGTATGAATAGAAAGAGAACTCCAAGAGTGGATACCTTAGAAGCCGTGGCTAATGTTTTAAGAGCTTATAGAGAATTATTTGAGGGAAATTTAATAAAAGCACTTTATTATGTTGATAAAGCGTTGGAATTGGAGCCTGATTTCTATTTGGCTTTGTTTTTGAAGGGATTAGCATTATCCGCTAAAGGAGAAATAAAAGAAGCAATTACAACATTTGAAGAATTGCTAAGCTATGAATCAAAAAATCCAATTACATGGGTGTTTGTTGGGCAACTGTATGGAATGTCAGGAAATTGTGATGAAGCATTAAAGTGTTACAACAAAGCGTTGGGCATTGAAAATAGATTTTTATCAGCATTTTTACTCAAAACGATTTGTTTAGAATTCTTAGGAGAGTATGATGAACTATTAAAATGCTATAATGAGGTATTAACATATACTCCAAACTTTGTCCCAATGTGGGTTAAAAAGGCTGAAATCCTAAGAAAATTGGGGAGATATGAAGATGCATTACTATGTTTAAATAGAGCCTTAGAGTTAAAGCCACATGATAAAAATGCCTTATATTTAAAAGGTGTTTTGTTAAAGAGAATGGGTAAATTTAGGGAGGCACTTGAATGTTTCAAAAAATTGATAGATGAACTAAATGTAAAATGGATAGATGCCATAAGACATGCTGTTTCTTTGATGTTAGCTCTTGACGATTTAAAAGATGCTGAAAGATACATAAATATAGGATTGGAGATAAGAAAAGATGACGTGGCTTTATGGTATTTTAAAGGGGAATTATATGAGAGATTGGGAAAGCTGGATGAAGCATTAAAATGCTATGAAAAAGTTATTGAACTACAACCACATTATATAAAGGCACTTTTGAGTAAAGCAAGAATCTATGAGAGGCAGGGAAATATCGAAGCAGCAATTGAATATTATAACAAGGCTGTAGAAAATATTCACAAAGACCATGGAGAATAATATTTCCTCTTTTTTATTATTTTTTCTATAATTTAAAGTAAAGGGATTTTTATGGAATTTAAAGGGTATATTAAAGAGAAGTTTCCATATCCTAAAGTTAGGGAGCCACAGAAAAGGATGATGCTAAAAATTTACGAGTGTATAAAAAATAAGAGAAATTTGATAGTTGAAGCACCAACTGGTGTTGGAAAAACTTTAGGCTATCTAATTCCTGCTTTATACTTTGCAGAGAGAAGAAAGAGAGTTTTAATATTAACAGAAACGATAGACCAGCAGGTTAGGATTTATGAGGATTTAAGTTCTCTAAGGCATAATTTAAAGGTTGCATTCTTAATGGGAAAAAGTAACTTTATTTGCAAATCAAAAGGAGGAAAGGCTAATAGACTATATTGCCAATTGAATAAAAAATGCTTATATAGACCAAATAAAAGACCAATTTGCTATTGTGGAACAAAAAAACAACCAGTGAATTTAGGGGATAAAGTTATTTACTACTGCCCATACTGCACCTGTGAATATCAAAAGGCAAAAATAGAGAGTATCTTAGCTGATATTGTGGTTATGAATAACAGTATGTTTTACTATGCTAAGGAAGATATTGAGGCAAAAAGAGATATTGATATAATTATTTGTGATGAAGCCCATAAATTGGAAAGCAGTATAAGAAATACATCAACAATAATTATAAATCCAGAATTACCAATTAATAGATTAAAATATATGGCTATACATTATGCTCCCAATATTTTAAAAAAGAGATTGGATATTGGAGACGAAAATTTTTGGGAAATTATTGAAAAATATTTAACAAGTAGAGGCATCAATATAGATATCTGCAAAGAGACAATTATTTTTGATGGAGAAAATTTAAGCTCTTGGAAATATAAGACAGAACTTGCTGTATTAGGGGCTATTTTAGATGCATATTATCAAATAAACAACATAAAGAATAAAATATTGAGATTTAATGAAAATGAGGAAATTGATAGAGAGGAACTTAGATTTGAAATTGACAATAAAGCTTTAATAGCTATAGAGCTTGATTTTATCCATAAAAAGAAATTATCTGACCTATATCTTTTGGAATTTATAGAAAATATTAAAAATTTAAGATATATTAATGAAAATTATGTAGTTTATAGAAGTGGAAATTCTTTATTATGTGAGCCAGTTTTTGTAAGCTCTCATCTAAAAGAACTTTATGGAAATGCTGTAGTTATCCACTGCTCAGCAACAATTGGAAATTTAAAGATGCATGCTTTAAAGACAGGTTTAGATAAAGCAGAATTTTTAATTTTAGAGAGTCCATTTCCAAAGAATAGGAAGAAAATTATAGCTTTAAAAGATGGCGTTGATATGAAATACGAAAGGAAAGATAGAGAGAAAGCAAATAAAAATTTATTAAAAATATTGGAAGCAATAAATGGAAACTCTTTAGTTTTATTTAAGAGCTTTGAGGATTTAGATAGTTTTTATAAATATCTAAAAAGGGAGATTACAAAAACAAATATTAAAAATAAAAATATCCATGTGTATGAGCAAGGTATGGATGGAAAAGAAGCTAAAGAGCTAAAAGAGAGATTTGAAAAGATTGGAGGAATTTTGTTAGCAACTGGGAGGTTTGCTGAAGGAGTAGATATTCCTGGTGAGGCATTGGTTGGAGTTGTTATTGACTCCCTTCCATTCCCAGTTCCCACTCCTTTAATATTGAGAGAGCAGAAGATATTGGAAGAGAGATTTAAAATTAGAGGAGTTAGGGATGCTCATTGGAGAGCTTTTTTAATGACATCATTTGATAGAATGGCAAGGACATTGGTTCAGATGATTGGAAGATTAATAAGAACTGAGAATGATTATGGAGTTGTAGTTATACAGGATAAGAGGTTCGCAGATTGGGTAGGAAGAGTTATGAGAGAAAAAGGTTATCTAAAAGATAACTATGAGGTTATGAGTTTGGATATGGCTATAAAATATATTCCAAAGTTTATGAGTCAGTTTAAAAATTAAATTTTTATTTTTAGTTTTATTAATTGATAAAACTAAATTAACAAATATTATTATCTAAAATAAAAAAATGGTAGGGCGGCGGGGATTCAAACGAACCTTTTAGTAAAAGGTTCATCAAAACAGGATACATTGCCTCGCTTTGCTCGGCAATGTCTCTTAGATTACAGTGGGGCTGAACGTAGTGAAGCCCCGCTCTGGGTATCCCAATAGGGCGATAGCCCTATGGAAATAAAAAATATGGTAGGGCGGCGGGGATTCGAACCCCGGACCACTCGGTTATCAGCCGAGCACTCTAACCAGGCTGAGCCACCGCCCTACAACCACCAGAAGCAAAAATTAAATAATAATAAGTAGTATATATACTTTTCGGTTATTGGTAAATTTGGAGATATAAAAATGTAAAAGATTTAAAATTTTGTTATTCAGTTGGAAATGGTGGCAATGGAGGTAGTGGGAATGGTGGTGTAGGTAATGGTGGCAATAAATCCGCCTCTCCACTAAATGGGACTTCCCCACTGCCTTCAATATATGCACTTCCAGATATTTCAGCAAAAACTTCTTCTCCACTTAATTTTCTAAGGATTTCATATCCCATCTTATTAATCGGTATATTTACTTTAACAGTTACTGGATTTTCTCCTGGTGTTATTACTATATTTGATACCTCTCCTCGTCCTAAACTATGACCTTCATCATCAAACATATTTAAGATTATTTTATCGATTGTTATACTCTCTGAATTTGGATTATCTATTATTAAATCTACATCCATAGAAACATATTTTAAATTTATTTTTTCTCCATTTTCCATTTCTATATTTACACCAATGTCTGGAGAGATTCCATTTATTGATGCTAAAAAACCTGGATTCATAGCTAATTTTGTAATTATAATACTATTACTGGGTTTTATATCATCCACATATACTTCTATTTCTGAAAACTGAGTTTGTGTTTGTTGTAAGTCATTGCTTTCATAATTATTATCATACTCATCATAATTTTCGGATTCTCCACTGTTGTATGCAGTCCCTTCCTCAACATATACAGTTTTAGATGCTAAAATTTTTCCATTATCTTCTGCTGTTATTGTGTGATAACCTGGCTCATAGAATACACACTCTACAATCCCGTATACATCATCTAATGTTCCAATGTAGTTGCCATCAACATATATGTCAATTCCTGCTAACCCTCCAACTATTGGGTCAATGACTTTAATATAATACAACATTTGTTCTTCTATTTTATCAGGAATAGTGCCATCTGGATAAGTTATTTCGATATAATAATTATATGCTGGTTCATTATTATAATTTACTTCTGACTCTCCAACATTAGTCATGGCATTTTCATTCTCTTCATTAAAATTACCATTGGTCTGTTCATAATTTTGATTACTTTGTAAA
Organism: Methanocaldococcus jannaschii DSM 2661; assembly: GCF_000091665.1. NCBI lineage: Archaea > Methanobacteriati > Methanobacteriota > Methanococci > Methanococcales > Methanocaldococcaceae > Methanocaldococcus > Methanocaldococcus jannaschii. Next base: position 874,857 of record NC_000909.1, read on the forward strand.
GGATGATTTTCTTGATTTTTAATTTCTTTATTTTCATAACTTTGAATATTCTGTGTTGATTGACTTTCTTTTTTATTTTCTACATTATTAACATTTTGATTTTCTTGATTTATAGGTTTTTCAGTATTTTCTCCATTATTCGTATTTGAATTAATATTTATATCTATCTTTTCTGGAGTATTCACACACCCACAAGCTAAAACCAAAATAGAGAGTATGCTAAAACAAACTAAAGCTTTTCTTATCGTGTCCATTGTTATCACCTAATTAAATTCCACTTTTAACATTTTTGTTAAATTTAGCATATTTACTAACATAGATATAACTATACACAAATATAAACTTTTCTCTTTTTTGTGAAATTTAGCAAAAATGTTAATTATCGTATAAATATGAAAATTCTCAAAAAAGCAAAAATAAAAAATCATAAAAGGGCTAAATCATGCTTATTGGGATACTAAGCAAAAAATATGTTAAAGAAATTTTGGAACTACTTAATGAAAAAGGAGAACTCCATTTTAGTCAAATTCATAAAGAAATTCCTACTCATATGAGCAGTTTAAACAGAACATTAAATGAATTGGTAAAATTGGGATTAATATCAAAAAGGAAAGAAGACAACAAACAGGCATTACCAAAAACATACTATAAATTAACACCATTAGGAAAAAAGGCACTATTATTATATGAAGTAGAAAAAATTATTGAAAATTCAAAAAATAATCAAAATATCATCATTCAAATTATTAATGGAAAAAATCATAATATCATCAACGCAAAAATTGTTAATATTCATAATAAATGATTGAAAATCTTAATATAATTTTTATTCTATTGGCTCAACTCTAACGTTGTCATAGTATGCTCTACCCCCTCCAATTCCTATTCCACCTTTAAGTATTGGTGTATTATTGTCAGTGTATTCAATATATTTCTGCCCTCCTGCAAGGAAGATTATCTTATTATCTTTTGCTACAACTTCATACCTATAAAAATCTGTGCCAGCAGGAGCGGCATCGTAAGATTCAGCCAATTTTTCAACCTTAGTTCCATTAAATTTGTAGAGAACATACCCCCTATCAAATCCTTCTATATCAATATAATATCCAGCATTTGCATTATTTATCAATCTGAAGTATATCTTTGGGCTATCTGATTCTTCTAATCGCTTTATATCAACAATAAACTTAAAGTCAGTATAGTTTTTATCAATATATATTATTCCATTGTTTATTGGTACTGCAACTTTGTTTAGTGTTTTTTTATCTTCGCTTAATATGGCCTCAATCTTAAATCCCCCTTCTTTAACTTTCCATTCTCCAAACGGTGCTTTATCCCCCACATTATACGAAGAAAAATTATCATAAAAGGATTTTGGGACAATTTCAAAACAACCACACACTCCCAAATATACAATTGGGATAATCAAAATTACAGTAAGTTCTTTAAGATTCATAATTTCACCTAATCTTGGTACATTGATATATTGCCTCAATAACATTCTTTAATGTTGCATCAGTTTTTATTCCTTTCGGATTATAGTGAGTTACAACTGCATTAAATCCCATCTCTTTTAGCTTGTTTATAATATCTTGCATTGGTGGAACTGAAATCTTTAACATTTTCCCAATTTGGTGAGTGTCATAACATCCAACTTGATTTATAGCAGATTCTCCTTTAATGGCATTTAAAATCTTTAAAACTCTTTCACTAAACTCCCTCTTTTCAGCTATTTTTAAAGCCTCTTCAACAAGAGCTTTATCATACAAATTGCCTATATATAAAGGCCCAGCAAATCCTTTCTCATAACCTTCTTCAAATTTTTTAATTATTTTAATTCCATTTACATCCTTAACATAGCCAAGCATTTCAAAAACCTTATCAGCCCTCTTAGCTCCCCTATCCGTAACTAAATAAACTCTAACATAATGGTCTGTGGCATGGCAAAATACTGGCTTTAAAGCAAGCTCATATTTTGTAGCCATTCTCATAACATATCCAACTAAAACCCTCAATGCAAATTCATGACAATCCCTACCAAATAATGGATAAGCCAAGTATTTCCTTAAGCATGATTTTTTAGACCTACCACATAATGCCGCTGTATCTGTTGCTGTTAAACAGAGCAAACCATTTCTTGTTACTAAAGCCCTAATTGCTTGCTCTACATAAGGAGCTGGAGAGCCAAACGGGTCTATATCAACAACATTAAAAAATCTAAAATGCTTAGATAAAAATGTGTTGGCATCTTCATTAAAAACATCTATATTCTCAATCTCATTTAATTTGGCATTGTTTATTATCTTCTCATAAGCTTTTGGATTTATATCATTTAAAAAAACCTTTAACTCTCCATTAAACTCAAGCTCTTTAGCGTATCTAAGCCCCCTAATTCCACTTCCAGCCAAAGCATCAGCAATGTAAAACTTATCTCTCTTATGATACAAATTTAGAAATGCCTGAATTACTGCTATACTTATATCCCTGCATGTTTTCATTCTTGGATTATAAAATACCTCATCCTTTTTTGTAACTGTCAATTTATCTGGAACTTCAAAAACTACTTCCCCCTCTTTTAGAATCATATTATCACACAGAATAATATTGTCTTAGTTTTATAAATTAAAAACAATTAAAAATAGAAATAAAAGTAAAAGTATTAAAGAAAACTAAAAAGAAATTTTTATTTATTTATTCTCTCAATAGCAATTTTAACGTTGTATTTCTCTCCATTTGGTGTTTTTATCTCCCAATCTTTTTCGTAATCTGCCTTTATCTCATCAACAAACTGACCTCTAACTTCCCTCTCAATAATCTCCTTAAATTCATCTAAGTCAATGCCCTCAACTTTAATTTTAATCTTCTCCTCAATATCTAAATCCATATCCTTCCTCATAGCTTGGATTCTTCTTATAACCTCTCTCATTAGCCCCTCTTTTATCAAATCATCAGTAATCTCGGTATTTATAAAGACAGTTCCCTTTGAGAATTCAACTCCTGCTATATGTTCAGGAATTTCCAATCTAATTTCAACATATTCTGGCTTAATCTCATATCCATCTAATATTACAGCTCCTTCTTTCAACCTCTCCATCAACTCCTTAGCATCTGCTTTATTTAATGCCTCAACAACCTTTGGAACCTCACTTCTATATCTCTTACCTAACTCTCTGTAGTTTGGCTTTATTATATACTTGCTACCTTCAACCTCTCCAAATTTGATATTTTTAACATTACCTTGCTCTTTTATTATGTATTCAAATCTCTCTACAGCTTTTTTAACCTCTTCTCCACCAGCAATAGTTATTTCTTTCAATGGGTATCTTAAGGTGTATTTTATCCTATCCCTTCCTCTGTAGATTGCATCAACGACATCTCTAACTATTGCCATATCTCTCTCTAACTCCTCATCAATAAACTCTTCATCAACCTCTATTTTATTCATGAAGATACTTTCTTCCATATCTTCTGTTTTTAGGTTTTGATATATTGCCTCAGCAGTATGTGGAGCTACTGGAGCCAATATTGTAGCTAACTTTAATAAGACATAGTAGAGTGTTTGATATGCTGCTAATTTATCAGCGTCATCCTTCTCTTTCCATGTTCTGTCTCTAATCAACCTAATATACCATCTACTTAAGTCATTTAATATGAAATCCTTTAATGTCCAAGTGTATGTGTGGAAGTATGGGACTTCAAGATTTTCAATTGCTATCTTAGCAACACTGTTTATTCTGCTTACAATCCATCTATCCTCATCTTTTAAATATTCAAAGTATTTTTCATCTGGTTTAAAGTTATCTAACACCATGTAATTTACAGCAAACATATAGGCGTTCCATAAAGTGTTGAATAAGCTTAAAACATCATCCATCTCACTCCATACAAACCTTAAATCTTCCCAAACCTTATTTGCACTCAATAAATAAAACCTTAATAAATCAGCCCCATACTTTTCAACGACATCATCTGGATTAACTACATTACCCAAACTCTTACTCATCTTGTCTCCATGCTCATCTAAAGTGAAGCCATGCATTAAACACTTTTTGTATGGAATATCGTTAAATACTATTGCTGAGAGTGCATGCTGTGAATAAAACCATTTAGTAACTTGGTCATGTCCCTCTGTTATAAAGTCTGCTTTTTTAAGCTCTTTTACTCCAATTGAAGCATAAGGAGCTAAACCAGAGTCAAACCAAACATCTAAGACATCTGGAACTCTTTTCATTTCTCCTCCACATTCACATCTCAGCTTTATTTTATCAACTGTTGGTTTGTGTAAATCATTAATCTCTCCAACTTCATCTTTATTTATCATCTTCTCTTCTAATTCTTCAACACTTCCTACAACAATGTATTTTCCACACTTCTCACACACCCATACTGGAATAGGGATTCCCCAGTATCTCTGCCTACTTATATTCCAGTCTCCAACGAACTTAACTCCATTTATATATCTTGTTTCAACCCAGTGTGGTATCCACTGAACTGTTTTAGCATGCTCTATAATGTTATCTTTAATCTTTGATATCTCTAAGAACCACTGCTCTGTAGCTCTAAATAATAGAGGAGTTTTACATCTCCAACAGTGTGGATAGCTGTGTTTTATCTTTCCAGCATAAACTAACAATCCTTTGTTTTTTAGGGTTTCAATTATTTCAGCATCCGCATCTTTAACAAAAACGCCCTTCCATTTTCCTTCTACATATTTACCTTCATCGTCTATTGGTGAATAGATTGGCAAATTGTATTTTTTACCAACTTCAAAGTCCTCTTCCCCGTGTCCTGGGGCAGTATGAACCAACCCAGTTCCTCCCTCTAAGGTTACATGCTCTCCTAAAATAACTGTATGAGCATTTTCTAATTCTGCAAATTCTTTCTGTCTCTCATTCTCTTCTAATAATGGATGAATATATTTTATACCTTCCAATTCTTTTCCTTTAACTTTTTTGATTATTTTGTAGTTTTTGATGTTATGGAATTTTTTAGCTTTGTTTATAACTTCCTCAACTAACTTTTCAGCAATAATCCAAACCTCTTTTTTGTCATCAAATTCAACTTCTACATATGCATAGTCATAATCTGGATGGACAGTAACAGCCAAGTTAGCAACTAAAGTCCATGGTGTTGTTGTCCAAATAACAATGTATGTGTTTTCTTCATTTGCTAATCTGAATTTTACATAAACGGATGGGTCATAAACTTCCTTATACTCTCCTCTAACCTCATGCTCCGCTAAGGCAGTTTCACATCTTGGACACCAATAGACAACCCTTAAATCTCTTGTTAATAATCCCTTCTCATGAGCAACCTTTAATGTCCACCATCCAATTTCCATATATTCCTTAGTTATTGGCATATAGGCGTTTTCCCAATCTAACCAAACTCCTAAGTTTTTAAATTGCTTTTCCATAATTTCCTTATGTTTTAAAGCGAATTCTTTACACTTTTCTATAAATTGCTTTACTCCAATTTTTGTTTCTATCTCTTTCTTGTTCTTTATTCCAAATTCATTTTCAACTTTAACTTCTATTGGCAATCCATGCATGTCCCATCCAGCTTTATCCAAAACATTATAACCTTGCATTCTCTTAAATCTTAGATAAGTGTCTTTAATTATCTTATTCCATGCAGTCCCTAAGTGTATAGCTCCAGAACAGTATGGAGGACCATCAACAAAATAAAATTCCTTATTTCTTTCATTCTTTTTCTTTACTTTTTGATATATGTCATTCTCTTCCCAGAACTTTTTTATCTTCTTATCCAACTCTCTAAAATTAACAGGCTCTACTTTTTTCATCCACTCACCTCATGTTTGAGATTATATCTGAAACTATCTCATCCAAATTGCTTTTAAATTCTTTTAATCGACTAATTCTTGAAATTATCTTACTCAAATATTTATTTTGAAGGTTTGGGTCTTCTTTTGTTTCCTTAGGATAGTCATCTGGTAGATTCTGAATTTTCTTTAAAATATTTTTATCATCAATATTGGCAAGTTTATATAACTCCATGCACGTCTTTTTTATACTTAAGCCATTTTCAACCACAATATTTAATAACTCCTCATATGGAATTTTCTCTTCTATTATTTTCCAATAATCTTCAAATATGTTACTTTCTATAATATATTCAACCACTTCTAATATTTTTATGCTTAAATCTAATTTTAAAACTTCAGATGTTAGATGACTTTCTTCCTCTTCCAATTGAGCAATAGTATCTAAATCATCTGGATTGCTCGTCCTTAATTCGTTTAATTTTACTCTTATGTTATTTAAATCTCTAAGTTTTGCCTCCCCCTTCTCAATCATTTCTCCTTTTTTGTCTTTTATTTCCACTAATGTTGGATATTCTGTGCTATTTTTCATAAAAATCACCTAATACTAATGAAAATTAACCAATTTACTTCTTTTTCTTCTTATCTTTTTTCTTAGATTTGTAATAGCCCTTTAACACTGGAAGTTTTGGGAAGTCGTCCAATAACTTATAATATATGTCACCATATCTCTCACTAATCACAACAATATGAGCAGGTGGATGAATTTTTCTAATTCTATCTATTGCTTTTGGTGCTTTTTCAGCAATCTTTGCTAAGCATGCAGTTTTACATGGTTTTTTAACTTCCCCCAATATATGACTTAATATTTCATCTGCAGCTTCTGGAACAATAATTTTTGGCTTTCCAATAATTGTTAGCTCTGCATGCCTATCAACATCAGCTAAGGCATTCTTTAATTTTTCATAACTATCTCCTCTGATTAGCAATATCGTCATAACTATCCCTAAACGTGTTTTTTAATATTAATTTTAAATTTTCTTAGTATTTTATCCTCAAATGTCTATCATTATGTTTCAAATATTCCTCAAGCATAAATGGAAAATCAGAAGCATCAACAAATCTCAAGCCCAGCCTCTGAGCCCATTTTTCAATGCCTCCATCACTTGCCACTACCGCAGCATCTAACTCCTTGGCTAACAATAACACATCTAAATCAGGGGCACTATCTAAAGTTCCCACTCTCAAAGCACTTCTATATTTATTTCTAAAGGTATTTATTGTTTTTGATAACACTTTATTTATGATTTCATTTTTACCCATTTCTGGATGTTTTTTTGATAACTCATAAACCATGTCTGTGGCTTTTATTATATGCTCCTCTCCAATCCTCATCCCTTTGTTAATTCTTTCTCTCAAATCTTTAACATATTCATAAAAAATCTCTGAAGGGATTTTTATCTCATATCTGTTTGGGGTTTTTTTAACAAGCCATGTATCAACTTTAACTATAACATCTCTCGGACAATTCTCATTCTCCAAAAATCCCATCAATTCATTATATACAGTTGGATATGGAATGTGACAAGATATATTTAACTTTATCCTTGCCTCAGCTATCAAATCCATAACCTTATCTGTTAGTTCAGTAACTGTTTTAACCCCTAACGCTTTCCTAACTGACGGTTCAGTAAAAGCACTTGTGTCTAAGCAGAATCTCTGTTTTTGCATACCTCTCCCCAAAATTTAGTTTCTATTGAAATTTATATCTAAAAAGTTTCGCTTTCTATTAAATGAAAATTATAGGATTTCATATTCAAAGCATTAAGATTTATAAGCAACTATATATCGTTATTTACCTATTTATATACTAAGAGACATTAAGGGACTGAAAGTCCATTTAATGCATCGTTTTGATGAAACTTTCTTAAAGTTTCACTGCAAGTATTTTTATCTTTGCAGGATAGTTATTTATATATTTTGATAAAGTTTCATTTGGAATCCTTGCCTCTAATTTAGATAAAATCCTCTCCCTAAAATGCCTTGAAAATCCATAAGGTAGAGAGTTTTTTATCTCCTCTATATTGTTAAATGGTCTTTTCTTCTCTAAAATTTCAGCAACATTACTTGGCAAATATTCATATAAATCATACTCATTCGCTGTTTCTAAAATTCTATCTTCAAATCTTTTCAATATCAATTCATTGAGCTTTCCATTATCATAGAGTTCTTTTAAAATACTTAATGTTGTTTTTGGAAGCATATTTTTAATATCTTCAAACTTTCCACTGAATATTGCTTCTCTAATCTTAGTTCCACTAATTCCCTCTAACCTCTTTACAAAAACAAATTTCGGGTTAAATTTTAAGCCCTCTCTATTCAGTTTATAAATCATCTGAGACATTGAAGCAATGACATAGTTGTCTATATTTAACTTCTCTCCTAAAATCTCCCCTGTCTCTATACAGATAATTTTATAGGGCTTAACTTGAATATGATAGCCCTTATTTATGCAATCTATAACCTTTTCCATGGTTTTTTCTGGAATATAGCCCCTTGGGATTATCTCAGCTCCTAAGCTATAAAACATCTTTATTAGGCATCTCATATACTGCCCAGAGCCCATAATTCCCATAGGTGGGCCTTCAACGACAATATCAGCCCCAGCTCTTATTGCCATCTCTGCCCTTATGTATCTGTTTAAAAAATAAGGAATTCCCCTTCCACTCCTTTCTAAAGGGCCGGGCAATACACTGATAAAAATTCCATGCTCTTTTCCTTTTTCTAATGCATATTTATGCCCTTTATGCAATGGGTTGTATTCAGTAAAATCGCAGACGATTTTATCTTTATTTTCTCTTTCTTTTATTTCTTCAACTATTTTCTTAAAATCTTTGAAGGATTTTTCATCTTTCCTTTTAGCATCTCTAATTATTTCCTCTCTATCTTCCAAAAAATTTTTTAAATTTAAATCCATAATTTCACCAATGAGCATAAACTTTATATATGATGAGTTAAATTTTTATTGATGCTAAAGGTTGAGGGCCCATGGTCTAGCTGGCTATGACGTCGCCCTTACAAGGCGAAGGTCGCCGGTTCGAATCCGGCTGGGCCCACTATTTTTATTTTAGACATAAACATTTGTTAGTTTAAATATAGGAATTACTGTTTTAGTTTAATCAAGCATTCTGAGTACAAAAAATAAGATAAAAAAGGATAAAAATTTTAATTTTACATTTTTATTGTTTCTTATCTTGAGCTTGTTGAGCTTTTTGTATCTCTGTTTGTAATTCTTTTCTTAATGCAGTTATTGCTTTAGCTAATTCCTCAGCTTTCTTCATGCCTTCTTTTTCAGCTTTATCTAAATCTTCAACTGACTTTTTTAAATCCTCAATAACTTCATTAAATGATTTTTCAACATAAATATCTGACTTTACTCCAATTAATGCCTTATCATCAACAATTTTTGCCTTTAAAAACACTCCAGGACCTACTGGGATTAATGTCTCTTCATCTGCCTTTATATTTTCAATTGTTTTAATTGAATTCATTATTTCAGATTTTAACGCTCTTATTGAAGTAATTTCACTTTGAATCATTTGTAATTGTTGGTTGTATATTTCTAAGGCCATTGCTTTCTGTCTTAAATCTTCAGCCATATTTTCCACCCCATAAGCATTATGTAGATAGGACTTTCGCAGCTTATCTTCTTACTGGAATTTAGACACTCAAAAGTGTCAATATGCAATAAAACATTTATTCCTGCGAAAGTCCTATAGTAAGAGATATATATTTTAATGCCTTAATAAAACTTATTGTAAGCATGGTTTTTATAAGGGGGGAGGTTTATGAGATTATTAGGAGTTATTGGTTATTTGGCTGTTTTAATTAAAGCAATATGCGAATCTTGGGTTGATGTAGTTAAAAGAAGCATAAATGGGGAAATACACCCTCAAGTTATAGAGATAGAATCAATTATTAATAATCCTACTGGCTTAGTTTTGCTGTCATGGTCTATAACCGCCACGCCAGGAACTTTAGTTATTGATTTAATTCCAGAAGAGAGGAAATTAAAAGTAGCAGTTATAAGTCCAAGAAGTAGGGAAGATATTGTTCCATTTGAGCCATATATTAAGAAAATTTTTGATTAAATTGATTTTTATTTAATAATTTTTATCTCTCCTTTGTCCCACTCTACCATCAATGTATCTTCATCATTATATTTTGTTAAAAATACTAATATCGCCGCTTTTGTTCCCCATCTATCAGAACCGGCTAATATATAGATGTTGTTATCATTATATGGGTTTTTTATTTTTAGTATGATTCCTCTATTGTTTCCCGGATAATTGGTAGAGATATTTACTTTCAATAAACCTTTATCTTCAAGTTCTTTAACGATTTTATTAACTTTTGGACCTCCAATTAGAATTATGTCCTTATTAACATTTAAAGGATTAGAACTATATACATCTACCGAACCAAGATAAATCTTTTCATGATTTTTGAGTTCTTTTCCTTTATAGAATACATGAACGGTATTATTTACCTTTACAGCATAAATTCCATCCCCTATATATGCAACATCTTTAACATCTACGGTTTTTTCTTTCCTTTTTATAACTTTAAAGAGAACATAATCTTTGTAACACTTTTCAGGTATTATGGTGTAATTAAACAAGTATATTTCATTTCCTAAACTATCTATATTTTTATACTCAAGTTTTATTTTATCAGTGCTTATTTCTTTAACTTTAAACTCTTTATCTAATGGGTAATCTTCCCCTTCTTCAATTTTTATTGTAGAATATACTCTAAAAGTAAATCTATAACCTTTGCCAATCCTTGTGCAATTTTCATACATTAACCCTAAGGTTCCTCCTTTCATATAATAAATCTTTCCCTTAGTTAATTTAGGAGAATCCAAAACTTTCTCATTTTTGTATATATCAACAATTATAGTATTTAAATCAGAGGAAACCAACTTTACAACAACTTTATATCCATCGTATTCAAATGATTCATTTGTCAATACTTCCTTTCCATCTTTTTCTTTTAATATTACATAATTTGAAGTAATATCTTCAACTATGTAGCTTTTATTGAATAAGCTTATTTCTTCTCCCTTTTTAAGGTTTAAATATTCAATACACTCAATATCTTTATATTTCACTTTGTTTCCGTCTCTATCAAATTTTATAATAAGATTTTTATCTCCATTTTTAATTTCAAGTTCATCTATAGATGGAATATACATAATATCGTTAATAACAATTGTTACATTATCTCCATTGATATTTATCTCTCTTGATGAGTAAAAATTGTCCATCAAAATTTTTGCATTTTGATAATCTACCGTGGATTTATTTACATAGATTATTGGCTCTATAGGTAGAGCATAGCTAACACTTATAACCAATAAGAGTATAAGTAAAAGTGTCCTCTTCACAATTAACCCCTCCATCATTTGTAATCTTAACAATAATAAAAAATCCAGAAATCTTATTTAAAATATTTTTGGTTAAAAATTTTGGGTGATTGGATGATAGAAAATAAAGTAAGAGACGTTGTTAAAAAATTAAAGCCCTATGTTCCAGGAAAATCAAAAGAAGAGATAGCAAGGGCTTACGGAATAAAACCAGAGGACATTATAAAACTTGGTTCTAATGAAAATCCTTGGGGACCATCTCCAAAAATAAAAGAAAAAATTTTAGATGAAATTGACAAAATTCACCAATATCCAGAGCCAGTAAATCCAATTTTAATGAAAGAGTTAAGCAAATTTTTGAATGTTGATGAGGAAAACATAATTGTTGGAGGAGATGGAGCTGATGAGATTATAGACACAATATTTAGAACGTTTGTTGATGATGGAGATGAGGTTATAATTCCAATTCCAACATTTACCCAATATAGAGTTTCAGCAACAATCCACAATGCTAAAATAAAATATGCTAAATATGATAAGGAGAAAGACTTTAAATTGAATGTTGAAAGTGTCTTAAATAATATAACAGATAAAACGAAGGTTATTTTCCTCTGCACTCCAAATAATCCAACAGGAAATATAATAGAAAATAGAGATGTAGAGAGGGTTATCAATGAAACAGACGCTTTAGTTGTTATTGACCATGCATACATTGAGTATGCTAAAAAAGAATATGATTGGACTCAAAAAGCCCCTGAATATGATAATGTTATTGTTTTAAGAACCTTTTCAAAGGTCTTTGGTTTAGCAGGAATGAGGGTTGGTTATGGTGTTGCAAATAAAAAAATCATAGATTATATGATGAGAGTTAAGCCAATATTTAGCTTAACAAGGTTAAGTCAAGTTTGTGCCATAACTGCATTAAGAGATAGAGAATTCTTTGAAAGATGTGTTAGAGATGGAATTAAAAGTAGAGAGATGCTCTACAATGGATTGAAGAAGTTTAAGGATATTAAAGTTTATCCTTCAGAAGCTAATTATCTATTGGTTGAATTAAAAACAATGAAAGCAAAAGAATTTTGTGAGGAACTATTAAAAAGAGGTGTTATTGTTAGAGATTGCACATCCTTTGATGGTTTAGGGGATAATTATGTTAGAGTATCAATAGGGACGTTTGAAGAGGTTGAAAGGTTTTTAAAGATTTTGGAGGAGATTATAAGCTAAATCTTTTTAATTTTTGTTTTATTATTTTATTTTTATTAATTTATCCATTTAAATTAAAGAATAATAAAAACTTTTATATGTAAGTCTTTTGATAATTAAAATTTACTTAAAAAATAATATAGATTTTTTTATATAGTGGGTTTTTATGCATGAGGATGTTTGGAGTTTAATTAAAGAAACAAATCATAAAACTATTCTATACTCTCATGGAATGAAAAACAGGGTTTTGTTAGGATATTTATTAAAGCTTAGGGGGAAATATAACTTTGACTTTGAGGCAGTAACGTTTATTTCAGATAGAAGTCCAAAATGGGTAAGAGAAGAGATAAAGTGGATTATGAAAGCAAATGATGTTAAACATAGATTTATTGAGTGTGGAAAATGCAAGATAAGCTTAGAAAATAATGGACATGATTATCACGGAAGTTGTGTAGTTTGGGAGGGTATTAAAAATTTTGAGGGAGGAGTTGTAGCATCATCAATAGGAGAGCATATTAAAGATAAAGAACGATTTTTAACGTGGTGTAACGATTATAACTTATTTCCTCCTTTTATTCACTTAAATGTCTCAAGAGAAAGGCTTGTTAAAGAATTTGAAAGCTTAGATAAAAATCTAATTTCAAGTTGCTATCATGCATGTGTATTCTGCCCTATATTGTATAAACTTGGAAAAAGTTTGATAAAATCAGAGATTTTCTATAAGAAAAAGATTTTAACCGATAATGAAAGGAAAGAACATGCTTTAAATGAATTTTATGATGCTATGAAGGAGCAAGATATTGGTAGGATGATTAATTCGGTTAAAATTTACTATAATAAGTATATAAGAGAGTTAGATGAGCCGTATGCCGATTATATAAAGAGTAGAGATGTTGAGATGTTTGATAAATTGGTTAATAAGTGTAAAGAGTATTTAGGGGTGAAATAATGGGGGACGATATTTATATACCTCCAAAACCCAAACCCAAGCCAAAACCAAAACCTGAGTATAAATACGCTTTATGGTATTTTAAATACACCAATACTTATGAGAAAAGATTTAATGGAACAGTAGGTGATTTATTAAATAGAGGGTTTAACTACGCAATTGCTTTGGAAAAGGATGAAGGTAGTGGAACTCCGGAAAGTGGAAATTTAAGAGAAGATGGTGAAAAAGATGGAAAAGAATTTGGAGAGTTTATAAATTCAGAACTCTCTGGAATTAAGTATATTGCTCAAATTCCTTATTATAAACGTGGAATGTTAGAAAAATTAAAAAATGCTTCCAAAGACAAAAAACAGATGGAATATTATATAAACCATATTTATCTGGTAAAAAGAACATTAGAATACTGGAAGGGTTGGATTGATGGAGTTATTGAAAGTTGTGATAGCAATTTAGTAGGATTTTATTGGAATTTTGAATCTCCTGGGCAAGTAAGTTGGGGATTTATTACTGATTGGGAAATAGCACAATTATCAACATATATCAAACAAAAATCTAATGAATTGAACAGAAAATTAGAGTTTATATGGATTCCCTATATTAACGATATAGAGAATCCAGATAATAATGATATAAAACGATTATCAAAGTATTTTGACTATGTATTTGTTCAACCACACTATTATATTGCATGGAAATACTGGTGTCTCTGGAACTATGAAAAAAATGTGAGTGAAGATATAAGAGAATATTGGAAATACCAAATTAACAGATATAATGGATATTTAACTCAGGGAATAACAAAACTTATAGAGGTTCTTAATTGGATAAAAGAAATTCCTAATGGATATATAGAAATGGAAGTAGATAATAAAATTGATGAATATAAATATCATGATTTGATAAACAAAGCATGTGATTATATTAAAGCCCGAGAGTTCTTAACTGGTAGAGATATTTGGCAAATAAGAGCATACTACTTTGACACAAATATTGAGAATGTAGATAAGGTGAGAAATGGAGCTTACGGTATAAAAGGATGTAAAAACTGGTGAGATTATGAAAAAATTCATTTTATTTTTAATAATTTTATTATTTTCTATTTATTTTTTAAATGTCTCTTCAGCAGAAGTTTGTCCATTTAAGGATGGATTTATAATAATTTACCATGATATTGGTTATGATAAGCTTTTTGGATATACTTACAACGATTCGGAGATTTTGTATTTTAATAATAAAAATTTAATGGACATAACTCCTATTTCTGACTATTATTTCCCTGAGTTGTATCATAATATAACATATTTTGAGTGTGGCTCAACTAATAATTTAACTATATTATCTTTTGGATATTTTTATTTCCCAAAAAATGGTGACGGAATAGTTTTTTTAGGTGTTTTAGTATACACAACAAAAAACAATAAAATAAACTACACTGAGAAAATACTGTGGGCTGATGTTTTTTATTCAGTTGATGATTTTGATATATCTCCTCCAGCATGTTCCCCTAATGAGGCATTACTTGTTTATTGTTATAAAATGAAAGCAGATTATCCAGAAAATATTCTTGTGTTAATAAATAACACCAACATAACCGAATTAAAGAAGTTTGAGGATGACGACTATTATACTACGTTCCAACATTACATATATCAACCTATATTCATCTTTACAACCTATGATTCGAAGGCAAAGAAGTTTTATATCTTAGATGGGCGTTTATCAAATACTTCATTTCCTTTGTATTCTTATTACGGTGGAAAAATCCATTTCGAAGATAACATAACTCTTCCAAAATATGAAAATATTTCTTGGGAGTGTATGGATTTTTACAGCATAAATGGGACTTTATATATTGTTATGAAGAAACTTAATTGCTCCAATATCAATTATGCAGGTTGGTATGAAGATTATTTAAATCAGAAGCCATATCTTCTTATATGGAAAAATAAAACCATAAAAATCATAAGTAATTGCTCAAATCCATATTATTTTGTTAAAATCAAAGGAGGAGAAATTCCAATAGAAAAAAGCTATCTAAAAAAGATTTTTGGAAATAAATATGAAAGTATAAGAATTACGGATTTAGCATACAATAACGGAATATTATTGATTGAAACCAACGAAAATCACAAACTACACTATTATATTGTAAAAAACAACTCAATAGAAGAGATAAAACTAAAAAACATTATAAAATTGTATAAAAAGAAACATAGCTTATGGGATGATATTAAAAAAGAATTAGAACCAAAAATTTATTGGGTAATACATAACTGGTATATAATAGTTTTAATTATAGCTGGTTTGTTGTGGATGGCTATATTATGGAAAAAATAATTAAATTTAAATATAAATAAAATCTATTCTTTCAATAGAACTTCTTTTGCTACCTCTACTCCACTCTCTTTAACTTCAAATCCAAGCTCTTTTAAAGCCAATTCTACACAAGCAAGTGTTGCTAAAACTTCTTTCTCTCCACAGATTCCCATGTGTCCAATTCTGAATATCTTTCCAGCTAAGTGCTTCTGCCCACCAGCAACAACTATGTTGTATTTGTTGCTTAATATACCTCTAAATTTGCTATCTTCAATGCCTTCTGGATATTTTGCTGATGTAACTGTTACTGACCTTGCCCTCTCCTTGGCAAACAACTCTATTCCCATTGCCTCCAAACCAGCCCTTGTTGCTTTTGCTAATCTCTCATGTCTTTTAACCCTATTCTCGATTCCTTCCTCTAAAACTAAATCTAATGCAACATTTAAGGCATAGGTTAAATTAACTGATGGTGTGTATGGGGTTTGTTTTTTCTCTTCATAGTATTTTTTATAAGCCAATAAATCTAAGTAGAAACCAACTTTGTCATCATTCTTCTTAATAACTTCCCATGCCTTTTCACTGACTGTTATTGCAGCCAATCCTGGTGGAGCTGCCAAACATTTTTGAGAACCAGTAACACAGATATCTATGTGGAATTTATCAACATTTACATAATCTCCTCCTAATGATGAGACAGTATCAACAATGTATAAAGCATCATAGTCCTTAACAACCTCTCCAATCTCTTTTATTGGGTTTCTTGCCCCTGTTGATGTTTCATTATGCACTACTGTAACTGCTTTGATGTCATCATATTTGTCCAATATCTCTTTAACTGCCTCTGGCTCTGCCATATCTCCCCATTCTACATCTAATCTAATTGCCTCTCCTTTGTATGCTTTAACTATATTTGCAAATCTCTCTCCAAAGTTTCCTGTAACAATGTTTAAAACCTTATCTCCTCTTTTTATTATGTTTGATATTGCCATATCCATTGCTGCTGTTCCTGAACCAGTAATTAAGAATGTATCGTTTTCAGTTATGAATACTTTTTTTAATTTTTCTATTGTGTCTTCCAATAAGTTGCTGTAATCCTTTGTCCTATGTCCAATAACTGGCAATGCCATTGCATTTAAAACCTCTGGTGGAACCATTGTAGGCCCTGGAATCATCAATAGCTTTTTAACTGCATCTATTTTCATAATCTCCCTCCATAAAAATTATTTTTATGAATTGGGATTATTCTTTATTTTCTACTCTTTAAGTATTCATCCCAATCTTTTAAGAATCTCTCCAAACCAATGTCTGTTAATGGGTGATTGAATAGCTTGTCCATAACTGCTGGTGGCATTGTTGCAATATCTGCTCCTATTTTTGCCGCCTCTAAAACATGCCATGGGTGTCTAACTGAAGCAACTATAACTTCAGTCTTAATATCGTAGTTTTTGTATATCTTTACAACATCCTCAATTAACTTCATCCCAACGTGTCCAATGTCATCTAACCTTCCAACGAATGGTGATACATAGGTAGCCCCTGCCTTAGCAGCAACTAAAGCCTGTAATGGAGAGAAAACTAATGTTACATTTGTTTTTATTCCTTCAGCTGATAATATTTTAACTGCCTTCATTCCATCTTTTGTCATTGGGATTTTTATAACTATGTTATCTGCTAATTTTGCCAATTCTCTTGCCTCTTTAACCATTCCCTCAGCATCTGTTGAGATAACCTCAGCACTTACTGGACCTTCAACAATTTCACAGATTTCTTTAACAACTTCATAGAAATCTCTTCCTTCCTTAGCTACCAATGTTGGGTTTGTTGTAACCCCATCTACTAATCCAAGCTCAGCATATTTTTTAATCTCTTCAACATTTGCAGTGTCTAAGAAGAATTTCATCCCTATCCCTCTTATAAAATTTTATGATAGGCTTTTAGGAAATTATATATCGTAGGGGGTTAAAAAGTTATCTCTTATTATTAATTTGAATATACAAAGGTTTTTATAGTAGTAAATTATATACCACTATTTTGTTTATTATGTTTTAACTACACTTCAACTCTCAAATGGAAAATCTATTTTTAAATTTATAATAAAGACAATTTACGTGATACTATGGTAAATTTTGATGAAGAAGTTTTTAGAGCATATTATGAACATAAAATAAAGAGTTTTATAAAAGAAGAGCTGTCTAATAATTTAATTAAGGGGAATATCTTTGAATTTGACATTGAGAAGTTTTTAATGCACTTTCCAGATGCATGTGAAGTTAATGACTTAATCATTGAGAGACCGAAAGAAATTGAGGAAATAATATTGGATATATTTAAAGAAGCTTATGTTGAACTATTTGGTGAAGATAAAGAGTTAGAAAAGATACAAATTGCATTTAAAAATCCAAAAGGTTGTGAAAAATTAATTGAGGAGATTTCTGCTGAAGATATAAACAAATTGGTTAAATTTGAAGGAAATATACTGCAAGCAGGAAAAGTTAATGCACTTTTAAAAAAGGCAGTATATTACTGTAACAAAAGAATAAAAGATGAAAATGGAGGTTTTTTGTGTAAATACACATATACTCCATGTGATGGACGTGTTGAAATTGAGATTGATGACTACTTTAGTGAAGGAGAATTTATTAAGGACATGTTATCTCCAAGAGAGGTCAAAAAAATTTTAGAAAACAAAAAAGTTTGGGATAAATTAGTGGAAAAAGGGAAAATCCCAAGATGTGTGGATTTGAAGGAAAATGATGAAGTTTTTAAAGAAAATTTAAAGGAAATAAAGTTCATTTTGGATGAATATGATTCAATATATGTGAATATTCAGGAGATGGAGATTCAGCAGCCAATTGATTTAATGAAAAATCCTGAAGAGCCAGCGAGGAGCATTAGAGTCTTTTTAGAAAACACTCCGGGAATATATGCAGGAAGGGTAAATGTTATAGGAAGGGTTATGAAAAGAGAGTATAGACATAACATCCCAATTTATAAAATTTACATTAAAAGTAACTATATTAAAATTTCTGAAAGTTATAATAAAATTGAAGTTAAAGATATATTAAGAAATGAAGAGCTTATAGAGACTTTAAATGAATTAGGGAGAAAGAAAAATATTATTGACATTTTATCAAACTATCTAATCTCTCAAATAAAAGGTTATGAATTAGTTAAAAAAGCCATATTTTTGCAACAAATAAAAGGAGCTTTTAAATTTTTACCTGATGGGACTCCTTTAAGAAGGGATAGCCATATTTTATTAATTACAGACCCAGGTATTGGAAAATCAACAATGCTCAGAAGAATAGCAAGATTATTCCCTCAAAATGCTTATGCATCAGTAACAACTGCTACTGGAGGAGGTTTAACTGCTATAGTAACAAGAGAGGCTACTGAAATCGGAGATGGATGGGTTGTTAAGCCGGGGGTTTTTGTTAGAGCTAATGAAGGAACTGCATGTATTGATGAGCTAACTGTAGATAAGAATGTAATGAAATATATATTGGAGGCTATGGAGAGCCAGACAATCCACGTCAATAAAGGAGGGATTAATGTTAAACTGCCCGCAAGATGTGCAGTTTTAGCAGCATGCAACCCAAAGAGGGGAAGATTTGATAGGAATTTAACTGTTATTGAGCAGATAGATATTCCAGCCCCATTGCTTAGTAGATTTGATTTAATATTTCCATTGATGGATAAACCAAATAGAAAGAGTGATGAAGAGATAGCTGAACATATATTAAACACCCATATTGAGACAGCAACAAAAGACTACAAAATCTTAGGAGCTATTGATATTGATGGAATAACAGTGGATGAGAAGCTTTTAAAATACTATATTATTTATGCAAGGAGCTGTGCATACATAGAAGAGAATCAAGATTTATACTTAGGAGAGTTTGATGAAACAAAGTTAATTATGCCTTATTTAACTGATAAAGCAAAAAAGATGATTAAAAAGTATTACTTAGAGATGAGAAAGTTGGGAGAGGGGGATAACCCAATACCAATAACTGCAAGGCAGTTAGAGGCAATTATTAGGATTGCTGAAATGCATGCAAAGGCAAGACTATCAGATAAAGTTGAAGATGTCGATGCTGAAGTGGCAATAAGTATTATTGATGATTGCTTAAAACAGGTAGCTTATGACCCAGAAACTGGAACTTTGGACTTGGATAAGATAGCTGGAACTCCAAAGTCAAGAAGAGATAAGATGGACGCTGTCCTTAACATTATTAGGGAGATTGTTAGCTTGAGAGATGATGGTTTAGCACCAGAAGAGGAGATATATGAAAAAGCGATGGCTATTGGTTTATCTGAAAAGGATGTTAATGATGCCTTAGAATATTTAAAGAAAGCTGGAGATATATACAATCCAAGATATGGATTCTGGGGTTTATTATGAAAAAGTTCTTAGAAAAAAAGCTAAAGAAGATAGCTTATGAAAGAATTGATATATTGATGAGCTTAGCTGAAGAAGAGGCAAAGAAAGGTAATTGGGATAGAGCTAAGAGATATGTATATTTAGCAAGAAGAATAGCCATGAAAATGAGAATAAGATTCCCTAAAAAATGGAAGAGAAGGATATGCAAAAAATGTGGAACCTTTTTGTTGTATGGAAGGAATGCAAGGGTTAGAATTAAGAGCAAGAGATATCCCCACGTTGTTATAACATGCTTAGAATGCGGAGCAATATATAGAATCCCAATGATTAGAGAGAAGAAAGAAAAGAGAAGGAAAAAATTAGAGGAAAGATTAAAAGCAAAATCAAACTCACAAACCTCTTAACTTTTTTGTTTCTTCCATATCAACAACGAAATCATCATCTTTTTTGATAATTTTTACTTTATAATCCCTATATGCCGATTTTATGGAAATTTTTTCATCTTTAACATCCTCTAATATTAGATTTATATCTCTTTCATAAGGAGAGCCGTAGCCCCCACCACCAGGAGTGTTTATTTCAACTATATCACCACAACTTAAATATAAAGTATCTTTTCCAGATAATGGGATTTTTTTACCATCTTTTATAACATAATGCTCTCCACACGCTCCACTATAGCCATTATTAACTCCCCATGGGGAAATTTTAATTCTATCAGCAATTATGGAGAGCATGCAGTCAGATAGCATTTTATAAACTCTCCTTATTCCCAAACCTCCCCTATACTTCCCAGCTCCTCCAGAATCTTCTCTTAGAGAGTATTCAAGAATCATTATTGGATATTCGTTCTCTATAACTTCAATTGGAGTATTGAGAGTGTTTGTCATATTTGCATGAACTCCATCAACTCCATCTTTTCCATTTCTTCCTCCAAATCCTCCTCCAATTGTTTCATAGAATGCCCAACCTCTTCCCCCAATAATAACGTTGTTCATACTCCCGTTTGATGCGGCTGGCACTCTATCTGGGAATTCATGGTAGAGGGCTTTAAATATCACATCAACTATTCTTTGAGAGGTTTCTACATTACCAACAGAAACTGGAGCTGGTTTCTTTGGATTAACAATTGTTTCCTCTGGAGCAATGATATTTAAAACTCTAAAGATACCATGATTCATTGGTAAATCAGGGTCTATAACTGCCTTTAATGCAAAGGATGTTGATGCAACGGTAACACCATAAACAGCATTTAATGGAGCATCTAACTGTCTATGCGTTCCAGTAAAATCAACTTTTATTTTGCCATTTTTTATCTCAATCTTCATATTTATATTTATTAATTTGTCCTTATATTCAAGGTAATCTACTGCCTCACATATACAGTTAATATCTCTAATTTTTGATTTTAAATATTCCTCAGAATAATCTAAACTCTTATTCCATGCCTCAGTAACTTCTCTATCCCCATACTTTTCAATTAGTTTTAAAATTCTCTCAACACCAATGTTCAATGATGCTATTTGAGCTTTTAAATCTCCAATTGTTGATTTTGGCACTCTAACATTTGATGTTATTAGATTTAAGAGCTCTTTGTTTAACTTTCCATTTATAACGAGCTTAGAGGGAGGAATAATTAAACCTTCGTGGTAGAGTTCTTTTACGTTACTGCTTATACTTCCTGGTGCATAGCCACCAACATCTACATGATGAGCCTTATTTGCCACATAGCCAATTATTTCATCGTTATAAAATATTGGTTTTAAGAGGGTGATGTCATTTAGATGAGTTCCAGCTATGTATGGGTCGTTAACGATAATTACATCGTCCTTCTCAATCTCAATGCTCTCTTTTTTTAGATAATCAACGGTATTCTTAACTCCAATAGCCATACTCCCTAAATGCACTGGGATGTGTTCAGCTTGGGCTATTAACTCTCCATTTGATGATAAGATAGCACAGCTAAAATCTAATCTGTCCTTAATATTTGGAGAATAGGCTGTATTTCTCAAAATAATTCCCATCTCTTCTGCAATATATGAGGTAGAGCTTTTAATAACCTCAACTGTAATTTTATCCATAACAATCCCCTTTTATCTCTCAATTCTTAAACATCCGTATTTATCAACAAAAGCTGTATAATCTGGAGGAATTACGATAGTTGAATCATACTCTTCAACTACTGCCGGTCCTTCAAATATAGCTCCTGGTTTAAGCTTATCCCTATTATAAATTGCAGTCTCTTCCCATCCACTGCTGAAATAAACCTTTCTATAACTCTCTGGCTTTGGTTTGTATTCTTTAACTTCATAACATTTTATCTCTGGCTTTGTTAATAAACCAATAATTGTAACCCTTGCATTAACCAACTCAATATCTTCCTCTAAAGAACTGAATTTATAAACAGTCTCATGCTTTTTGTGGAAGTTATCTGCCAATTCTTTTAAATCTCCAGTCCAAGGGATTGTTAGTTCATAAGATTGCCCTTTATATCTAACATCAATCTGTTTAACTATCTTTATCTCCTCAAAGCCCTCAACCTCTTTAAGTCCCTCCTCTATTAGCTCAATAAATATATTCTCAATCTCTTCCTCATCAACTTCATCTATATCTTTCAATATACTCTTAGCTTTATCTACCCTACAATCAGCCAATAAAAGCCCTAAAGCAGAGAAAACACCACACGAAGGAGGAATTAATATAGAGCTAATCTCCATCTCCTCTGCCAACTCAACTCCATGTAAAGGTCCAGCTCCACCAAAAACATACATGACAAAATCCCTTGGGTCATAGCCTCTCTCAACTGTAACTATTCTTAAAGCCTTTGCCATGGTGGTGTTTGCCAATCTTATTATTCCATAGGCGATTTCTTCAACACTCTCCCCTATTTTTTCAGCTAATTTTGATATTGCCTTTTCAGCTAAATCTTTTCTTAATTTTAATAGACCACCACTAAGCTTCTCTCCCAATCTACCAAGGATTAAGTTGGCATCAGTTATTGTTGGTTTATCATTTCCCTTTCCATAGCAAACAGGCCCCGGGTCAGCTCCAGCACTTATCGGCCCAACTCTTAAGGCATTTCCTTCATCAACCCATGCTATTGTCCCTCCTCCAGCACTAACCTCAGCCAAATCAATAAATGGAAATCTAACAGGATAACCAGAGCCTTTAATTAATCTTCCAGCATGAACCTCTCCTCCAACCTCATACTCATTTGTTACCAATGGAGAGTTGTTAATTATAGTTGATGCCTTAGCAGTTGTTCCACCCATATCAAAGCCTATAACTTTGTTATCATTTAAAATTTTTGAAAAATAGGCGACTGCAATAGCTCCAGCGGCTGGACCGGATTCTATAAATGCTGCAGGTCTTTCAGTGGCATATTTTATATTTGAGATGCCTCCACTACTCTGCATAACATAAAACTTTCCATTAAAGCCTTTGTTTTTTAAAGAATCTATGAAGTTTTTTAGATAATTGGACACTAATGGCTTTAGATAGGCGTTAATAACGGTTGTGCTTGTTCTCTCATACTCCTTATACTCTGGATTTATTTCGTAGGAGGTTATAACATCCACATTAGAGCAGAGATTTTTTATTATTTCCCTTGCCTTCTTTTCATGGATTGGATTCTTATAGCTGTGTAAAAAAGAGATAACAACAACTTCATAATCCTTTTTCTTAATAATTTCAGCTATTTTTTGCAATTCCTCCTCATTTAGTGGAGTGATTATATTTCCATTTGCATCTATCCTCTCTTCAACCTCATATCTGTCTCTCCTCTTTATTAATGGCTTTGGCTTTTCAAAGAATAAATCATAAAGTTTAGGCCTCCTCTGCCTACCAATTTCAATAACATCCTTAAATCCCTTTGTTGTAATTAGTGCAATTTTTGGTGGGTTTAAGTGCTCTTGCCCTAAAAACATGTTTGTTCCTAAGGTGGTTGCGTGGATTAAAATATTTATCTTATCAAATTCTATTTTAGCAGTTTCTATTGCATTTATTGCCCCAACATCAGGACTCTTTGGAGTTGTTGGAACTTTAACTACATGAAATTCTTTGCTATATTCATCAAAATAAACGAGGTCTGTAAATGTCCCACCTATATCAATTCCTACTCTGTATCCCATAACCATCCCATAAAAATTAGTATTAGAAGCTATAACTTATTTTAATGCCAAAAAATATAAACATTTCTGGTGAAATAATGACAGGCAAAGTTATCTTAGTAGGAGCAGGACCGGGAGACCCAGAGTTGATAACAATAAAAGGTTTAAAAGCTATTAAAGAGGCAGATGTTGTTGTTTATGATGATTTAATATCAAAAGAGCTATTAAATTATGCTAAAAAAGATGCCGAGCTAATTTATGTTGGTAAAAGAAAGGGAAAACATTCATTTAAACAAGAAGAGATTAATAAAATATTGGTTGAGAAGGCAAAGGAAGGAAAGTTAGTTGTTAGATTAAAAGGTGGAGACCCATTTGTTTTTGGTAGAGGTGGAGAAGAGATTTTAGAGTTAAAGAAGCATAACATACCTTATGAGGTAATTCCGGGAATA
The DNA here is from genome assembly GCF_000091665.1 of Methanocaldococcus jannaschii DSM 2661. Classification (NCBI taxonomy): domain Archaea; kingdom Methanobacteriati; phylum Methanobacteriota; class Methanococci; order Methanococcales; family Methanocaldococcaceae; genus Methanocaldococcus; species Methanocaldococcus jannaschii. The sequence continues at coordinate 899,477 of NC_000909.1, forward strand.
ACGTCAGCTATAGCAGTCCCAGAGGTTGCTGGGATTCCAGTTACTCATAGAAAGGTAGCTACCTCCTTTACAGTAGTTACAGGGCATGAGGCAGAGGATAAGAAAGAGAAACAGGTAGATTTAAGCAAGTTAAATGCTGATACTATTGTAATTTTAATGGGAATAACTAATTTGGAAAATTTGGTTAAAGAGTTGTTGCAAAACCCAAAAAGAAGTAAAGAAACACCAGTAGCAATCATTATGGAGGGAACTACAAAGAATCAGAGAGTTATAAAAGGGACTTTGGGAGATATTGTTGAAAAGGCTAAAAAAGAAAATGCAAGACCTCCAGGAGTTATAGTTGTTGGTGAGGTTGTTAATGTGTTAGATAGTCAATAAATTAATTTTTGTGATTAAAATGATAAAGAATGTTGCTATAATCTACCCAAACAAATTTAAAGCTGGGATTTCTTGCTTAGCTGTGCATGTTCTAGCTAATCATTTAAGCAAATATAGAGATTTAAATGTAGGAGTGTATTTCTTAGAGAATTATGATAGAATAAAAAATTTTGATGCAATTTTTATTACTCTACAGTATGAAAACGATTACTTTAATGCAATAAAGATAATTAAAGATTTGAGAAAAAATAACCCAAATGCTATTTTTGTTGCTGGAGGGCCTTGTGTAATGGAAAATTTTTTCCCAATAGCTGAGTTTTTTGATGTATTTATCGTTGGAGAGATTGAGGGCAGTGATGTAATGCTAAAAGTTATAAATAGAGAGTTTGATGTTGAGGGTGTTTATTCAAAATATTTAGAGAAGGATAAAGTTAAAAGAATCTATCCAAAAAAATTAACTATAGATGATTATCCAATATATCAGCCAACCTCTGAAGAGGGAGCTTATGGAAAATCCTTCTTATTAGAGATTGGTAGAGGATGTCCAAGAAGATGTAGATTTTGCTTAGCGAGAGCTATCTATTATCCACCAAGGTTTAGAAAGCTTGATGATTTAATGTATTTAGCAGAAGAAGGAGTTAAGGTTAATAAAGTCAATAAAGTTGCTTTAATAGCCCCATCAGTTGGAGATTACAAGTATATAGTTGAGTTATGCAACTTTTTGGATGATATGGGAGTTCATATATCTCCTTCATCTTTAAGGGCAGATACATTAAACGATGATTTGATGAGAATTTTAAAGCCTAAAACTTTAACCATAGCTCCAGAAGCTGGAAGTGAAAGGTTAAGAGAGTTTATAAAAAAGGACATTAGAGAGAGGGACATAGCTAATGCCATTGATTTAGCTAAAAAATTTGGAGTTGAAAAGGTTAAGCTCTATTTTATGGTTGGCATTCCGACAGAGACTGATGAAGATATTGAAGAACTTATAAATTTAACGAAGAAAGTAAAGAAAGAAATTAGAAAAGTAGAAATCTCAGTCAATCCAATGATTCCAAAGCCACATACAGATTTTGAGGTAGAAGAGTTTGATTTATCATCTAAGAAAAAAATTAAGTATATTGAGAAGGCATTAAAAAAAGAAGGTATTAGGGTAGAATATGAGAACTTCAACTCCATGATTTGCCAGTGTATATTGGCAAGGGGGGATGAAAATCTTAGCAAATATTTAGATTACTCAAAAAATCCAACAAGCTTAATTAGTGCTTTAAAGAAAGATAGATTGTTGGATAAATACTTAGGAAGGTTTGAAGATAAAGGTGTTTGGAAAAATATTATTCTCTAAAAATTTCAAATTTGTATATTTCCATAAGATTATGAGATTAGAAACTATCACTTTTTTAAGTTAAAACTTTAAAAAATAAGAATCATCTAAATTTTAGAAAAAACAATAAAAATAGTTGCAAATTATTCATTATTTTTTTCTATTGCTTTTAAAACTTCCAATCCAAATAATCTTGCATAGTCAGGAGATTTTGCAGTAATTACATTACCATCAACTACAACTCCTCTATCTTCATAAATAGCTCCTGCCTTTTTTAACTCTTCTATAGCCTCTGGAGCTGGATATACAGTTGCTTTCTTGCCTTTTAAGATTCCTGCTCTTGCTAAAACTACTGGAGATAAGCAGATTGCTGAGACAACCTTATTTTTATTGTAAAATTCTTTAACTAATTCTATCAATTTTGTGTTATTCCATAAATACTCTTTTGAACCAATTCCCCCCACTATAACTATAGCCACATAATCATCAGGATTTACATCATATATGGTTTTTTCAACAGTTATTTTATTACCTAACATCCCCACACATTCTCCTTTTGTAGTTGATACAACATCAACCTTTAAACCATTTGACTCAAATACTGCCATTGGCTCAAAAAGTTCTTCATCTCTAAAGTCCTTTGGAGCTATAACCATTAAAACTTTTGCATTTTTCATATTTTCCCTCTTTTCATTAGAATTAGTTATGCACATTGAAGAAACTAAAGCTAAGGTTATTAATATCACTGCCAACCTCTTCATGCTCCCACAATAATTCTTTATATCTGAACGTATATATTTAATTAATGGGGTAATTATGAAAGTGGCTATAGTGTTTGACAGTGCTGGGACTCTTGTAAAGATAATGAGAGTTATTAAAGATTTAAAGAAAAATAAGTTTATTTGTAATAGCCAGACGGTTGATATAGTGGATAAAAAAAAGGGTAGAGCATTAGTTATAATTAAAGAAGACCCTTTAAAGGTAGTGGATAAAGAAAATCCAGAAAAATTAATATCTGACTTATTAAAAGAGGTTGAAATTGGTATATCTTATTGTAACCCACCGATAAATAGAGAAGGAATTTTCAAAGATAGAAAAACCAAGGTTAAAGAATTACAAGAGCCATTAAACATTTTAAAGAGATATGAAGTAGAAACTGGGTATGGAAGTGCTTTAATAATAGACACTTATGCTGGAGAGGTTGAATACACAATAGCAACAGCTGGATGTTTATTTAAAGAGGTTAAAGAAACAATTAAACAACTAAAAGATTTAGGAGTTAAGGTTTTCATTGCTTCTGGAGATAGAAAAGGGTTTATAAAGAGATTAGCTGAAATTACTGGGGTTGATGAACGATATATAATGGCAGAGGCTCATCAGGAGTTAAAGAGAGATTTAATAAGAAATCTAAAAAAAGAGGGGTACTTTACAATAATGGTAGGGGATGGAGCTAACGATGTCCCAGCAATGATTGAAAGTGATTTAGCAGTGGTAACATTGCAAAATGGGAATGTTTCGAGGAGAGCTCTCGAAACAGCTGATATAAAGATTTACAACATAAAGGAAATAGTTGATATATGTAAAAAAGTTATTAATGGAGAAATTAAAGGTAGAATGCAAATTAAGGAGTGTTCTTAATATAAGACATTATTTATAGATTAAAATTAGCCATTTCGGAATGGAAATCTGTCTAAAATGTAGTGTTTCCATTTAAATGTCTCAGTTAATTAAATCAGACCGATTCGGAATGGAAATAAGGACTGGGATGGATTTGCATTTAATAAAGATATGTAATTAAAATCAGACTAATTCGGGATGAAAACTAAGTTTCTTTCTGTCTCCTTAGCTTCCAATATTGATTAAAATCAGCTTTTAAGAGGTTAAACGTGGACGTGATTCACAGTTAGGTAGAAATTCATAAAAATAGTAATATTATAAAGTGTTCAGTAATAAATATTACAAACTATTGGATTTTTTAAAATAGATAATGCATCTTCTAATGTTTCTTTTTTTGAAATGCAGAATAAAGTATTTCCTAACATGGATTGTGAAGCTCCAACTGTAAATTTTAAGTCTTCACAGATGGATAAGATTTTCTCATTTATTAGTCCAGTATTTACTGCAAATTCATAAGAAAGATTGACAAAATTTTCCAAAGTAGGATTTTTTAAAAGCTCATTTAAGCATCTCTCTCCATATTCATTTATTTTTTTAATCCAAATATCATTAGTTATTATCTCTTTTGTCTCTTTTTTACCAAAAATTTCAATTATAATGTAGTAATCATCATCAACAACGATTTTTTCAACATTTATAGGAAATCCAGGAGTTTTTCTTATGACAAAACCTTTAACATATTGAGCAATAACATCTCCCAATCCAGTTCCACATTCTACTTCGCTTATATGGGCTATCTCTGCATAATTTTCATTTAAATTCAACATTTCATTTAGTTTTTTAGCTAATATTAAAGCACATCCTCCAGACATTCCTAATCCACTACCTAAGGGAAAGTCAGATGAAAATATTATGTCATAATCATCATTATATCCAAATTTTTTATAATGTTCAATAACTTTTTCAACGGCACAGATATTTACTTTCTTATTATTATAAAAAATACTACCATTTCCTTCTTTTAATTCTACATTAACTCCTCTATCTATAGTAATTCCTGCCCCTATAGAACCAGTTTTTAACTTATTGGAAGATTTACAAATTACAAAAAATCCTGTTATGTGCCCTGGAGCAAACATACCTCAACCTCCTTAATTACTTAAAACTACTAAAATAGCAATATTATAAACTTTTTATGTAAATTGTTAAGAAATAAAAAAGAAAGGATATTTATTTAAAATTTATCTTTATTGGAGGAGTTAGTAGATTCTTTATTAAGTACTTATCTTCCAAATGCTCTATCGATAATTATCTCTACCCATAGGAGGATACCTCCTATTGGGATACCACTTAACACCTCCTCGCTTACGCTCGGAGGTGTAAATTGACATGTTTCTACTTATCTTCCAAATGCTCTATCGATAATTATATCAACAATTCTATCATCTGCTCCAATAGGTTCTCTATATATAATTTCAACGTCTTCTGGAATCTCTAATTTTTCATGTTCATGATGATGGTGGTGATGATGGTGATGGCTGTGTTCATGATGATGTTCATGGTTATCTTCAATCAACCCCAATAACCTTGGAATATCTCTTGTTGTATGAATTCCATGAGCTAAGAAAACAGGAACAACAATGATTCTTTTAGCCCCTTGTTCTATAGCTTTTTTAACTGCTTGAGGTATTGTTGGCTCACTAAACTCCATCAAACCAATTTCAACTATTGGGAATAAATTTCTCTCTTTAACTTTCTCAGCTAACTTTACCAGAAGCTCTTTGCTGTAGGGTAATCTACTCCCATGTCCTACTAAAACCAACGCTTCCATGAACTCACCATTATTATTTTATGTTGTAAGATTCATACCAACTATTATATATACTCTTCGTTTTTATTAGATTTAAAGTTATAGGTAATTGAAAATAAAAAATATTAAAAATATTTGGAGGATTGAACATGGATACATCTAAAGTTATATTAATTGTAGCTATAATTATCTGGATAATTTTATATAGTATCAGAGATTCAATAAATTTAAAGACTTATGGAGGAATTTTTGGAATTTTAAGGACTAAATTGGGATTAAAAACAATTGAAAAATTAGGAAAATATAAAATTTGGCAAAAAATAGGAATTATATCAATACCAATATGTGTAATACTTGGATTTTTTATGCTTCTTAATATCATAGATATGAGTATAAGGCTGTTGTCTGGAACTCTGCCAAAAGAAGCAGCAAAGCCAGTAGTATTTTTATTTGGAGATGTTATTCCATGGATTCCAGGGATTATAGCTCTATTAATAGCAATTTCTGTGCATGAATTAGCACATGGTATATTTGCCAAATCTTTTGGAATTAAAGTTAAGAGTTCAGGAATTTTATTATTATTAGGATTACCATTGGGGGCTTTTGTTGAATTAGGAGATGAATTTAAAACAGCTGATAAAAAGATTAGAGGAGCTATAGCCTCAGCAGGTCCATTAGCAAATTTAATAATATTTTTAACATCAATTCCATTACTTTCATTTAGCTATACACTACCAACAGAATTAAAAATTATTGATGTTAAAGAACCAGCATCAGAGTTTTTACAAAAAGGAGATATTATTTACGAAATTAACGGCAAAAAAATAAATTCATTAGAGGACTTTAAAGAATTTGCCAAAACTATAGAACCAAAAAAAGAGTATGAGATAAAAATTTTGAGGGATAATAAAATACTGACGTATAAAATTGTTAGTTCTAATGAAGGAAAACTTGGAATTATGGTTTCTCCAACAAAAAACACGGCATTATTTATAAACACTATCTATTGGACTTACTGGTTTAACTTTTTATTAGCTTTATTTAACCTACTCCCAGCTATGCCTTTGGATGGTTTTCACGTATGGAATGCTTTCCCAGAATTATTAAAAGAGAGAAAAAATAGATTCATTTCTAAAGTAGGTCAAATACTGGAATTATTTATAAATGAAAAAACTTTAGGATCAATAACACTATTAGTTTGGTGGGTTATTCTGGGGAGCATTTTATATTCAATGTGGTGAAATATATGGATATTCTTAACTTCTACATCTATGGATTTGTTTCTCTTTTTATTACAATAGACCCAATTGGCTTAATTCCAATAGTGCATTCTCTAACCTATCCCTATCCAAAAGAACAGAGAATTAGAATTATCAAAAAGGCTATAATCTCATCAACGGTAGTTTTATTGTTATTTGCTTTATTTGGGAATTATATTTTTGGCTATTTTGGGATTACAATAGATGCGTTTAGAGTAGCTGGGGGAATTTTGCTCTTTAAAATAGCTTGGGACATGCTTCACGCAGAAATTCCAAAAACAAAGCACAAACCAGATGAAAGATTAGACCTTGAAGATATTGATAGTATAGTTTATGTCCCATTGGCTATTCCTTTAATCTCTGGCCCTGGAGCTATAACAACAACCATGATTTTGATTAGCAAAACCCAGAGTATCTTAGAGAAAGGGGTTGTTGTTCTCTCTATATTATCAGCTATGTTAGTTTCTGGAATCATTTTATCATTAACTGACTTTATAATTAGAAGAGTTAATATTTATGGCATTAACGCCTTTGTAAGAATTATGGGATTGCTATTAGTAGCTATCTCAGTGCAAATAATATTTACTGGAATAGTTGGGCTATATAATAGCATTAGCGTTCAATAAATTACTTTTTTTCTTTATTTTCTAATATTTTCTTTAATTCTTTCATTTTTGGTGGTAATTCTTTCCATCTCCAAAATCCTCTTAAAATCTCATCCTCATCATAACCAAATCTTTTTAAAACATCAACCCATTTATTAAACAACTCTGGATAAAGTTCTTTAACTCTCAAAAATTCAGCATTTAAAGCAGCTGGACACATATAACAACCAATTCTTTCAAATCCTTTATCATAGAGTTCATTATAGATAACATCATTTAGATATATCCAGCTCCAGACATCAGTTCCTCTCCAATCCAATATTGGGAAGATGTTTATCTGATTTTCAATAAAGCCACTTTTTCTTTCATAAGTTAATTTTTCTCTTGTAAAGCTTTCATATCTCCTTGAGCCATCAATTGTATAAACTCTTTTATATTTCTTTAAATACTCTTTTAACGGCTCTAATTTGCAAACACTATTACACCATCTATAATCTTTTGTAGGAATACCTTCTTTTTCCAGATATTCCCAAAAGTTTTTGCCTTTTAAAACAACTAAGTTTAAATCATACTTTTTAGCAAATTTTTTTACAAAGTCTATAGTATCTTTAAATTCTAAGCCGGTATCTATAAAGATGACTTCTAAATCATCTATAACTTTGTTAGCTAATAAAGTAGAGACAGAAGAATCCTTCCCACCACTAAAAGAGGTATTTATAGCATAATTCTTATTTTTACACATTTCATAGTATTTTTTTATGATTGATAGGGATTTTTTCTCTAATTTTTCAATCCTATCTTTGTTTTTTCTTAGATAATCTTCAATCTTTTCAAATCTAAGCTCTTTCTTTAAAGTTAAGTCCTTAATTTTTATTGTATCTCCTTTTTTAACTGCTACGCCAACATAATTTCCTACTTCAACACCAACATAATCATTCTCATTGATATCTTTTAGCTCTTCAGCATTTTCAATTAAATCAACTGGCACTTTTTTGCCTTTTAGCTTTCTCTTTGTTGGTTTTATTTTAATTTTTGGTTCTTCTATTAAATAATAAGAGGCATAAGGATGAAACTTCCAATCCAAATCAATTAAATCAAATTCTAAGATGCCTATACACTCTCCATTAATAAAAACTTTTTTTCTGTAATCTAAGCCACCAATCTTCTTTAAAATAATTGCTAAATCATAGGAGAAGTTTTTATTGAGCAGTTTGTTTAAAACATCTATCTCAAACTTAGAGGCAAATTTATCGTCCATTTTATCACTTTAAATTTCAATAATTTCTAAGAAATCTACTCTTTTAAAATCATCGTCAAAGCTACATATTTTATTGATTTTATAAAACTTACATGTTGAGCAGATTAATGCGTCATTTGGTAATAAACAATATTTTTTAATAATTTCTCTTGAAATTTTAACAATCTCACTATTTAAATCTAATATTTGGAAAATTGAAAAAAGCTCAAAAACTATATCTAAATCTAACGATTTTAAAATCTCTGGATGTTTTTTAATGTCATAATGCCTTTTATTTGTTGTAGCCCTTATATAAAAGAACAAAACTTCTGATATTACTATAGGATTTATAAATCCACAGATTTCTTTATTCTCTACTTTTTCAATTAGTTTTTTAGCTTCAACTTTACCACATAAGTGATATATTAATATATTAGAATCAAAAAATATTTTATTCTCCTCCATTTTCAATCTCCTCAAGAATTTCTTTAATTTCTTTATCTGAAAGTTTTAAGATTCCAAAGGTTTTTTCTGAAATCTTTTTTGGGATTATCTTTATCTCAACTTCACAACCCTCTGGAAGATTTATAGATTTTTTAAGTTTTAAAACTCCTTTCTCATAGATAGCATCAACGACAATTTCCATAACAATCACCATTTAAAATTTCATGCTATTAAAATTATTTATAAGTTTGGAATTTTATTATTTGATTATTTAGTTAGGTTATGAACTTGAAAATATAGGTGGGGGATTTATGAGTGAAGATTCAAATCCAAAAAATGACTTAAAACTAAAAATGTATGAGACATTCAGAAGCCATATTGAAAGGGCAGAGAACTCTTTTTGGACATATATGTTGTTTTATTTACAGTTTTTAGTAGGGATAAACGGTGCTGTTGGAATATTGTGTAGATATTTGAGTAATAACCTTCAGAACTTTCCTACTGAAATTATTATTGCTTTTCTGGCTTTGGTAAATATTTTACTTTCACTTATTGGAATAATTGTTATAATTGAAAGAGGAAAATGGTTCTTTAGGAATATGATATTAACTGTTAATTTAGAAAGGTATATTTTAAAAGAAGAGCATATAAAAATAATTCCCAAAAGATATTCTAAATTTGATAATTTTAATAAAGTTATTGACACTACTGGAAGAATATTTATTTCAATATTTATTGGAATTTACATGATTTCAGTGATTGCTCTTGGATATCTTGCTAATAGTTGTAAAACAATTATTTTATTTGGGACAGGATTTTTTATAATAGTTGTGATTATCTATTTTTTAGATTTATTAGATTGGATATATAGAAGAATAGACTCAAACGAATATCGCAAAGTGATTGGTGTTGTATTATTTATATCATTTATACCACCATTGATGAATTATTTCATTTATGATATAATAAACCTAATATGTTCTTATATCCCAGAAAGTTTTATTGTAGCAATGATTGTTATACTTATATTTGTAATAATAGATGTCTATTATAATGCAAAAAAACATATTGAAAATACAATAATAATGTTGAGTTTAGAGAGAACTGTTAATGATATCGATGATATCATAAAAATATTGAAAAACATTAGATTAGATGATACAAAAAAAGAAGAATTAAAGAAAAAACTTAGAAAAATAAAAAAACTCATTGAAAATGTTATAAAATTACTCGGAGGGACTTCAGAAAATGGAACTCAAAATAACAATTTAGAAGAAGCAAAAAGTAAAATTACTGAAGCATGTAGGAAGATTTCCGGAAATAACATTTTTGAAGCAATAAATGAACTAAATGAAGCAAAGTATATTATAAACAATAAAATTAATGAATTAACTCAATCAGATAGTTCTTAAATAATTTAAAGAAATAAACACAGTGAAACTATGGAAAATTGGGTAGAATTGAAAAAAGGAGCTAAGGTATTGCAAAACAACAAAAACAACAAAATTTTGATAGTTACCCATATAGATACTGATGGGCTAACATCAAGAGCTATTTTACAAAAATTGGCTGAGAGATTAAACTTGGATGCTGATTTCATGTTTTTGAAGCAAATTACTATAGAGACAATAAATGACATTCCATTTAAAGACTATGATTTAATAATCTTTGCTGACTTAGGTAGTGGGCAGTTAAAGATGATTAAAGAGAAGTTAGATGAACTCAACTTATCTGATAAGAGAGACAAAATTATTATCTTAGACCACCACCAACCAGAGGAGATAAAGATTCCAAAAACCATCATCCATATAAACCCCCTAACCATTGCAAAAAGCGGAGCTGAAATTTGCGGAGCTGGAGTTTCATATTTATTTGCAAAAGCTATAAACAATGATTGGATTGATTTGGCTAAATATGCTGTTTTGGGTGCTGTTGGTGATATTCAAAACATTGAGGGAAAATTAATTGGTTTGAATAGAAAAATACTATGCGATGCAATTATGAATGGAGATGTTAAAGTAAAAACAGATTTACAGATGTATGGTAGGCAAACAAGACCTTTATTTGTGTCTATGAGATATTGGGCAGATGTGAGAACTGATTTATTAAATAACGATTCAAAGATAATCAAATACATCCAAAGCATAAATAAAAAGTATGATATTGAAATAAACCCAACTATGAGATTAGCTGAAATTCCTTTTGAACATAAAAGGATTATTGGAAATGAGCTTTTAATAAAATGTCTAAACTATGTCCCAAACCACTGGACACCTTACATTCCAAAGGTTATATTTGGAGAGGTTTATGAATTTAGAGGAGAAGAGTTTGGATCTCCATTGAGAGATTTAGAGGAGTTCTCAACGTGCATAAACGCATGTTCAAGATATGGAGATTATGAAACAGCTTTAAATGTGTTAATGGGAGATAGGGATAAATACTATAGAAAAATGCTCTCAAACTTAAGAAAGCATAGAAATAACTTAAGGGAGGCATTAGAGCATGTGAAAAATGACGTTGAGATAATTCAAAAAGATAGATTCCAATACTTTGAGACAGATAAAATTATGTCAAATATTGTTGGGATTGTTGCTGGAATGAGTTATTCTATTGAAGAAGTGGATTGGATGAAGCCGATATTTGCAATAACAGAGGATGAAAACGGCTATAAGGTATCCGCACGATGTCCTAAGCTATTGTGCTTTGCTGAGGATGTGAATTTAGCCAAGGCAATAAAATATGCATCAGAAAAGGTTAATGGTAGTGGGGGAGGGCATAAATTTGCCTGTGGGGCATATATTCCAGATAATAAAAGAGAATTTATAAAATACCTTGAGATTGCTTTGAGATAAAAATATTTTATGGGGATATTATGCAAATTCCAATTTTAATATGCCGTTTAAAGACAGATAAACCACTTAAAAAATCGCAAACACCATTTTTGAGGGGCTATATTTTAAACAAATTTGGAAAAGAGGATTATGTAGAATTACACAACCACAGCGGAATGGTTTTCTCTATACATATCCAAAAATACAGTATAAGATTATTGGTGGAGATGCTGTTTTAATTGGCATAAAAGAGGGGATAAACATTTTGGGAGAGATTATTTTAAATATTAGAGAGTTAAATTTAAAAGGAGAAGTTTATAGGGTTGTTAATGGCTATGCAAAGGTGAAGTTTGAAGAATTTGGAGTTGCTGAGAATATGATTAAGTATAAGTTTATATCTCCATGGATTGCTTTGAATGAGAAAAATTATTTGGAGTATAAGGAGTTAGATGAAGATGGAAAGAAAGAGTTGTTAGAGAAAATTTTAGTTGGAAATATTTTATCTATGAGCAAGTATTTAGATTATACAGTTGAAGAAAAGTTAAAAGCAGGGCTTTTAGAATATGAAGACTTTGTTGTTAAATATAAAGGAAATAAGTTTATTGGCTTCTGGGGAGAGTTTTTGGTTAATTTTAACATTCCTAATTATTTAGGAATTGGAAGAAAGGTTTCCAAGGGTTTTGGGAGTGTTATAAGAGTTGAAGAGTAAGTAAAAATAGAGGAAATTTAAAAATTAAACCTTCCTAATGAAAGGATATGCAATTAACGCCAAGCCAATTATCATTGTTAGATACCAACCTGTCCCCACCTGAATCTTTATAATATCCTTAGAGAGATAACTGGATTTTTCATTGACCACTCCCGTTATTAAATCTATTGGAGTGACTTCTTTACCTCCTGTAAGAGCTAATCCAGAATCTGATGAGTTCAGCCCTACTGTGAATAACACAACAAATATTGAAGCACAGGTAATTCCTGCTATTCCAGCTCCAACTACAACCGCTTTTTTATCAACGAATATTGAGGCAATGTAGAGGATTATTGGAATTATACCAAATATCATCATAAATGTTGACATTTTTTCTTTAACAGCCATGTCAAAGTATTGTTTGACATATGGCATCATCATTTCTACAAATATGTTGTTTGTATCAGATTTAATATCTGATGAAACTCTAAATGGTGCGAGATTTACAGATAAATGAATTCCTTCGTCTGTCTTTATGTTTATCGTAGAGGCAGAGATTGTGAGCCATGGGAGAAACAAAGCAATAATCCCTACAACAATGAGGGCTATTTTTATATAGTCAATTTTCTTTGGTAACATTTTTTCACCTCGCTTTAATTTTTTAAATTTAGATTATATGGTAAATGATACTCTTTTTATGTATTAATTTATGCTTTATCTAAGTAATGTAAAGTAGAACTTCTCTAATACTACAAAACTCATATATATATACTTTACGGTTTTAGTTTAGTTAAAAATATTGGAATATTTGAATTAATAAATTAATGTTTAAAAAAAGATTTATTCTTCTTTGAGAATTATAAGTTAAAATTTTTGGTAGTATATGGAAAAAAATAGGTTTTATCCTTGTTTTAATGGACTAAGAGTTCAAACAAAAGAACATAACTGTGATGAAGTTGTTGCAGTCCTCCCAATGTTTCCATCCTTATTTTAATGGACTAACGATAAACACTTACTCTTTTTTCTTATTATACTCAAACTCCCATATATAATTTTCTATTTTTATCCAAATTTCTTACTGTATGATTATTAAAACCTTTAAAATCTTAAAAGTCCTTTGGATTTTTAATCCCGCATCTAAAGATGCGGCTACAAACTCGAAGAGTTTATTTAACCTACTCGCTACGCTCGTAGGAAGCAAGAAAACAAAATTAAAAAATCGAATATCAATATTAAAAAACTAAAAAATAGTAAAAATTATTTATTCTTGAGCTTCAGCAGTTTCTTCTTCAGCTTCTTTTACAAATCCTTCATTTTCCTCTTTCTTAGCTAATGATAAAACTTCTGATTTGTAGATGATAACGTTTTTAATTGGGAATATCTTCTTACATTCATTCTTTATCTTCTCAGCCATTTCTCCAAACAACATTGCCTGAACATACTGTGGGAATGTCTTTTCTTTAGCCATTGCCTTTATAATCTCTTCCATCTTCTTTCTAATGTCTGATTTTTGTTTTGTGTTTGCTCTGTAAGCTGTTAAGACCATTGCCTTTGTTCTTATCTTATGGCCGTCTTGGGTTTTAACATCAAGGATAGCGTCAATTCTACTTCTTCTTCTTCTGATTTGTGACTTCATAAATTCTCTTGTTGTATCATGTCCATAATATTGAGCAATTGCCTTATTTCCTGTAACTCCAAAGATTTTGAAATAAACTCTGTGCATGTGTTTTGTTGGGTCTCCTGTTAAATCTCTTAAGCTTGTCTCAGCAACTCTTCCTAAAACTAAGCTTGGGTCATTTGCTGGGGTGTAGCCAATAAATACTCCTCCAAATTCTGGTGTAGCATAAATTTCATACCATACTTTCTCTTTCCATTTATCTCTCACTTTTCTTACTTTCCTTCTTGACCTTGCAGTTCTTGCAGTAGCCATCTTTTCACCTTAAAAAATTTAGTTGTGGTTTTAGGAATTATTCACCCTTATAGAACTCAGATAAATCAACATAGTTTCTTACAGGTCTTGTTACATCCCCATACAATCTTTTTATATCCTTAGCTTTTGCTTTTTTAGCAGTTCCTTTTTCAGTTTTTATCTTCTTTAACCTAAAGAATCCATCGTTTATCCTATAAACTTTCTCTACTTCAAACTCAAAATCATTTGGGACATAGATGTATATACCATAAGTTTTACTTCTATCATTTATTGATATTCCTAATTTTTTGGGAATGGATAAAGATTTTCCCCAAATAACTTTAATATCTTCACCTAAGGCAGATTTAACTGATTCAGGTGTTTCAATTTTTGTTATCTCAATTTTCTCTCCATCAATTTCAATTGTGTCTCCAACTTTGTAAGTTTCATCTTCAGGGATATTGATTACCTTAGATTCTGAAATATCGTATCTGCTTATAATTAACTTTGCCTGGCTTAATTTAACCTTATCAACAATCTCCCTTACAGATCCACAGTTTGGACATCTAACTAAGTAATATGCAGATTTGTTATAAATTTTTTTCTTTAATACTTCCTGCTCTTCAAACCCACAATTCTCACACTTAAGATATATTTTTTCAGTCATCTCCAAAAACCTCTAAGTATTTTGTTTATTTATTTATTTTCTTCTTCTCCTTCTTCTTCTCTTGTCTTTTGGTTGAATTATAATTCTGTATTTTGGATTTGCTGCCTTTTCTAAAAACTCTTCATAAGTGAATGGTAATTTTGTATCGTCAGTTATAACTCCTCTGTTTTTGAGATACTCTCTTGTTAATAAGTAGTAGATTAAAGCAACTGCTTTCTTACCCTTGTTGTTTGTTGGTATAACTAAGTCGATGAACGATGTTAAGTGCTCTGTATCACATAAACCAACTATTGGAACTCCAATTTCTGTTGCCTCTTTCAATGCCTGTCTATCAACTCTTGGGTCACTGATAAATACAACTTCTGGCTCCATAAACCCTTTGTATGCAGGGTTTGTTAATGTTCCAGGGACAAATCTTCCTGCAACTGTTCTAATTCCAGTGTATTTTCCAAACTCTTCTAACGGTCCCATTGTGTAGATTCTTCTTGAAACAGCTAATATATCCTCTGGTTCGTATCTTGCTAAGAATTTAGCAGCTATTCTTAATCTCTCATCAGTCTTTCTAACATCTAAAACATACAATCCATCACTTCTTACTCTGTAAATAAATTTCTCCATGTCTTTTGTCTTTTGCTGAGTCCCTATATGGATACCTGAAGCCAAGTATGTGTCTAATGGTACTAACAATTCCTTCTCACTCATATTTTCCACCTTTAAAAATAGTTGTTATCTTTTTGAATATTGTCGGGGATTTAAAAATTAGTGGTTGTTTCCCCTAAAGGATAGAAATAAGTATAAGGGAGTATATAAATTTTATCAATTTACTTACCTCTTCTTCCATGAGCTCTTATACTTGGTCTAACCTTCTCAGCTCCTATTCCTTTGTTTCTTAAACCTCTACCCTTCTTACCAGCTGATGTTAAACCTCTGAATGCTCTTCCTCTGTGTTTTCCAGTGCATAACCAGTTGAGTTGAGGATCAGCTTTAATAGCTGGGTGGTATGGGTCAACTAATATAACCTCATACCACTTGTGTTTTCCATCTTCTCCAACCCAGTAGCTGTTTAAAACTTCCATGTTTGGATATTTTCTTGCTGCTCTCTCTTCAGCAATTCTTTGAATTGATTTACCCATTGTTATCTTGTTAACCCCAAGTGTAGCTGGCTTCTTTGAGTTCTTTGGTCTTGGTTTTCTTAAACCTCCTCTTCTAACTCTTACTCTGACAACAATTATTCCTTGTTTTGGTTTGTATCCTAATGCTCTTGCTCTGTCTAACCTTGTTGGTCTCTCAATTCTTACAACTGCTGGTTCTCTTCTCCACTGCTGTAATCTTTCCCATAATAGCTGTCTAACGTAACTCTCTTTTGGTCTTTTCCATGCTTCTCTTATATACTTGTAGATTCCCATTTTATCCCTCTTCTATGGGTTCAGCATTGCCGCCACATCCCCTTTTATAATATCAAAGCTTTAGAGTAAATAACTATAGACAACTATTATATTAATTTAACGGTTATTTGAAAAGTTGTAATCACAAGTAGATTGTGGTGAAACTTATGAAAAAATTGGAAGATAAAAAGGGAATTATAGAAATTACGTTTGAAGAAGAAAGAGAAATCTTAGAGCTACCTTCAAAACCTGAACTGCCAAAATATGCCTCTCAACTTATCAATCTTGCAAATATATTTTCACAAGGCACACGTCCAAAAGTCGTTGGTCAGATGAGTGAGTTAATTAAAGAATTCAGAAAAACTGGAGGTAGAACATTTGAAGATTGGAAGAAGTGGTATTTGCAAAAATATCCTAATGCGATTGATGAAGCTACTGAAAAAATTTGGAACATGCTTAATAATTTTAAAGAAACCTTAGAACAGTTGGAAAGAGATGATGTAAGAAAGTGGGTTGAGGATTTAGTTCTTATAAAAACTTATGAAGGGCTGATGTTGCAGGATGCTATTTTGAAAAAAGTTGCAGAGGAACTTGGTGGAAATTATCGCCCTTCTACTATAGAAGAAGAATCTAAAGGTATTGATGGAGTAATTATTATTGATGATAAAGAAATTCCTGTATCAATTAAATCTAAAACTTATGTCAATCAGGAAAAACACTTGTCTGAAGAACTTAAAGGGCATTTAATTATTTATGAAAAGAAGAAAAATAAAATTATTGTTGATTACTCCGATTTATTGGATTTAGTTGAAAATACGAAGTAATTATCATTAACCACGATTAATAAATTCTACATTAAAATCCATTCCTATTCTTTTTTGCTTAATTCCAATTTTTTCTTCAATTATTGGCTTTAGGGATTTATCAATTTCATATCCAATAGAGTTTCTTTTTAATTCAATAGCCGCTTTTACTGTTGTTCCAGTCCCTAAGAAAGGGTCTAAGACGGTGTCTCCAATTATAGAAAACATCCTTATTAATCTTCTTGGAATCTCTTCTGGAAATGATGCCGTTCTTCTCTCTATTTTTGGATGTGTTTGCTTATCTCCAACAATCTCCCAAATTTGAGAGAACCATCTGTCTCTCTCCTCCTTAGTGTATGCACTTGCATATCTTAACGGGTCTTTTGGTTTAAACTTTCTTGGTTTTCCTTTCCTAAATATTAATATATACTCAACATCTAAGGTTACATAAGCATTTGGAGGAAGAAATCCAGAACCTAAGAATGCATTTGGCTTGTTTGAGGGTTTCTTCCATAGTATATATGGGAGAGTAACGAATCCAATCTTTTCAAAGTTTTCTATAATCTTAGAATGATTTGGAAATAGTCTAAAAACTCCGTTTATTTTTCTTGTAGCGTCTCCTATGTTGATGCATGCAATTCCTCCTGGAACTAAAACTCTATAGACTTCTTCCCAAACTGGATATAATGTTTGATGCATTAAATTATATATTTGCATGATTAATTTTTCTTTTTTCTCTTCATCTTCTTCATTTTCCATCTCCATCCAACGCTTATTTATTTCTAGATTTAACATTTTGAATAATTCATCCCACATTTCTATCATTGGATATGGAGGTGATGTAACAACTAAATGCACACTTTCATCCTCAATTTCATCCATTTTTCTTGCATCTCCAAAGATTATTTTGTGATTAGTTGTTATATCAATACTCATCATTTATCCCCTATTTCTTTCTTTATGGTGGTTGATATAATTGATTTTTCAGACAGCCATGTTAAAACAATGGTTCTCACAATTTCAGCATCAGTTTGTCCTAAAATTCCTCTAAAATTTTCAATTAATTCCCACTGACTCTTAGTGAATGTAACTTGAACTCTTTTTATATTATTATCTTTTTCTCTTTGTGTCATAATGTACTCACCTAAAACACATATTAAACACAATATTATTTAAAGTTTGTGTGATTATTATCTAAGACACTATAATTTTTAACTAAAAAATCAAAAATGACTGTAAATTGCATAACAATGAAGTTTAGATACTACGAATAAAAATTCTGCTTATCTAAGGAGGAAAAGATTTTTATATTATTGGTAGTTATTTTACTATCAGCAATATATAGTTTTTTGCAAAAGTGATTAAAATTAATAAAGGAAAATTGAACGCCTTTTATTGAAGGCGTTCATTATAATGTCTTATTATTCCAAAATGTTTTGCAAAAAACTATAAAGCTTAACTTGAGGTGACTGTTATGGAATTACCACCACAAATTCAAGCTCAATTGATGCAGTTACAGCAATTACAGCAACAACTACAAATGATTTTAATGCAGAAGCAGAGTGTTGAGACAGAATTAAAAGAATGTAAAAAGGCATTAGAAGAGTTGGAAAAATCTTCAAGTGATGAAGTTTATAAATTAGTTGGTGGATTGTTTGTTAAAAGAAAAAAGGAAGATGTCAAAAAAGAACTCGAAGAGAAAGTCGAAACATTAGAGTTGAGAGTAAAAACATTAGAGAAGCAAGAAGAAAAATTACAGTCAAGATTAAAAGAACTTCAAGAAAAGATTCAAAAAATGATACCTACAGCACAATAAATTAATCCTATCTTATTTTTGTTTGTTATTTTAATTTTTTAGCTTTATTATTTTT
This sequence comes from Methanocaldococcus jannaschii DSM 2661, assembly GCF_000091665.1. Lineage (NCBI taxonomy): Archaea > Methanobacteriati > Methanobacteriota > Methanococci > Methanococcales > Methanocaldococcaceae > Methanocaldococcus > Methanocaldococcus jannaschii. The sequence continues at coordinate 918,305 of NC_000909.1, forward strand.
AGAAGTTTTAAGCTTTAAATTATGATTGTTTTAATTTTATTTGTGGTGAGCAAAAATGGAGTTATTGGAATATTTAAAGAGGGATGAGGTTCTTTTTTTATGTCATCACAATGCAGACCCCGATGCAGTTGGAAGTTGTGTAGCTTTAAAATACTTGGCATCTCAATTAAATCCAAATGGAAAGTTTAGAATTTCAGCAGATTCTGTCAGCAAACTCTCAAGAAATATTTTAAATGAGATAGGGGAGAGGGTTGATATTGAGATTTATCCTAAACTCCCAGAAACAGTTTTTATAGTTGATACTGCATCAATTAATCAGTTAAAGGTTAATTTTGATGAGCTGAAGGAGAGAGAGGTTATTTTAATAGACCATCATAAGAAGACAGATTTAGCTGATATATGTAAATACTATATAATTAAGGAGGATTACCCATCAACATCTGAGATTATAGCAGAGATTTTTAAAGAGCTAAATATCTTTCCACCAAAAAATGTTAGAATTGCTTTATTGTGTGGAATAGTTTATGATACAAAACATTTAAAGTTAGCTAATTCAAAAACGTTTGAGTTGATAAGCTATTTGATAAAGGACATAAGCTTTCAGAAGATTCTCTACCTTTTATCTCAAGAGAGTGACGTTAGTAAGAGAACAGCCCATTTAAAGGCATGTAGTAGAATGGAAATTAGGGAATTCGATAAGTTGAGAATAGCATTATCTCATGTTAGTTCTCATGAGGCATCTTGTGCAAAGACTATTGTAAGCATAGGAGCAGATGTTGCCTTTGTTGTAGCTGTTAGGAAGAAAGAAAAAGAAATAAGAGTCAGTGCAAGATGTAGAAAGCATGTTTCTAAGTATGTGCATTTAGGCAATTTGATGGAGAAGATTGGAAAAGAACTTGGAGGAAGTGGAGGAGGGCATAGTGAGGCTGGTGGACTAAATGCTCCTTATGATAAGAGTAAGAGCAAAGAGAAGGTTATAAAAGAGGTATTAAACCTCTGCTATAAGAGGTTTGTTGAGGAATATAAAAAAGCAAAACAAAATTAGAATGTAACAACATTATCACTCTCTTTAACAAAGGCGATTAAGTCGTGCATTGTAGCTAACTTAGCTCCTTCAATTAAATCCTCCTCTTTTAAACCTCTTGCCTTACAGCAAGGACCGCAAACTTTAACAACTGCTCCCAACTCAATGGCATTCTTTAATAGCTCTAAGTAGTTTGGAACTTCTGAAGGGTTTTGTTCCTTTTTAGCAACATAGACACCATTCTCAAGTAAGAAGATATTTACTTCAATCCCTTCTAATAAAGCTGTTAATGCAAATCTTAAGGCAGAGTAAGCCCTCTCCTTTCCATAAGGAGCTTCTGTAATGATTACGGTGAATTTCATTATTTCACCTATTTTTTGATGACTATTCTAAATCTACTCTCTGTTTCTTCAGCTAAAACAACTGTATAGCCGTTATTTTCAGCAAATCTTTTTATGTTTTCTAATGCTGGTTTGTAGTCCCCTACAACCTCTAACTCTTCTCCTTCATTCAATTCTTCTAAAGCCTTTTTTGTCTTTAAAACTGGAACTGGGCAGATGTCTCCAGTAACATCAAGTTTTTTCATAGCTATCACCATGAGATTTTTAATAAAAGTAGGTTTAAAAAGTATAAAAAATTAATCTGAAAAAAGTTTAATTGCTTAGTTGGTTATTAGAGTTTTTAATGGCTATTTTTATAAGCTTTTTATTTAATTTTATAGTTTCTTGCGTTTGTCTTTTACTACCCTAAATGTTTAGAAGAATAGTCTTCTGAATTTTTAAAAGAGGAAGCTATTTATACATTTAGAAACAATTAAGTTTTATTAGTTTGAGAGGAGATTTTTAATTTGGTGATAATTATGCCAACTAAAACTATAACTCTAAAAGTTCCTTCCAATATTTCAAAGAAAAAGATTGAAGAGGCTATTAAAAAGCTTGAATTGGAGGAAAAATACAAGAAAACTGAGAATTTTAAACTATTTGTTAAAGATGAAGATTTAAAGATGAAAATTTACAAAATAGCTGAATTTGTTGAAGATTATTTAAAGAAAAAATATTCTGATGAGGAATTTGAGATTGTTTTAGATTATGATGGAATTGATGATAAGGTAGTTGTGGAGATAGTTTTTAAGAAGAAATTGGATAAAAGGGAGTTAAAGGATATAAAAGTTATTATAAGAAAGCTAAAGGAGATTATATTTGATGCTTGGAGAAAAGTTGATGAGAAATACCCAGATATGCGTGGATTTTTAATTGTTACCTCTGACTTGGAGGTGTTGTAAGTGTTTAATATTGATGAATTTAAAGAAATAGCTGAAAAGCTACCAACTTTCAAATCTCTACCAAATGAAGGAAAATACCGAACTGCTATTGGGAGATACTACTATTGTATCTTTTTAAAACTTAGAGAGATTGTTAAAGAGATTGAGCAAGATAGAGAAGATGGGATTTATGAACTTTTAAATAGTGGAAAGGCACATAAAGCATTACCAGCATATTTCAGAACTTTATCTGATAAAATTAGAGTAGATAATTTGAAGAATGATTTAATAACTTTGGCTGAAGCTCTTGAAGATTTAAGGAAATTAAGAAATATGTGTGATTATGATGTTGATGTTTCCATATCATTTACTAAAGTCATTGAAGCTGAGATAGATATAGAAATTATAGAGCAAACAATAACTAACCTCTCTTATCAAAAACCAAAAAGTAAAACCAAAATTGTTGGATTAAAAAATGTTCTTGAATATTTTAAGGATAAAGATAACCTACCAACTTATAACGAAGTCATTAACATTATGTATAGACGAAGATAATTATGACAGAAAAAAATACAAAACCAGATTGGTTAGTAAAAACAAAAGAGATTACTTATGAGGTTAAATTTTATAAACCATAAATTGTTCGGAAAAAATTCGTTAATTCTGTTTATTATGATAAATCATGACAATTTTATCCATAAAAATAGTCCAAACTACTCTTTTTTTATTCTGTAAATTTCGTTAGTTTAAAACAAAATAGGTGCAATTGCAGATATTATAATCAACCCAGCTAATATGTATCCCATGATTTTTGTTAATTCACTTCCAGTATATGGCCTTGTTAAATCTCTTTTTATGCTTTCTAATTCTTCAAATTCCCCATCATTTACATGTATGTGTTGTAACTTCACTTCCATATTCTCACCCTACCTATTGTTGTTTTAATAGGACTTTCGCAGGAAATAAAGTTTTATTGTATATAGACACCCTTTGGGTGTCTAAGTTCCAAACTTAATATATAAACTGCGAAAGTCCTATTCACTTATATCATTGAAAAAAGTCATATATATGCTTTTTTGCTCATGAACAATCATGATAAATGTTTTTAATGAAAAATAATGACAGATTGGTTTTAATCTATAATGATAAATCATGACAAATTTGAATTTGTATAAAAATGTATATAAAAGAGTATGAAGCTAACTTTAATGAGTAAAATCCTAAAAATAGAAAAAATTTGTTTTAAATCCTCCTATACTTATAAAATATCCTACACGTTCCCTCATCTGAAACCATACAACTACCAACTGGATTTAATGGAGTGCAAACCGTTCCAAACAATGGGCAGTCAGTTGGCAGTTTCTCTCCTCTCAAAATCTTATCACATATACAACCTTTAGGAATTTTCTCTTTAATCTCTGGAATATCCTCATGCTCATAGATGTCAAATTTCTTATACTTCTCCCTCAATCCAAAACCACCATTTTTAACAACTGGGAAACCTCTCCAAGGAACATCTATGCTTTCAAAAACTTCATTTATTATTTTTTGAGCTAAAACATTACCTTCTGGCTTAACTGCTCTAATATATTCATTTTCAACCTTTGCCTCTCCACTGATGACTTGCTTTAAAATCATTATTATAGCCATTAACACATCTATTGGCTCAAAGCCAGCAACAACCATTGGAGCTTTGTATTTTTCACACAACCCATAATAAGGCTTTAATCCGGTGATTGTTGAAACATGTCCTGGGCATATAAATGCATCTAAATAAACTCCCTCATTTAACAAGAACTCCATAACTGGAGGAGTCTGCCTGTGGCAATTTAGGATAAAGAAGTTATTAACATCTTTATTTTTTAAACTTATTAGTTCAGCCCCAGTAGTTGGAGCAGTGGTTTCAAAACCTATTGCCACAAAAACAAACTTCTTATCTCTCTCCTTCTTAGCCATCTTTACTGCTTCACTTATACTATAGACAATTCTAACATCACAACCCTCAGATTGCTTTTCCATCAAAGATTTTTCACTTCCCGGCACTCTATACATATCTCCAAGAGTGGTTATTACATATCCATTGTCAGCTAAATATATGGCTGTATCTATCTCTTTTTGAGTTGTTACACAAACTGGACAACCCGGCCCTGGAACAACGGTTATATTCTCTGGCAGAACATCCCTAATCCCATACTTACAGATTGTGTGCTCATGACTTCCACAGACGTGCATAATCTTTAATTTATCTATCTTCTCAGCAAGTTTGTTTATCTTATCTATGGCTTTTTTTATTAAGGCTCTATCATTGATATTAATCATTTTCCTACCTCTCCTTTAATGTTCTAATAACTTCTAACATCCCTTCAATCGTATATACTTTAGGAATTAATGGTTTAAAACCAAATTTTTCAATAACTTTGGCAGTTATAGGACCAATGGCGACTATGTAGTTATCTTTTATAATTTCAGCAAACTCATCATCCACATACTTAAAAAAATTCTTAGCTGTTAATCCACTTGTAAATGTTAGAATAAATTTATCTTTTGCTATTAACTCTTTTAGTTTTTTAATATCCTCTTTTAAGTTTTCTGGCTCTGCTGATTTATACACAAATAACAAATCAGCATTTAAGTTATTCTTTAAAACGTCTCTTGTTGATGGTGTTGTTGGGATTAAAAATTTTTCCTCCTCTTTAGAAACTTTTTTAATCTCTCTTAGGAGGGACTCTGCAGTGTATTCATTAGGCATTATATCTGGGTCCCTACCAAAATATTTTTTAAAAGTTTTTGCTGTTTTTTCTCCAATAACTGCAATTTTTTTATTTTTTACATTTTCTCTTTCATTTTCAGTTAGTATATTGTATAGTCCAATAACACCACTTGGTGAGGTAAAAGCTATCCAATCATAGCTGTCTAAATTAACATCTAAATCTTTATTATATACAATCTCCAATGTTGGAAATATTATTGGTTCAAACCCTTCTTTTTTTAATAAACTGGCAAAAACATCAGCCCTTTCCTTAGGTCTCGTTATCACAACTTTCATGTTATCCCGTTATTTATTAAATTTAAATCTATCCCATTAAACTCCAAATAAACATAAACTTTGTCCCCCATATCAACTACATTACAATCAACTGCATTTGTTTTTTGCAACAATTCATTTCTAAGTTTTTCAGTATCAATTTCTTGATTATTTGGTTTTCTAAATACCTCTATCAAATATGTTTTATTTGAATTTAGGTCATAATATATGCCAATTGTATAGTTCTCCCTATATATAAGAACATCCTTATAGTTCGGAGGGATTGTATTAACTAAATCATTCATCTCAGCTTTTCCTAAATCATCTTCATTTAGATTTTTTATCAAAACTCCATTATAATACTTAAAATTATCAATTGGAATGTATTTAATTAAAAATCCAAGTGGTATTTTTATACCAAAACTCCCATGATTTCCAATATAAATCCCATTAATTAAAATTATTGACTCTTTATAGAATTCTGGCATGTTTTTGAGATTAACATCATTTTTGAGCATCATAAGGGTTTTATGGTCTATATAAGTGAATTCTTTAAATGGTGAATTTTCTATAACCTCCTTAACATCCTCAGCTCCTCCTATATTTGCATATAAATATAAACCTAAGATGAGTATAGGCAGTATATTTATTATCAAAAACAACACTATCTTTTTCATATACTTCATATAATCACCATACATCTTATAATAATAGTTAAAATATTTTATAAAAAGTATTTTAATGTCTTTGGTGATAACATGCTTAACTTGGAAAAAATAGAGAAATTGTTAGAAGTTGGAGATTATGCGGATATAAGAATAAATTTTGGAGAGAGCAATACAATAACATTAAAAGATGGTAAAATAGAAGAAATCTCATCAGGTTTTGGAAATGGTGTAGCTGTTAGAGTCTTATACAAAAATGGATGGGGGTTTGTTACATCAAACATAGTGAGTGAAGAGGAAATCGAAAAACTCATAAATAAAGCGTATAAAATGGCTAAAATCTCAAATGAATATTCAGAAAAAGAGATTATATTAAAAGATTACAAGGCAATAATTGATAATTATAAAATGATTGGGAAAATAAACCCAACTGATGTTGATATTGAAGAAAAGAAAGAAATTATTATTGATACATACAAAAATATGACGGATGAAAAGATTAAAAGTATTTCTGTTAGCTATTCTGATGTGTTTGGAAAGAGAATATTTATGATTAGCGAAGGTTCAAGGATTGAGGGAGAGATAACAAGATGCATAATGTATATGAACTGTGTTGCTAAGGAAAATGGGAATCTGCAGTATGGTGCTGAGAGAACTGGTGGTTTTGGATTTGAGAAAATAAAAGATAACTATTTAAATTTAGCTTTAGAAGCAAAAAATAGAGCTTTAAGATTATTGAAAGCAAAACCATGCCCAAAGGGGAAATTTAAAGTAATTTTAGACCCTGAGTTAGCTGGAGTATTTATACATGAGGCAGTGGGGCATGCATCAGAGGCGGACTTAGTTTTGCAGAATGATAGTGTATTTAAAGATAAGTTAGGAGAAAGAGTAGGAAGTGAATATGTTACAGTTATAGATGATGCTACAATTGAGGGAGCTTTTGGTTCTTATAAGTATGATGATGAGGGAGTTGAAGGTAAAAAAACAGTTATCATTGAAAATGGAATTTTAAAAACTTATTTACACTCAAGAGAAACAGCTGGAAGAATGGATGCTGAGCTAACAGGGAACGGTAGAGCTGAAGGTTTAAACAAACCAATTGTAAGGATGAGTAACACCTTCATAAAACCTGGAGATTGGAGTTTTGAAGAGCTTTTAGAGGACACAAAAGAAGGAATATTCTTAAAGGGTTCGAGAGGGGGACAGGTAGATACTGGTAAAGGGCTCTTCCAATTCAGTGCAGTTGAAGCCTACTTAATCGAAAATGGAGAACTAACTCAGGTTTTAAAAGATGCTGGTTTAAGTGGGGAGATTTTAGATATTTTATTTAAAGTTGATGCAGTTACAAAGGACTTTGAGCTAAGTGTTGGTTACTGTGGAAAGGATGGGCAGAGTGTTCCAGTTGGTGATGGTGGTGGATGTGTTAGAACAATAGCTACTGTTTCTTAAAATTCTCATTTTTAATGTATTCAGAGATTATCTTTAAATCTCTTTTTAAACTCAAACGGCTTAATCGTGCAAGAGAATCCAATGTTATTGTTGGATATGTTGTATAGGGCAAGAGTATTTTTAAATCATCTATTAAGTCTGACCATAATTTTTTCAATTCTTTATTTTCTTTTTTAGATATAAGTTTTGGTTCATTTTCTGAGAATATTTCATCTAATAGTTCTTTAAAAAATGATGCAATAATTATTACATATTTCACATAATTAATTCGTTTTACTTCTAAAACGTTGGAATTTTCATTTTCTCTTCATCATTTTTCAAAATTCTAGCTAAAATGTGGGAATATAATTTTATTAAATTTTGATATTCCTCCTGTGAAACCACTCCCTTAGCTAACAAATCATCTAAAAATTTTGGAAAAGCATTTTTTGCAGTTATAAATAACGAATACATAAAATTCTTAACTTCAGTTTCATACCACTTTTTAAATTCTTCTTGTGCAATTTCCTCCGACTGTTTAATAAAGTGTTGTATGATTTTTATTCCTGCTCCTAAAAGTGCAAGACCTCCAAATGCAGTATATAACGTTCCAAATTGAATATCATCTGGTTTTAAAAATGCAACATAACCCAGTACATAAACACTTGTAAGTAAAATCGAAAACACAACTAAATTAATAAAGGAAACTGTCATCATTCTGACAAAAAAGAATAGAATCCTCAAAATCCATCCAAAACCTGATTTTATTACTCCTTTAATTATTGTTAATAGTATTCCAACCAGTGCTATAATACATTGAAGTTTTAATTTAAAATTACTGAAAATTTTTAATGGAATTAAGAGAAGAATAATTAAACCATCTAAATGTTGTGGATGAAAAGCTATCAATAAAAAAAGATTAACCCAAAAGACGTGCTTTATATTAAATACAGACCACAATCCATTAAAAATATATGAAACGACAATAACAAATAACAAGAAAATAAGGGCATATAGGGACTTCAATATATCAAAGTAGAATCATATACTCTCCTTAACAATCTCTATAGGGGTGTCAGTATCTATTTTTCCCATTTAGACACCACTATATATAAAAATACATTAATGTAAGGAAATAAAAAATAAAAGCTTAAAAATTTATTTATTCAGAGGAGGAATTAAAATTCATCCCCTCCCATGTCTCCTCCTTCTCCTCCTTTTTCGTCTCCTTTAACTTTCTCAGCAGCTATGACGTCATCGATTCTTAAGAGCATGACTGATGCCTCTGTAGCTGAGTCAATAGCTTGTGTTTTAACTTTCAATGGTTCAACAACTCCTTTCTCTAACATATCGACAACTTCTCCTTCGAAGACATCTAATCCATAGACTTCTCCGCCTTCTTTCTCGTGAGCAGCTCTTAACTTAACGAGCATGTCAATTGGGTCTAATCCTGAGTTTTCAGCTAATGTTCTTGGAATGACTTCTAAAGCATCAGCGAATGCTTTAACTGCTAACTGTTCTCTTCCAGCAACTGACTCAGCGAATTTTCTTAATCTCTTAGCTAATTCTATTTCAGTTGCTCCCCCACCAGCAACAATCTTACCTTCTTCTAATGCACACTTAACAACTCCAATTGCATCATCAATTGCTCTTGCAACTTCTTCAACAACGTGCTCTGTTGAACCTCTTGCTAAGATTGTTACAGCCTTTGGATGCTTGCACTGCTCGACGAATATCATTGCATCTCCAGCAACTTTTCTCTCTTCAACTAATCCAGCTTCTCCTAAGTCCTCTGGTGTTAAGTCGTCAATCTTTGTAACGATTCTTGCTCCTGTTGCTTTAGCTAATTTTTCCATGTCTGATTTTTTAACTCTTCTTACTGCTAAGATTCCCTTCTTAGCTAAGTAGTGCTGAGCTAAGTCATCAATTCCTTTCTGACAGAATACTACATTTGCTCCTGTAGCAGCAATCTTCTCAACCATGTCTTTAATCATCTTCTCTTCTTGCTCAATGAACTCCATTAACTTAGCTGGGTCAGTAATTCTTATTTCTGCATCTGTCTCTGTTTCTTTGACTTCAATTGGGCAGTTTAATAATGCAATCTTAGCGTTTTCAACTTTCTTTGGCATTTGTGGGTTGACTCTCTCTTTGTCAATAACAACTCCTCTAATTAACTTGGTTTCTTCAATTGGAGCTCCTTCTTTCTTCTCAACTTTAATTAAGTCCTTATCAACTTTTCCAGTTTCTTCATCAACAACAGCTCTAACTGCCTCAACAACAATTTCAGCTAACTGTTCTCTTGCTTTCTCTGCTCCTTTACCAGTAATTGATGTCATTGCAATTTTCTTTAACATCTCTGTGTCTTCTGGCTTAACTTCTTTAGCTATTGACTTTAATTCTTCAACTGCTTTGTTTCTTGCCATTTCGTATCCGTTGATGATGACTGATGGGTGGATGTTTTGGTCTAACAACTCTTCAGCTTTTCTTAACAACTCTCCAGCAATAACAACTGCTGTTGTTGTTCCATCTCCAACTTCTTTTTCTTGGGTTTTAGCAACTTCTATTAACATCTTAGCAGCTGGGTGCTCAACACTCATTTCTTTTAATATTGTAACTCCATCGTTTGTAACAACAATGTCTCCTAACTCATCAACTAACATTTTGTCCATTCCTTTTGGACCTAATGTTGTTCTAACTGTTTCAGCGATAATTCTACCTGCTAAGATGTTCATTCTTTGAGCATCTCTTCCAACGTATCTCTTAACGTTTTGTGGTAATACTACTATTGGTGCTCCTGCCATTGCCATCTTCTCACCTCAGATTGTTACCTTATTCGGTATGTATATGTTAATGAAATTCTATATAAACCTTTCGGTTTTGTGTAAAGTTGATTCAACATCAATAACTGTAAATATATAAATACTTATATCTTACAAAATTATGCTGATGAAACAAAGATTTATAAGATAGCTTTGCTATTTATTTACAAAAAACAAAACGTATTTAAGGATGATAGTGATGTTCCAAAAACCAAGAGGGACGAGAGATTTTTTACCAGAGGAGATGAAAAAAAGAAGATTTGTTGAAAATAAGCTAAGAGAGGTTTTTGAGAGGTATGGGTATAAGGAGATATTAACCCCAACCTTTGAAAGCTTTGAGTTAATAGCTAAAAAAACAGGAGAAGAGATTAGAAAGCAGTTGTATGTGTTTAAGGACCATGGTGGGAGAGAAATGGCTTTAAGACCAGAGATGACATCCCCGGTTGTTAGATTCTATTTAAATGAATTGAAGAACCTACAAAAACCTTTAAGGCTTTATTATTTCGCTAATTGTTTTAGATATGAGAGACCTCAGGCAGGGAGGTTTAGAGAGTTTTGGCAGATGGGTTGTGAGTTAATAGGATGCAAAGAACCATTGGCAGATGCTGAGGTTTTGAATTTAGCAATGGATGGATTGATAAATATTGGTTTGGATTTTGATGTTCATATAGGGCATTTGGGAGTTTTGAAGGGAGTTTTAGAGAAATTTAATGTTAGTGAGGAAGAGGAGGTTAAAATAAGAAGATTAATTGATAAAGAGGATTATGATAATTTGAAGATTTATCTAACTCAAATCTTAGGAGAGGAGAAGAAAGAGCTAATATTTGAGATATTGAAGTTTAAAGGAAGTAGAGAGGTTTTGGATGAACTAAAGGAAATATTAAAGGACTTCCCAAAATCTATGGAGGCGATAAATAATTTGGAGGAGATTTTAGAGTTTGTTATTCATGATAAATATACAATAAACCTTGGAATTGCGAGAGGTTTAGATTACTACACAGGAATGGTATTTGAAATCTATGGGAAGAAGGGAGCTAAGCAGATATGTGGTGGCGGGAGATACGATAACTTAATTGAAACGTTTGGAGGAGAACCAACTCCAGCTGTTGGTTTTGCCTATGGATTTGATAGGATTATGATGAATATCGATGATTTAGATATTGAGGAAGAGAGCATTTTAATAATCCCAGTAAAAAAAGATAAGGAATTAATTAAAAAATCTCTAATTATAGCTGATAAGTTAAGAAAAGCTGGAAAAATTGTAGAACTTGAGATTATGGGGAGAAAGCTAAGAAAAGCTTTAGATTATGCAAACTCAAGAGGATTTAAGAAGGTAATTATTGTTGGAGAGAAAGAGCTTAATGAAGGGAAAGTAACTGTAAAAGATATGATAACTGGAGAGCAGAAATTAATTGGTATAGATGAATTGACAAATTTCTAACCCCAATTTAAATCTTTATAAATTTTTATTTTTGGGATGTTTATGGTAAAAATAACCATACTATCACCAGAAGGAAGGAGCTGTAGTGTATGGAGTTTAAAGAATGAGATTGAAAAATTAGGAGCTAAATGCGATATATTTTTATTATCAAGCCCAGAAAATTTGATGAGCCATGATTTTAAATTAGAAACTGACTTAATTCATTCGAGATGTGGAATAGGAGATTATTTTGATAGATTAACCCTCTACTCTTGGCAATTCATAAATGCATTGGAAGTTGAGGGCTGTAGATTTATAAATCCAATTAAAACTCTCTACCTTACATCAGACAAGTTTAAATGTATAAAGTTACTTGCAAAGAATAAAATAAAGACACCAAAAACAGCTTTAATTAGAGATTATGAGGATGCAGTTAAATTTATTGAGAAATACAATTTAAGATTTCCAGTGGTTATAAAAAATTCTTTCTCAAAGTGTGGTTTAAAGGTATTTATGGCAAGAAATTATGATGAGTTAAAACAATTAACAAAAAATGCCATCTGGGAAGGAAAGCTTATACAGGAGTTTATTGATTTCAAAGAAAATGACTTATATAGGGATATGAGAATATTAGTTGTTGATGGAGAAGTTGTTGGTGGATACAGAAGAGTTAGTAGAGATTTTAGAACAAACCTTTATTTAGGAAATGTTGTTGAGAAACTAAATATTGATGAGGAACTTGAAGAATTAGCCTTAAAATGTGCTGATTTATCTGAGGCTGTAATCTTAGGGGTTGATATACTACCAACAAAAGACAACTATTATGTTATTGAGTTAAATTCATCCCCGGGAACTAAGGGCTTTAGAGATATAGGAATAAATGCTGATAAGAAGATAGCTGAAGCTTTAGTTAGGTATGCAAAGTCCTGAAGAGACATTAAGGGGATGAAAGCTCCTTTTAATATATCCGTTTTGGTTATACCGAATTGAATTATGTAAAGTTGTAGTGGTGGAGGTATGATAGCTAAATACATAATAAAGCATGGTTTAGAACTTGCTTATGATATTAAAGCAGACGCGTTTATGATATTTACTGAGACGGGGAAATCTTATGAATTACTAAAATCTTTTTTAAAAAAAGATGAACATTCAGGAATAATAAAGATTCTTGACAAAATATCTCATAAAAATGTAAAAATAATTGTTGCAACTCCAAATCAAGTAACTTATAAAAAAATCTCTTCTGAGAATGAAGAGAATATTTATCCAATCTTTATTAAACATAGAGAGGATAACAGATGCATGATAATAAGTAGTGGAATAGTGCATGCTCTTAAAATGAAAATATTAAAAGAAAATAACAAAATTGTTGCAGTTGTAGGAGAGCCAAAAACTCCTGGAAAGTTGGATACAATAATGGTGGTTAATGTAAAAGAGCATGTGAAAACTATAACCCTTTATGAACTTTTTGAAACATTGGATGAAAAACAAAAAAGAACATTAAAAGAGATTATAAAATTAGCTATGGAAATTGGAAGAGAAGGAAGAGAAGGAGAGTATGTAGGAACAATTTTTGTTATGGGGGATACCTTAAACGTTATGAGTATGTCAAAACCTTTAATATTAAATCCATTTGCTGGACACAATGCGAGCATATTTGACGAAAATGTTAAGGGGACTATAAAGGAGTTATCTTCTATTGATGGAGCATTTATAATTACTGATGAAGGTAAAGTAGTTTCAGCAGGGAGATTTTTAGAGATAAAAGGAGATGTTAATATACCAAAAGGTTTAGGAGCGAGGCATTTAGCTGCTGCAAGTATATCAAAAAATACGAATGCTATAGCTGTGACTGTTTCACAAAGTGGAGGAATAGTTAGGGTATTTAAAGATGGGAAGATAGTTTTTGAGACAGACCCAAGGGCAAATATATTATTCTTTGATTAGGTTTGGTTATATTTTTTGCAAAAAAGTTATTAGGTTATTTGATAGAAAATTTGAACACCTTTCTTTGGGATGTTTTGTAAATAAAGTATTTAGGTGATAAATTGACATTGGTAGAGAAGATACTATCAAAAAAAGTTGGTTATGAAGTTTGTGCAGGAGATAGCATAGAGGTTGAAGTTGATTTGGCAATGACACACGATGGAACAACACCTTTAGCATACAAAGCTTTAAAGGAAATGAGTGATAGTGTTTGGAATCCAGATAAAATAGTCGTTGCCTTTGACCACAATGTTCCACCAAACACAGTTAAAGCTGCTGAAATGCAAAAATTAGCTTTGGAGTTTGTTAAAAGATTTGGCATTAAAAATTTCCATAAAGGTGGAGAAGGCATCTGTCATCAAATCTTAGCTGAAAATTATGTTTTGCCAAACATGTTTGTAGCTGGTGGAGACAGCCATACATGCACACATGGAGCTTTTGGAGCTTTTGCTACTGGCTTTGGAGCTACTGATATGGCTTACATCTATGCAACAGGAGAAACATGGATTAAAGTGCCAAAAACAATTAGGGTAGATATAGTTGGAAAAAATGAAAATGTTTCTGCCAAAGATATTGTTTTAAGGGTTTGTAAGGAAATTGGGAGAAGAGGAGCAACATACATGGCTATTGAGTATGGTGGAGAGGTTGTTAAAAACATGGACATGGATGGAAGGCTAACTTTATGCAACATGGCAATAGAGATGGGAGGAAAAACAGGAGTGATAGAGGCTGATGAAATTACTTATGATTATTTAAAGAAAGAGAGAGGACTTTCTGATGAGGATATAGCTAAATTAAAAAAAGAGAGAATAACAGTAAATAGAGATGAAGCAAACTACTATAAGGAGATAGAAATTGACATAACAGATATGGAAGAACAAGTTGCTGTTCCACACCACCCAGATAACGTAAAGCCAATTAGTGATGTTGAAGGGACTGAGATAAATCAAGTTTTTATTGGGAGTTGCACAAATGGAAGGTTGAGTGATTTAAGAGAAGCAGCTAAATATTTAAAAGGTAGGGAGGTTCATAAAGATGTTAAGCTAATTGTTATCCCGGCATCAAAAAAGGTATTTTTGCAAGCGTTAAAAGAGGGTATTATAGATATCTTTGTTAAAGCTGGGGCGATGATTTGCACTCCGGGATGCGGACCTTGCTTAGGAGCTCATCAAGGGGTTTTGGCTGAGGGAGAAATTTGTTTATCAACAACAAACAGAAACTTTAAAGGAAGGATGGGGCATATAAATAGCTATATTTACTTGGCATCTCCAAAGATTGCCGCAATAAGTGCAGTTAAGGGATATATAACCAACAAATTGGATTAATGGAATAGGTATTAAAATTCCTAAAGAGATAGAAATAAAAACATTAAGCAAGTATAATATTATTTTATCATAAATATTCTTTGTGATACTATGAAAGTTAGGGATTTAATGGATAAGAATTTTGCCAAGATATATGTAGATGAGACTGTTGAAGATGCTATAAATCTATTAAAAAAGAAGAAGAGATTCTCTGCCCCAATTGTTGATAAAGAGGATAGATTAGTTGGATGGGTAACTACATTGGAGTTATTAGGAATTTCAGAGAAAGATTTTAAAAAGCCTATAACAGAGTTTATGAGGCCTGTTGAAGAAGTTATAACTGTCTATGAAGATGATGAGGCAAGGAATGTAGTTTTAAAATTCGTTAAGTATAAGGTTGTTAGCATTCCTGTATTAACAAGAGATGGTAGAGTTATTGGAATGGTTAGGAACTGTGATGTTGTCAAAACATTAGCTAAGCTCTATGAAATCCCAGTGTATAAGATATTTAAGGAATTGCATAATCACATTGGAGATATAAGCTGGGAGGAGTTGATGGAAGCAGCTGCAGTTGTAACAAAGAGAATGACTGGAGAAGATATAACGCCACAAGAGTATGAGGAGAGGATTAAAAAAACAACCTTTGGAAAGGCTATTTGGGCTTGTGGTGGTTTAGAAAAGTTCTTTGTTGGACTTATTGAGATAGGTATGGTTGCTTTGGCAAGAAAATTAGCAAAAAGAAGGAAAGGGGGTTGAATGAGGATAGAAGATGAGATAAAAAACATAATAGAAAAGAAAGATTATGATTTCTGGGAGTTTTTAAAAAAGGCCTATGAAAATAACATAAAGTTAGATATTGGGCATTTCATCCTTTTAAATATTCTTATTGGTGTTAATGATTTATATCATAAGCTATCTGAGAAGTTTGGGGAAGAAGAAGCAAGAAAAATTTTAGAGAGAAATAAAATATTTGCCAAAAACTCTGATTTTATATCTGGAGAATTTTTAAAAGATTATATTGATAGGAAGAGCAGAGTAGCAGTGCATAACAGAATAAAGGATTTAAAAACTCTTGGCTTTAAAATAGAGAGTAAGTCTGGGCCATTTGGTGGGTATAAGATAGTTGGCTATCCAGAATGGTTTAAGAAATAGGATTCTTTTTTTGGTGATTTTTATGAAATTTTATAATCGAGAGAAAGAATTAAATTATCTAAAAAATTATGTCCAATTAGAGCCTAACTCTATACTTTTTGTTTATGGTCCTAAATCTTCTGGTAAATCTACGGTAATGCTTAGGGTTATTGAAGAATTATCTAAAAAAGATGATTTGGTGTTTTTTTATTATGATTTGAGAGAATATGCTACACCAACAAAGGAAGAGTTTTTGGAAATATTTTTTGAAAAAGGAGATAAAAAGTATCTTCTAAATAGATTTGAAATTAACTTAAAAATATTTAAGTTTGGTATTGAAGAGAAATTTGATTTCGATAATATAAAGTTAAATGATGTCTTTAGCAAGATGAAAGAGAGTATTAATGCAGTTATTAAAGATGGAAAGAAACCAATTTTAATAATAGATGAATTGCAGAAGTTAAAGAGTATATACTTCAATGGAGAGGGTAAGGGAGATAAATCTTTGTTGAATGAATTGTTTAATTTATTTGTGCATTTAACTAAAGTAAGACATCTATGTCATGTTATTTGTTTAACTTCTGATACTTTATTTATAGAGGAAATCTATAGAAACTCTACTTTAGAAAATACCTCTGAATATTATTTAATTGATTGGTTAAGAAAAGAAAGTATTAGAAATATCTTAAAAGAAGAGGGTTTTAGTGAGGAGGAGGTTGATTACTGCTTAAAATATTTATCTCTACCTTATGAAATTTCTCAATTAATAAACAATAAAAAACTTGGCTTATCTGTTGAACAAACTATAAAGCAGTGGATTAATATTGAGAGGGACAAAATCTTATATTTAATTTCTACTCAAAAGGAGTTTGAGATGGGAAAATTAATTGATGCCTTAAAATTATTTGAGAACAAAATAAAAGTTGATATTAAAGAGATTATAAGAGATAATCTTATGGATGAAGTTAAATTTTTAATTAAAAATGAGATACTGTTTTATGATGTGATGAACGGTATAATCAAGCCAACCTCTGTAAAGAAGTGGTATGCCATAAAAGAAGTTATAGAATGAGATTTATAAATTTACAAATATGTATTAGAGAGTTATTTATTTAAACCTCAACTATTTTTATTAAATTAAAAACTCTTCAAAAGATTTGACGGTGATTCATAATGGAGATGCCAAAGGATTACAATATAGAGATTGAGAAACAGATACAAAAAAAGTGGGAAGAAAGTAAGATTTACAAATTTGATGAAGAGAGCAATAAGCCACCATATATTATAGATACACCACCACCATACCCAACTGGTAGATTACACTTAGGACATGCATTAAACTGGACTTACATGGATATAATAGCAAGATACAAGAGGATGAAGGGCTTTAACGTTCTCTTCCCGCAAGGTTGGGACTGTCATGGACTGCCAACAGAGGTTAAGGTTGAAGAAATCCATGGCATAACAAAGTCAGATGTTGATAGACATAAATTTAGAGAGCTTTGCATTGAATTAACAAAAGAAAACATTGAAAAAATGAGAAGACAGATAAAATCCTTAGGAATTTCTATTGATTGGGATAAAGAGTATATAACAATGACTCCAGAGTATATTAAAAAATCCCAAACTGCCTTTGTTAGAATGTATAAAGATGGATTAATTTACAGAGGAAAATTCCCAGTAAATTGGTGTCCAAGATGTCAAACAGCTATTGCATTTGCTGAAGTTGAGTATAAAGAGAGAGAAAGCAAATTGAATTATATAAAATTCCCTGCTGCTGATGGAGAAGGGCATTTGTTGATAGCAACAACAAGACCTGAACTTATGGCTGCGTGTGTTGCTATCTTAGTTCATCCAGAGGATGAAAGATATAAGCATTTAATTGGAAAAGAGTTTATAGTCCCATTGTTTGGGCATAAGGTTAAGTTATTGGCTGATGAGGATGTTGAGAAGGAGTTTGGTACTGGAGCAGTTATGGTTTGTACATTTGGGGATAAGACAGACGTTTTGTGGGTTAATAGGCATAAATTGGAGATTAAGAAAGCAATTGATGAGAAGGGAGAGCTAACAGAGATAGCTGGAAAGTATAAAGGGCTAAAAACAGAGGAAGCAAGAGAGAAGATTATTGAGGATTTAAAGAAAGAGGGCTATTTAGTTAAGCAAGAGCCAATAAAACAGAATGTTGGTGTTTGTTGGAGATGTAAAACACCAATTGAAATTATCGTTACTGAGCAGTGGTTTGTTAATGTTAGAAAACTCATCCCAAAGGTTAGAGAAGTAGCTGATGAAATTAAGTGGATTCCAGAGCACATGAAAATTAGATTGTTGAATTGGATTGAAGATATGGATTGGGACTGGGTTATAAGTAGGCAGAGAATCTTTGCCACACCAATCCCAGTTTGGTATTGTCCAAAGTGTGGAAATGTGGTTGTTGCTAAAGAAGAAGATTTACCAATAGACCCAACTAAAACAGGTTATGTTTGTGATAAGTGCGGCAATAAAGACTTAATCCCAGAGACAGATGTTTTAGATACATGGATGGACTCTTCAATAACACCAATGGTTATAACAAAGTGGTTAGATGATGATAAATTCTTTGAGAAGCATTATCCTGTCCAATTAAGACCACAGGGGCATGACATAATTAGAACATGGGCTTTCTATACAATTGTCAAGTCAGTAGCTTTGACTGGTAAAAAGCCATGGGATGAGATTGTTATAAACGGAATGGTGTTTGGAGAAGATGGACATAAGATGAGTAAGAGTAGGGGAAATGTTGTAGAGCCAGATGAAATTATAGCTAAGTATGGAGCAGATGCCTTAAGATTGTGGGCAAGTAATAGTGTTGTTGGAGATGATGTCCAATTCTTATGGAAAGAGGTTGATTACGGCTATAGATTCTTAAGAAAGTCCTGGAATGCTTGTAGATTTGCTAAGATGCATATAAGTGATGACATTATTGATGAGCTAAAAAAACCAATGGAAATTAGCAACCCAATTGATTTATGGATTTTGAGTAAATTGCA
Organism: Methanocaldococcus jannaschii DSM 2661; assembly: GCF_000091665.1. Taxonomy (NCBI): domain Archaea; kingdom Methanobacteriati; phylum Methanobacteriota; class Methanococci; order Methanococcales; family Methanocaldococcaceae; genus Methanocaldococcus; species Methanocaldococcus jannaschii. Next base: position 937,394 of record NC_000909.1, read on the forward strand.
GAGATTAATTGAGAGGGTTGATAAGGACTTAGAGAATTATAGGTTTAATACAATAGTTGAAATCTATAAGTTTGTTTGGCATGAGTTCTGTGATAACTACATAGAGATGGTTAAATATCGATTGTATGGAGATGATGAAGAGGCAAAGAAAGAAGCAAGATGGACATTATACTATGTAATTGACAAGGTTGTTAGATTGCTATGCCCATTTGCACCACACTTCTCAGATTACATAGCTGAGATTTATAAGATAGATAATCTCCACTTCTCATTTCCAGAAGTTGATAATAGATTTATAAATGAAGAGGCAGAGAAATTTGGGGAAATAGCTAAAAATACAGTCATTTCAATTAGAAGATTTAAGGCAAATTCAGGAATGGCTTTAAATGCTCCATTAAAATACGTTGAAATTTATACAGAGGATGAAGAGACTTATTTAGCTTTAAATAAAACAGCCGAGGATATTAAAGGGACATTGAAGATTGAAGAGCTTAAAATAATCAAAGGAAAACCAGCCCTTGAATCAAAGATTGTTGAAATAATTCCTGATAAATCAAAGATAGGGCCAGAGTTTAAAAAGAATGCAAAGGCGGTTATGGATTTAATTAAGAATGCTGATGAAGAGACACTTGAAAAAATCATTAACGAAGGTTTAGAAACAGAGTATGGAGTTATTAGAAAAGAACACATTAAAGATGTTAAAAGAGCTTTATTCTGCGAAGGAGAGGAAGTAGATTCAGTTGATATTGAGGGAGTTTTAGCAATGGCAATAATTAGGAAATAAATGGATAAAATAAAAAAATAAATTGAATTTTTTAACTTTTTTATTTTTTATTCATCATAAACCTTTATTCCCCATTTGGTTCTAATATCTTTAAACTTCTCTTTTAATTTTTTAGTGATTTCTCCAACTTGTTTATTATTTATTACTCTACCATCTATCTCAAAAACAGGGACTATTTCAGCAGCTGTTCCAGTGATAAATAGTTCATCGGCAGTGTATAAGTCATGTAAAGTTAAAGGTTCTTCAACAACCTCTATTCCTTCTTCCTTAGCTAATTTTATGACAACATCCCTTGTGATTCCTTTTAAGATACTCTGATAAACTGGGGGAGTTTTTAAAACTCCATTTTTAACTATAAATATGTTATCTCCAGTTCCTTCAACAACAAAACCTTTATCATCCAATAAAAATGCCTCATCAACTCCAGCATAGTTTGCCTGAATCTTTGCTAAGACGCTGTTTAAGTAGTTGAGGGATTTAACTGCTGGATTCAAAACATCTACTGGCAGTCTTCTAACTGAAACGGTTATAGCCCTGATTCCATCCTCCCCTAATAAAGGAGGCATAGGAATTGCTATACAGAAAATAGTTGGCTTTCCACACTTTCTTGGGTCTAACCCTAAATCACCAACTCCTCTTGTAACAACTAATCTTATATATGCATCTCTCAGATTATTAACTCTCAATGTCTCTAAAACAACATCAATCATCTCTTCTTTTGTTAGTGGGATATCTATACAGAGAGATTTTGCTGAATCATACAATCTGTCTATATGCTCCTTCAACATAAAAACAACGCCATCATAAGCCCTAATTCCTTCAAAAACTCCATCTCCATATAATAAACCGTGGTCAAACACAGAAACCTTTGCATCTTTTTCATCAACAAACTTTCCGTTTAAGTAGATTTTCATAAGACCACCTTTGTTAAATTGTCAAAATAAAAATAAAATGAATATTTAATATATAAAATTGTCTATTTGCAAAAAATAAAAATAGAGTCTATTCACTTATTTAGTCATTTATTTGATCTATATTCTTTTCTATATCTTTTTCTTTTTTTAATTCTTCTTCTATCTCTTCCTCTTTTATCCTCTCCCCAGTAATCATATAAACAATCCTATCTCCTATTGAAGCAACAATATTTCCACTTCTTTCTAAATATTTACCAGCGAATATTATTTCAGTGTAAAGAGTTAGATTTTTAGGGTTTTCAATGATTTTACTAATCATACTTCTATATAGTTGCTCATACAAATCATCTAACCTTTTATCCATATTATAGACATCTCTTGCTAAACTCTCATCTCTTGTTTTAAACGCAATCATTGCATTTTTTAACATATTTATTAAATAATCTTTCATAACAATAAGAAGTTCATTCTTTCTATTACCCTCAACATCTGACTTTAACAAAATTTTGCAAATCTTTGATGCATTGTCTCCAACTTTTTCCAATTTTGAAGATATTTTAATAGCAGTCATTAACTCCCTTAAATCTCCTGAAACAGGTTGATATAAAGCAATTGCCTTAATACATTTTTCCTCTATTTTCATCTCCATCAAATCAATGGTAGTGTCTCTTTTTCTAACTTGTTTAGCCAACTCTCTATCACTTTCAATAAATGCCTTCACTGCATTTTCAGTTTGTTCTGCACAAAGTTCAGCCATCTCTATTAAATCGTTTTCAACTTCTTTAAGTATTTCTTCAAACTTTTTTGGCATAATTTCCCTCCATATAATTTTTTGGCAATATAAAAGTAAAATAAAGTATAGTTATAACACTCTTTTTATGGCATTCCATACTAAAAATGATTGTGGCTTTAAAGTTCCTCTTTGAGGATATAAAAATAAAATGTTTTTTTTAACTAAATAAACATAAACTGCTTTTGGTATTTTATCAACTTCAATTTCATACTTTCCCTTAAACAATTTTAACGCATTAATTATGTCCTCTTTTCTAATTTCGATAATCTCCTCCTCAATATTAACTTTTGGTTTTATATAATCCAAATTACTTAAAAAGTCCTTTAATTTAGAGATTTCATCCATTAACAAGATATTTAAAACATCTTTTAGATTTTTATGTTTTAATTTACCTATAACATTTATAATTAGAATTGGCTTTCCCCCAACATAAGAATAAATTAGCTCTTTATCCTCATCGGATAATTTTTTATTTAGAATTTCCTCTGATAGAAAATCTATAAACTTTAAAGCTGTCTCTTTATCAAAGTCATCAACTAAAATGTAATCAACCCTCTCCTTTAACATTGCCTCGTTATAAACCCTCTCTATGAATAAACTATCAGAACTTAAACAAAAAACATGACATAGATGCTTATGCTTAGTTAATGATACAAAATAATTAAACAACTCATAAATTAAGAATCCGTTAATTTTCATATCTCCTATTTTTTGCAATTCATCTATAATAATTATTGGCTGTTTTCCTTCTCTTTTAATATCCATTAAAATGTTAGTTATATACTTAAATACATTCTTGGTTGTTTTCTTTTTTAGAATTTCTTCCAATGTATTTTTTGGTGTTGGAATACCACATAAAGAAGGAGCATCCTTTATCAAACTCCTTATAATTTCAATAGGCTTTTTATCATCCTCATACTCTTCAAACAAGACTTCTATAATTAGACGAAAACCGAAGGTTTTCGTTGCTCGAAGCTTCGCTTCGAACTCATCATACTTAGAGATAAAAATCTCTCTCAAATCGATATAAAACACAACATATTTGTTTTTATCCAGTCTATTGTTGATAATTTCATTAATTAGGGCTGTTTTTCCAGAGTTTATGGGGCCATAAATAAAATAAATTAAATTTGGTTCTTCTTCTAAAATTGATAAAATTTCTTTTATTTCTTCCACCCTATTAAAGAATTTCATATTTATCAACTCCTCAAATTTACTATATATTTCATATCATTTTTTTGCCAGTAATTAAAAAGTATATCTCTTTTCTAAAGTCATTTGCAGAATTTTCGCATCTTTCTAAATATTTTCCTATATTGGTTAGCTCATTCACAATAGCAACATTATAGTTTTTGCAAAACATTTTGAAATATATAGGATATATATGAACGCCCCCAAGTGGGGGCGTTCAAATTTTTATTTTTAATTTTAATAACTTTTGCAAAAACTATAAACACATCTTCAAAAATCTTTCTTGCTAAGTATCTTTGAAACTCTTCATAAAATATCTTTTCAATTTCTCTGTGTAGTTTATATATCTCATCAATTTTATTTATATCTTCATTTATGTAAGAAGAAATACTCAATAAATTATCTCCTCAGTTAAAGAAGCCATTCTTTTTATGTATTTGTCATTTCTATCAAAATTAAATTTTGAATTTAGCAGAACAAAACTTATCTTTACGGCACATTCTTCAATTTTTTCCAACATTGAACACAATTTTATAATTGTTAGCAATTTTCTTAAATCTTTTGAGACGGGTCTATATAGGCATAGAGCTTTTACTGAATACATCTCCAATGACTCTAAATTTTTGATTATGTTATTGTTTTTATAAATTACCAAATTACAGATGTCTTTTTTGTTTGTGCAGTATCCTTCAACACTAAGATTTAGATTTTTTATTATTTCTTCCCCTAATAGCTCTATTTTTCTATCCATCTCATTTACTATGTCATCAAATTTTTTTGGCATAAATATCCCTCAATAAGTATAAAAGTTCATATTTTGTGATTAATTAAAAAATTTTGATGATGATACTTAACCAAACCTACCACTAATGTAGTCATCTGTCTCCTTCTTCTGTGGATTTAGGAATATCTGCTCTGTCTCTCCAAACTCAATTAATTTCCCCATTAAGAAAAAGGCAGTGTAATCAGAAACCCTACTTGCCTGCTGCATGTTGTGGGTAACAACAACAATCGTATAATCTTTAGCTAACTCAACCATTAACTCCTCTATCTTTAATGTGGAGATAGGGTCTAAGGCAGATGTTGGTTCATCCATCAATAAAACCTCTGGCTTAACTGCTATCGCTCTCGCTATACATAACCTCTGCTGTTGTCCTCCAGAGAGAGATAAAGCGTTTTTATGCAGTTCATCTTTAACCTCATCCCACAAAGCCGCTTTCTTTAAAGCCCACTCAACAATCTTATCCAATTCTTTTTTATCCTTAATTCCATGAATTCTTGGGCCAAATGCAACATTATCATAGATGCTCATAGCAAAAGGATTTGGCTTTTGAAATACCATTCCTACTCTCTTTCTCAACTCATAAACATCAACATCCTTATCATAGATATTTTTTCCATCCAATAAAACCTCTCCCTCTATTCTAACATTTGGAATTAAATCATTTAGCCTATTTAAGCATCTTAAAAATGTTGATTTACCACATCCACTTGGCCCTATTAAGGCAGTTATTTTATTCTCATAGATTGGGAGATTTATATCAAATAACGCCTGCTTTTCCCCATACCACAAATTTAGGTTTTTTGTTTCCATCTTCACCTTTGTCATTTCTATCCCTTTTTTATATTTTATAAAATTTTATAATTTTATATCATCCTTTAAAGCATATCTTATCGGAACAAATATTGCTAAAAATATTATAAGCATTACTAAAGCCGCTCCCCATGCCATCTGGTGGTCTTCTATAGAAGGACTTTGAACTAATGTATAGATGAGGAGAGGAATTGCTCCAACTGGCTCTAATGGATTTGTTGGATAGACCTCATACAACCCTCCTGCAGTAAATAGTAGAGGAGCTGTTTCTCCAGCAACCTTTGCCATACCAATTAAAATTCCTGTTAAAATTCCTTTTTTAGCCATCTTCGTAATAACTTTGAATATTACTTGTGCCCTTGTGCATCCTAACGCATAACCTCCTTCTTTATAAATCTTTGGGACTTCTGCCATCGCTTCTTCTGTATAAACTGCAACATAAGGAGTTAATATTAAAGCTAAAGCCAAAGCCCCAGCTAATGCTGAAAAAGTTCCCATAGGAACAACTAACATACCCATGACAAATGTACCAACCAGTATAGTTGGGAATTCTAACATTATCTGCAGTAACATCTTTGTAGCTCTTCCAATAAAGCTGTTTGGGAATTCATAGGCATAAGCTCCAGCTAAGAAAGCTAAAGGTAAGCCAATTAAAGTCGCTAAGAATGTGAGCATTAAAGTCCCAACTATTGCCGGACCTATTCCTCCCTCACTCAACGTTCCAGTTATGAAAGTTAAGCCCCTTTCCATTATTATTGGTAGTCCTTTTTCAACAATTGAAATTATTATATGGAATAAAGGGAGTATTGCCAATAAAGTTAATGCCCCAACAATAAATAGAAATATCTTATCTTTAATCATTCTAATGGTTTTATGTTTAATGGGAGACATGCTCTCTCCACCTCTTCAAATAATAAATTCCAATGATATTAACAACCAATCCTATAACAAACAGCACTAAACCAGCAGAGTAGAGGACAGAAGTCATATACTCATACAACACTGCATTTCCAAATTGATTTGCTATCAATGATGATATTGTATATCCTGGAGCAAAGAGCTTGTAAGTTAGGTTGAAGGAGTTTCCAATAACCAGTGAAACAGCAACTGTTTCTCCTAAAGCCCTACCAAAAGCCAATATAAGCCCTGAAATTATGGCTGGTCTTATGTATTTTATTAAAACCTTTGTGGTTTCATATCTTGTTGCTCCTAAAGCAACTAAACCCTCTTTATAAACAGATGGAATCATTGCATAAGCCTCTCTAATAATAGCTGCTGCAAATGGAGTAACCATTATTCCCAACAAAATTCCTGCTGATAGATAGCAATAACCTGATAATGGAGGGTAATCAAAGAGTGGAATAAATGAAAAATGTTCATACAAAAATTTCATAATATGGTCTCTTAACAGAGGGACTAATATGAATGCTCCCCATATACCATAAATTATTGTTGGAAGTCCTGCCATAATATCTGAAATTACAATTAAAGGATATTTCAGTCTTTTAGGAGCATAATCATTGACAAATATTGCATAGCATATAGATAGAGGCAAAGCTATTAAAACAGCAATTGTTGCTGTATATATACTACCCCAAATTGGCGCTGCTAATCCATAAACTTCTTTTGCAGGTTCTTCAGCCGCTTTCCAAACATTTGTTATAAATAAATCAATACCATATCTCTCAATAGCTGGGAGTGCATTGAAGAAATAAAAGCCTAATATTAAAACAAATAATATAAACACAACAAATATTGCTGGTAATGTTATTATTTTGAATTCATCTATCTTTCTTAGGAGTTTTTTAATCTCCATGGTTTTCAACCTTTTTTAATCCTTATCTTATGGCTTTTATAAGTTCTATTTTAATAAGACTTTCGCAGGATTAAATAATTGTAACATTGTATATTGCTTAATAAAAATATTATTCCCAAATATAAAATTTCTTATCTTTAAATTTGGATTTAAAAAATATTAAAAAATTAGATTTATTCTTTTATCATATTTACAGCATTTAATCCAATCTTAGCAACATCTTCTGGTAATCCTACATAACCTGGAGCTAAATGCTCTGGTTTCTGCCCTTCTGTTAATACCCATGTTAAGAAATCTTTTATAGCTTTAGCTTTTTCTGGAGAGTAGTGCTTACCATTTTTGTTTTCCCAAACTAATAAGTGTGTGAATGCAACTATTGGATAGGCATTGTCTCCAGGGGCATCCAACATCTGCTTTAAATCCTCTTTGTATCCTTCTGTTGGGTTTGGAATACTTGCCTTAACTGCTGAAACTGCTGCTTTTATTGTTTCATCTGTTGGTTTAACAAATTTACCATTTTTGTTTTCTAATGCTGCAACTGGAAGTTTTTGTTCTATTGCATATGAAAGCTCAGTATATGCAACTGTATAAGGCGTTGATTTCACTATTGCTACAACACCTGGATTTCCTTTTCCAGCGACTCCCCTGCCTATATTATCAGTTGGCCAATTAACAGTTTTTCCAGCTCCAACTTTTTCAGCCCATTCCTTACTAATTAAGCTTAGATATGTTGTAAATATGGCGGTTGTTCCACTTGCGTCACTTCTATGAACAACGATAATCTTCTCATGTGGGAGTTTATCAGCAATTTCTGGGTTTATTTTTTTAATTCTTTCATCGTCCCAGTATTCAATCTTACCTAAGAATATATCAGCTAAAACATCCCTACTCAATTTTAAAGTTTTATCTCCAATTTCTGGGATGTTGTAGGTTACAACCACAGCACCAACAATTTCTGGGAATTGTAATGGTTGGTCTCCTGTTGATAAGAATTTCTTCCACATGCTTTCTTTAACTGGAGGGTCAGTTCTTCCAATATCAGTTAAACCTTTTGCAAATGCCTCTTGCCCGTATCCTGAACCTCCTCCCTCATACTCAATCTTGACATTAGGATGGGTTTTTTGATAATCTTCAATCCATTTCTGGATTTGGTATTTTGGGAATGTTGCCCCTGTAGTCCTAATTATTATGGTACTTGGTTTTTCATTATTTGACGGTTGAGAATTACCTCCACCAACACATCCAGCTATTGAAATTACTGGGACTATTAAACACAGCCCCAATATTAATGCCAATATTTTTTTCACAGCATCACCTTTTGTAGGTTGTGTGGTGTCATTCAAAACTTTTTTAATGATTTAAGGTATAGATGAACGCCTTCTAAAAGAAGGCGTTCAAAATTTTCATTAGTAGATTTTGTTATTTTTGAATGACACCATAATTTACAATAGATTGTAAGATACATAAAGGTATATAAAGTTTTCTATTTTGAATTAAAGTTCATATTTTATGAACATTCAATTTTAATAGTTAAAAACTCAATATAAAAAGTAAAACACTTCTTTGTGAAACCATGGAATTCTCAGAATGGACAAAAAATAAAAGAAAGTTAAATAATTTAGAAGAATTAAAAAGAGACATCATAGAACAATTTAAAGAAAAAAATGCCTTAGATGAAGGCATTGTAGTTATGGCGAGTGGTGGAAAAGATAGCTCAACAGCAATTGCCTTAGCTAAGGACTTAGGATTAAATATAGAGTATTTAATACACTTCTATCATAGATGGAGTTGGGATGTATCAAAAAAAATGGTTGAAAAGCTCTCTAAGAAGTTTGATATCCCAGTGATATTTTACAATATTACAGACGAACTTTTAAAGAGAACTAAGGGGGCTAAGGGTAGTAGTATCTGCAGAATATGTAAAAATATTATGAAGGATAAAGCCGTTGATATATCCAAAGAAAAAGGAATTAGAATAATTATGACTGGAGATTCTGCTCTTGAAAAAGTCTCTGGAGCGGTTATGAACTATCTGAGAGATGTTTATGGAGAGGTTGTATATAACAAAATGGAACTCACTCCAGTCCCACAAAAATATAGCAAAGGAAAAGATAAAGAAGTTTTATTCTTTAGACCTTTGATAAGATTAGCTTGTGAGGATGTTTTAAAGCTAATGGATTACTATAATATAGAGATAGAGAGGGCTCATGAGGTAGGTGATAAAATTGGATTTTGGAGGGAAGGATGCTGTTTGCAGTATGCTGATGAAAACGCCCTATTAAATGAGAAACTCTTTAATGAACTCTACAAATATAACAAAATAGCCACTGAAGTAGCAAAAAAACATGGGTTTAGGGCTTCTATAAAACTACCTTCAAAAAAGATTATGGTAGTGCCCAAAAAAGATGAATATATTACTTTAATCAAAAACGCTCTGAGGGATGTAGATGAAAGTTAAGGTTTATAGAGTTGGTGGAATTACAGGAATTTTTTTGATATTTCTAATTTTATTGCTATTGATAATTTTGGCAATAGTTGCTTTACCAATATTTTTAATTCTAATGGCAATATTTGGAGGATATATTTTATTAAAATATAAGATAAAATCATTTTTTAGGAAAGTTTGGTATAATATAAGAAAGAAGAAGATAAAGATTGAGGATACATCAACAAATGGTGAGGTAAAAATAAATTTTGCTAAAAGAATAGAAATTGAAGATGGCAAAATAGAAACAAACAATATAAACACTTTATTGGATTATTTAGATGAAAATACAAAATCTTTTGCTTACTATTTAAAAAATATAGGAGCTGAGTTTAGAGATGACGGCATTTACTTTAAAGGATACAAAATATATCCAATATTCAAAAAATCTTATCCAATAAATGAAATTATAAGCCTAAGATATCCAGAAAACATTGATGCTGTGGTTTTAGGATTAAAAGGAGAACCTTATGATCCAAAATTTTTATATTTGATTCCAAAAGAGTTTTTAAAGGATAGGATGAGCATCTCTGAACTAAAAAGGTTTGAAATTGGAGACATGGTACTCAAATAATAATGATTATAAATTTATCACAGCAACATCTTTAATATTTGGAATCTCTTTTATTTTTTCAATAACTTCCTCAGGGACTGTATGGTCTAAGTTTAATAGCATTACACTTTCTCCTCCAGGCTCTTTTCTTCCTACTTGCATACTTGCAATATTTATTCCATAATCACCCAATGTTATGCACACCCTACCAATTGTGCCAGGTCTATCAATATGTTTAATAATTGCTAAAACTCCCTCTGGAATGAAGCTAACTTCATATCCATCAACTTCTAAGATAACTGGTTTATTGTTTATTATTGCCCCAACTATTGAGAATTTTTTCTTATCACTTTCAGCAGTTATTTTTATAGCATTTCCATATTTCTCTTCAGAGGTTGAGCTTTCAACCACATTGATATTTCTATTTTTTGCTATAATAGGGGCATTAACCAAATTGATTCCAGCCAATAATATTGGTGACAAAAGCCCTTTTAAGAAAGCTCTTTTTATTAAATCAGTTTTTTCTTTGGCTAATTCTCCTGAATATATAAGTTCAACCCTATTAACAGAACCATCTAATACCTGCATAACAATGTTTCCAAGCATCTCTGCCAACAACATGTATGGTTTTAGTTTTCCTAACTTTTCTTGGGGAATATTGGGCATATTTACAACATTTTCAGCTAACTCTCCTCTCAAAACCTTCTTTATCTGCTCTGCCACAATAGTTCCAGCTGCTTTCTGTGCCTCTTCAGTTGAAGCTCCTTGGTGTGGAGTTCCTATAACATTATCTAACGTTAATAATGGATTGTCCTTAGGTGGCTCTTCCTCAAACACATCCAAGGCTGCTGCTCTAATTTTACCCTCTTTTAATGCTTCATATAAAGCCTTTTCATCAATAAGTCCTCCTCTTGCACAATTAACAATTATGGCATTCTTTTTCATTAGGGCTATTTGTTCTCTACCAATAATATGTCTTGTTTTTGGTGTTAATGGAACATGCAGAGTTATAAAATCAGCCCTCTTACATAGCTCATTTATATCATCAACCAACTCAACTCCCATACTTTCAGCAACTTCCTTTGGGATGTAAGGGTCGTAACCAATTATGTTCATTCCAAATGCCTTAGCTCTCTTAACAACTTGCTGTCCTATCCTTCCCAAACCAATAACTCCAAGTGTTTTTCCATACAATTCAATACCTTTAAATCTCTTTCTATCCCATTCTCCTCTTTTTAATGATGCTGTTGCTTGAGGAATGTTTCTTGCAGCAGCAAGCATTAATCCCATAGTTAGCTCAGCTACAGAGATTGATGAAGCATCAGGGGCATTAACTACTATAATCCCTTTTTCTGTTGCTGCTTCAACGTCTATGTTATCCACTCCAACTCCAGCTCTACCAATAACCTTTAATTTTTCAGCCTTCTCAATAACATCCCTTGTGACCTTTGTCCCACTTCTAACAACTAAAACATCTGCATCTTTAATTTTTTCTAACAATTCTTCTTTTGTTAATCCAGTAGCTACTTCAACCTCTCCAACTTCCTCTAATATCTTTATTGCATCTTCATGCAATGGGTCTGTAACTAATATCTTAACCATGTCTATTCACCATTTCATCAATTATTAACAACCATAAATTATAAAATGCATAATGTCCTCTAAAAGCAGTAGATAGATGATTATCCCAATCATATATATATGTGATAGTTTATAGGTATTTTGGTGAAATATATGGAGGCAGTGTTAATCTTAGAGGACGGAACAATTTTAAAAGGAAAAGGTTTTGGAGCAGAGAAAGAGGTTTTTGGAGAATTAGTTTTTACAACAGTTATGACTGGTTATGTTGAAGTTTTAACAGACCCTTCATATAAAGGGCAAATAGTTATGATGACTTATCCATTAGAAGGGAATTATGGAGTTAAAAAGGATTGGTTTGAGTCAGATGGGATAAAGGCAGAGGGTTTTGTTGTTAGAGAGGTAACAAGTAAAGCTTTAGATGACTTTTTAAAGGAGTATGATATCCCAGGAATTCAAGATATTGATACAAGATTCTTAACAAGAAAGATTAGGGATAAAGGAGTTGTTAAAAGCTGTTTAAAGGTTGCTGAAGAAATAAGTGATGATGAAATATCTGAATTATTGGAGAGAGTTAAAAGATACAGTGATATATCAGATATTGATTTAGTTCCTTTAGTTTCAACAAAAGAACCAAAAATTCATAAAACAGCTAACCCAAAGGCAAGATGTGTTTTAATTGATTGTGGAGTTAAATTGAATATTATAAGAAGTTTAGTTCAAAGAAACTGTGAAGTTATTCAAGTCCCATACAACACAAAGTATGATGAAATCTTAGAATACAAACCAGATTTTGTTTTAATCTCCAATGGCCCAGGAGACCCAGCAAGATTAAAAGAAGTTATTAAAAATATTAAAAACTTAATTGGTGTTGTCCCAATAACAGGAATTTGTTTAGGTAATCAACTTTTATCCTTAGCATTTGGTGGAGAAACATACAAGATGAAGTTTGGGCATAGGGGAGGAAACCAGCCAGTTAAAGATTTAAAAACACAAAAAGTTTATATAACCTCCCAAAACCATGGATTTGCTGTTAGAAAGGAGAGCTTACCAGATGATGTAGAAGTTAGCTTTATAAATCTAAACGATATGACTGTTGAAGGTATTAGGCATAAGGATTTACCAATATTCTCAGTTCAATTCCACCCAGAGGCAAGACCAGGACCTCATGACACAATGTTTTTATTCGATGAGATGATTAAGCTGAAGGATAGGAAATAAACTTCTAAAAAATATTTTTATTTTATTGCCTTGAAGGTTAATTTAATTTTAAATTTAAATTATTTTAATTAAATTAAAAACAAGTTTTATCTAAATGGGGAGAGATATGGACTTCGAAGAGCTAAATTCTCTACAAGGGATTCCAAAAATGATTTATGATGAACTAATTAAAAATAAAAAGGTAAATACTTTTTTAAAAATGTCAAATATCATGGCTGTTGGTAGATTAGGCTACAATGACCATGGAAAAACACACGCTAAGATAGTGGCAAACAATGCAATAAAGATGCTAAAAATTTTATATAAAAAAGGGATAGAGCCAAGTTTTGTAAAAGACTGCAAAGGCAGTTTTGAAGATTCTTTAGTTATAACTCTTTTGGGAGCTTATTTGCATGATATTGGAAATTCAGTGCATAGAGATATTCATCACTTACATTCAGCATATTTGGCTTTGGATATAGTTGAAAACATATTAAAAAAGTATTATAAAGAAGAGAAAGCTTATCAGATGACTACTGAGGTTTTACACGCTATTTATTCTCACAGTGAAGGAATTATGGGATTAACGATTGAAGCTGGAGTTATTGCCGTTGCAGATGGAACAGATATGACAAAGGGAAGGTCAAGAATTCCAATCTGTAAAAAATGCTATGATATACATTCAGTTTCAGCGGCTTCAATTGAAAGAGTTGAAATAAAGGAGGGCGATGAGAAGCCAATACAAATTGAGGTAATACTATCAAATGAAGCTGGGATATTCCAAATCCAAGAGGTTTTAGGAGAGAAAATAAAATGGAGTGGAATAAAAAATTATGTCTCTGTATATGCAAGAGTTGAAAAAGAAAAACCTGTATTTGAAGAAATTACAATTTAAAAATTTTATAGTGTCTTTCAAAAATTCTTAAAATAATAAGACACTAATTATACGCTTCTTCTTTTTGATTTTTTTCTTCATACCTCAGATTTTCTAAATATTTTGAAAACTCTTCTAAATTCGAAGTACCTATTTTTGATAATGCTTCATTGATTATTATAACCCTTAATTCATTCTCAAGTGTTTTAAGTTTATCATTTAGCTCTTCTATTTCCTTATTGATGTTCCATCTCACAGATTCAAGATCTTCTGTATCAATTTTTTCAACTGCCTCTAACATTTTAACGATTTTCATGAAAACTGGGATGTTTGTAAATTTACTTAATCTTGGCAGTATTGATTTTATAATATCAGCATCTCTTTTGAGATGTTTTAAATTTACATCCAAATTTTCAAAATCTTCAAGGATATTTTCTAAATAACTAATTTCATCTTTTGTTTTTATATATTCCCTTAATAGATCTCTTAGTCTTTCTTTCTCTTTAAAATTTTTATCTTTTAATAATATTAGCTCAGCTACTCTCTCAATCTCCATTAACTATTCACCATTAATTGTTGTTAAGAAAACTCCAATGTTTTAGCTCGGAGGGGATTTAGGAAGGTGAATAAGCAAGCATAATTTTTATATATTCGATTTAGTGTATAATTTTTATTTGAGGGCTGTCTGACCCAGCCCGATGAGCTGAACCTGCCCTGTGACCTACCGGCGACGGTAGGGAGAAGGGTGTTCCCCGTGGGAACCTCCGAGCTTTAGCTCGGAGAGGAGGTCAGCTTTTAACATTTCTTATATTTACTAAAGCTCCATGCTTTGCCTTTTTCATTTCAAAACCACTCATCAAAGCTCTTCCAATCCCTAAAAATGTATCATCTTTAATTAAGACGACTTCATCATTATAGGAAATATTTTCATTGCAATCAACAAATCCGGGAGGAAAGAGAGAACCTTTTTTAATTTCATAATTTACTTCAATATAGTTGATGTCTTTTCCCCCACTGTTCCACAACAACTCTCCCCCACTTAAGGTTAAGATAAGCAAACCATTTTTTGGATTTATTGATGCTATTTGTTGATTTTTATTGTTAATTTTTGTAAATATTTGCCCCTTATGATTTATAAATATTTCGTTTGGTATAAAGTTTATGCCAAATTGAAACTCTGCAAGTTGCTGAATATTATGAATTCTTTGTCCCTTTTTATTTATATCTTTACTTTTTGTTAGTTCTTTATACTTTTTTAGTGTGTCAGTTAAATTTTTTAAAGCTTCTTCTGATGTTGGATTTCCTTTTGATGTAATAACAATATCATCCAACTCCAAAATCTCAAGGTAGTGTTCTGGAAGATGAGCTATAACAATATAATCATCAAATTTCTCCTTAACCTTCTTTAAGAAGTTTTTTAAACAGTTGTTTATAAGCTCTATCTCTTCAAAACTCCATTCTCCAGTTACTGGAATGTCATAATTGACTAACCTTTCCAAAGCTCTCGGCACTAATCCGTAGGGAGATGTTAATATAACTTCCTCAACAACAACTTTTGCAGATTTTATCGCCTTTATAAATTTTTGGTGAGATTGGGAAATTGAGTAGGGCTTTTTTGATGAGCAAGGTAATAAAACTATAATGTTTGAATACGGCTCATAGTTATCTAATCTTTCCAAATATTTTTTAACCTCTGGAATATTAATGTTGGTTGTTACAATAATCTTATTTTCTTTTGATAACGGGATGTTTCTTAAATCTGGCTCATATCTTCTATAATTTGCCCACAAATATGGATGAGATACAGCTGTTTCTTCAACAACATTTCTTAGAAATCCATTTTTTATAGCTATCCTAACTTCTTCTAAGATTTCCTCATAAACTTTTTTATTGTTATTATATAATTCCTCAAAACTAAAGCTATCTACCTTTACAGCCCTATTTTTTGTAAATTTGTAGCCCATTGATGCATATAACTTAGCTAATGAGTCATCAAAGTAATCAACGCCTATATAAGCCAATAGTGGAATTTCCCAAGGAAATACAGCTGGGGAGTAAATAGCTGAGTTTGGAGATATTTTTTCTCTAATTTTTGGTATTATTTGAAGTTCTTTTCTTTCTATCAACCTTCTACCATCTGCTATGATATATAAATCAGCATCTTCCAATTCAATTAAATCAACGTGCTTACCAAAGTTTAGTATTTGATATTTAAATACATTACCCTTATATTTAACAGTTCCAATAAAAGATTTTTTAAATATTGAGGTTAGTTCTCTAAATGTATCAAAAGGCATCTTTATGCCATCAGCTTTAACATAGGACTTTCGCAGTTCATATATGGATTTGGAATTTGGACACCTAAAAGGTGTCATTATACCATAAAAAATTTTTTCCTGCGAAAGTCCTATGACATCAATGTCAATTAGCTTAGGGGTTAGTTCTTTATCTTCCTCTTTGCACAGTCTTCCAATATCATAGGCAATTGGTTCGAGCATTTTATCACATCAACAACTTTAATTTTAAAACTCAAAAGAATATTAATAATCACCATTAATAAAATTAATGTTGGGAGATTATGAAACCAAAAATTAAGGTAGAGAACTTAACAAAATACTTTGGAGATAAAAAGGTTTTGGATGAGATTTCTTTTGAAGTTTATGAAGGGGAGATTTTTGGATTATTGGGGCATAATGGAGCTGGAAAAACAACTACTTTAAGAATATTGGCAGGGATTATTGAGGAATATACTGGCTATGTAGAAGTTAATGGAAAAATTGGTTATTTGCCAGAGGAGAGGGGACTTTATAGGGATGAGAAAGTTGTAGATGTATTAAAGTTTTTTGGTGAATTGGCTGGGATGAAAAAAGAAGAGATTGCCAAAAGTATTGATTACTGGTTAAATAAACTAAAAATTAGTAATTACAAATACTCAAAAATTAAAGAACTATCTAAAGGAAATCAGCAAAAAGTTCAATTTATTGTTTCAGTTATTCATAATCCAGATATTGTTATTTTAGATGAGCCGTTTTCTGGGTTGGATGTTGTTAATGTTAGACTACTGAGAGATATAATATTTGAGCTAAAGGAAGAAGGAAAAACAATAATACTATCAACTCATCAATTAGAAAAGATAGAGAGGTTGTGTGATAGAGTTTTAATCTTAAAGAAAGGGAAAGCAGTTCATTATGGAAAGATTGAAGATATCTGTAGAAAAATGGCATACATTGAGTATTTAGATAACGGAAAGTTAATAAAGAAAGAGATTCCTTATGAAGAGGCTGTTTTAATTTTAAAAGAAAAGGCAGAAGATGTAATTAAATTTGAGGTTAGATATTCATTGGAAGATCTATTTTTAGATGAATAGTGGTGATATAATGAAACTCAATATCAAAAAAATTTTAACTATTGGAAAAAGAGAAGTTCTCAGCAATATAAAAAGGAAACAGTTTTTAATAGCTACTATTATAGGGCCTTTAATTATAATTGCCTTAGCGATAATTGGAAGTTTTATGATGTTTGACATTAAGGAGATAAAAGTTGGCTATGTTGATGAATTTGGCTTAGGTATTCCAAATAAAGTTGTAGAAAATAACTTTGGAAAAAATACAACCATATATTTTATAAAATATGAAAACATTGAAAAAGGCAAAGAGGATGTTTTAAATAAAAGCATAGATGCTTTAATAGTTATTCCAAAAGATTACTTAGATTCTGGAAAAATAATACTTTACTCAACAACAAAATCACCAAATCCTATAATTACAGATACTCTAAATAAATTCCTATTAAAAAAGCTTTTAAAAGGTAAGGTTGATAATAAAACATACAATAGAGTTATAAATCCTATGAATCTTGAAATTTATTCTGTATCTAAAAAAGGATTTGAAAAAGAGACGTTTTTATCTCAATTATTGCCAATTGGATTTGTTTTCTTGTTGTATATGGCTATCTCTTCACTATCAGGAATTATTGTCTCATCAATTATTGAAGAGAAGCAAAATAGAATTATGGAGCTTTTGCTTTGCTATTCATCAGCTGAAAATCTAATGTTTGGTAAAATACTGGGAATTTCGGCTGTTGGTTTATTGCAAATAGGAATTTGGGTGTTGTTTGCTTTACCTATAATAATAACTTATGCAGTTAAAGTCTCTCTGTATTTAGCAATCTTTGCTTTGATTTATTTTGTATTAGGATACTTGTTTTATTCATCTCTACTATGCGGGTTGTCTTCCTTGTTTTCTCATCCAAAAGATGCATCTCAATTAATATCTCCAATAATAATCATCCAAATTATTCCAATAATGTTTATGAACACGATAATGGTTAATCCAAATCACTATATGGCTAAAATTCTTTCTTATGTTCCATTTACTGCTCCTTATGCAGTTGTTTTGAGAGCGAGTGTAACTCAGCTACCTTTAATAGAAATTGTATTATCAACAGCAATTATGATTGTTAGTATAGTAATATCCTTTATCTTATCAATTAAGCTGTTTAAAATTGGTGTTTTGCTGTATGAAGAAAATCTAACATTAAAAAGAGTTATAAAAATTATCTTTAAAAAATAATTATTTCTTGTTTTTCAAAATCTCTATTATCTCATCATCTACTGGTTTCATTGCTTTCCCAATTTTTCCAATATTCTCTATGCATTCTTTAAAGTCCTTTCCGACAATTCCATTTGTATATGGCACTTTGGAGAATAAAGATAAATATATAGCAAAGACACCAGAAGCTATCTTTAAAGCACAGCCAATTTTTCCTCCGTCACAAACGATTCCTGGAAGGTTTGCTGTAAAGCTTTTAATACTTTCTTCAATTCTATCAAATCCAAATATATAATAGGATAAACCAGAAACAGCTCCAATTCCTCCTCTATTTACACATCCACACATTGCTGAGATGTAGGATGAATGATATGCTGAATATATAGTTGTTAAAGCTGATAGAGTTATAGATTTTGTCAATTTCTCTTCATCATGCCCTTTTATTTCATCATAGGCGATTATTGGTAAAGTAGCTGTTAATCCCATATTTCCACTACCAGCAATAGCCATGGCTGGTTTATTGATACCTATCATTCTATTATAAACTGCTGAAACTGTTTTTTTAAGCATATGATTTAGAATTTCATCCTTTAAATCTAAGCTAATAAAATCTTCTGGAACTTCTGGCGTTGAGAGGTTTTTGTTAGTTTCTATTGTTTCTTTAATAATTTTAATAACTTCTTCAGGAATATCTTCAATATAATCAATGAAATCTTTAAGAGTTAGGCTTTTGTATGCATTTTTTAAATCATCAGATAGAGATTTTCCAGAATGACTCCCTTTTGTTTCTGCCTCATATACTTTATTAGCTTTTATAATTACTTTACAATAAACGTCTGAATCAATTACTTCTATTTTTAACTTATTTTCAATGAATTCTTCTAATTTCTCATCATATTTTATGTCTTTGAATACTTCAAGCTTATTCTCTTCCCTTCCTAACAAACCACCAACAACTGCTGGCAATATTCCAAATTTATTAGTGTTAGGAACACCAACTGAAAAGGCATTTTTAAAAGTTCCCTTATCTAAGATTAATTTAATCTCTTTTATTGAATACAAATCCTCTGGTTTTGCCTTAGCGACAGTATAACCAATTAATCCAACTTCTGTGCAACCTAACGCCTTAACTACCTCATTTTTTAAAATTTCAGTTATTAATTCATTTTTGTTCATAATAGACACCACATTTTATCTCTTTCCTAACTCTTCAACCATTAACAAAGCGCAGTAATCCCCACAAATTGAACATGCCTTTTCTTCTTTTGATGGAATTTCTTCTCTCATCTTTCTTGCCTTCTCCTTATCTATTGCTAATTCAAACTGCTTTTCCCAATCATGGTTTTTCCTTGCATAAGCCATCTCTGTCTCTTTTTCCCATGCTAATTTATTCCCTTTAGCAACATCAGCAGCTTGAGCAGCTATTTTAGTAGCTATAACTCCTTCTTTAACATCTTCTATTGTAGGCAATCTTAAATGCTCACTTGGAGTTACATAGCAGAGGAAATCAGCTCCATAATAGCCTGCTAAAGCTCCACCAATTGCAGCAGTTATATGGTCATAGCCAGGGGCTATATCTGTAACTATCGGCCCCAAAACGTAGAATGGAGCATTTTTACATAAACTTTTTTGCAATCTGATGTTTGTTTCTATGTAGTTTATAGGAATATGTCCTGGCCCTTCAACCATACATTGAACTCCTTTCTCCCTACATCTTTCAACCAACTCTCCTAAAGTAATGAGCTCTTCAATTTGAGCCCTATCTGTGTTATCTGCTAAGCAACCAGGTCTCATTCCATCTCCTAAGCTTATAGTTACATCATGCTCTTTAAGGATATCTAATAAATAATCAAAGTTTTTGTATAATGGGTTTTCTTCGTTGTGATATAAGATATAGGCGGTTAAAAATGCTCCTCCTCTACTTACAACTCCCATTATTCTTCCACTTCTCTTTAATCTCTCAACTGACTGTTTAGTTATACCACAATGTAAAGTCATAAAATCTACTCCTTCTTTAGCTTGCTTTTCAATAACCTTAAACATCAAATCTTCATTCATATCAATGACTCTTCCATACTTTTCTCTTGCCAATTTTCCAACTTCATATATTGGAACTGTCCCAATAGGGATTTTAACAGCATCCATTATCGCTTTTCTTATCTCTTCCAAATTACCTCCAGTGCTTAAATCCATTACTGCATCTGCCCCATATTTTTCAGCAATTTTTGCCTTTTTTATCTCCAATTCTATATCAACACAATCTGGAGACGTCCCAATGTTTGCATTTACTTTAGTTCTTAAACTCTGCCCAATTCCTACTGGATTTGTATCCCTATTAACATTCTTTAAAATAACTACATATCCTTTTGCTATAAGTTTTCTAAGCTTTTCAATATCAATTTTTTCTTTTTCAGCAACGATTTTCATCTCTTCAGTGATAATCCCATTTTTTGCATCATCCATTTGAGTCATAACAATCACCAGATTTGTAATAAAATAATAATGCATCTCGATAACTTTATTAAAACAAAACTATATAAAAGGTTAAGCTAATTATCATTATTAATTATGATAAATTATCTATTCATTACCTTAGTGAGTCATATACCTATTATCATGTTTATAATTGTTGGGTGTTGTTCATGAAGTATGAGGGAGAGATAGCTATAGGTCCAGTTCATCCTACAATGCTTGAACCACATAGGTTAAGATTGTTTATTGAAGATGAAATTATAAAAGAGGCTGAATTAGTAATTGGTGTTAATTATAGGGGAATTGAGCTTATCATGGAAGGATTGCCACCAGAAAAAATTAGTATATTATCTGAAAAGATTTGTGGTATTTGCTCACATATTCATGTATGGTGTAACGTTACAGTTACTGAGAGAGGATGTGATATAGAGGTTCCAGAGAGAGCTGAGTATATAAGGGCTATAGTTGAAGAGTTGGAGAGATTACATTCCCACATGTTGCTGTTTGGACATGCCTTTGAGGTTTTAGGCTTTGAAACAATGGCTTTCAGAGCTTTTATGATTAGAGAACCAATAATGCAAATATTGGGAGAGATTACTGGAGGGAGGGCTCAATACTCTTGCCCTATAATAGGAGGAATTAGGCCGAGATGTAATATAAAAGAGAGCAAGATTCCAGCTTTATTAGAGAGGTTGGAAAAGTTTGAAGAAAATTTAAAGAAATTATTGGAAAGAACCGTTAATGACCCAATGATTATGTCAAGGATTAAGGATGTTGGTGTTTTAGATAAAAAAACTGCTAAAAAACTCCATGCTCTTGGCCCAACAGCGAGAGGTTCTGGAATACATAGTGACATGAGAAAGATGGGACAAGTCCCTGTTTATGATAACTTTGAGTTTGAAGAGATTGTGTTTGATGATGGAGATGTATTTAGCAGATTGGCAGTTAGATTTTATGAGTGTTTTGAGAGCGTTAAAATCATTAGACAGGGTTTAAAGGACTTGCCAAATTTGGATAAAAGAATATATAACCCAAACTATGAATTAAAGGAGTTTAAACCAATAGATGTTTATAATGAAGCTCAAAGAGGGCAGGTTTATTATTCTTATGGTTTAGATGAAAATGGTAGAGTTAGACAGGTAAAAATTAGGACACCAACAGCAACCAACTTAGCTTGTATGGAAGCAATTCTGCCAGGACATCATGTTTCAGATGCTGAATTAATTATAGCAAGCTGTGACCCATGCTTTACTTGCACAGATAGGATGATTGTTGTTAAAGAAAATAAGATTTAAAGTTTAAAAATAGTTTAGTTAATTTCTATTTTGTTACATTATTTATTTTACTGATATTTATTGATAAATATAAATATGACAATTTTAAATTTTATATATCATTTTCAACATAAAAGCTTAATTTGCAAAATAAGTTTAATGGTGGGATTCATGGGAGATGAATTATTTAAAGAATTTAAAGAACATTCAGTTGCTGAATTTTTTAGGAAAAATAAACACATGCTTGGATACAGTGGAAAAATTAGAAGTTTAACAACTATAATCCATGAATTGGTTACAAACAGCTTAGATGCATGTGAAGAAGCCGGCATTTTGCCAGATATAAAAGTTGAGATTGAGAAGTTAGGAGCTGACCACTATAAAGTGGCAGTTGAAGACAACGGTCCTGGAATTCCTTTAGAATTCATCCCAAAGGTATTTGGAAAGATGTTAGCTGGTTCTAAGATGCATAGGTTTATTCAATCAAGAGGACAGCAGGGAATTGGGGCTGCTGGAGTTCTGCTATTTTCACAAATAACCACTGGAAAGCCGTTAAAAATTATAACATCAACTGGAGATGGCAATATCTATGAAGTTGAAGTAAAGATGAATGTTGAGAAAAACGAAGGAGAAATTGTATCAAAAAAAGTAAGAAAAGGAAAATGGAGAGGAACAAGAGTAGAGGGAGAGTTTAAAGAAGTTAGCTACAACAGAGGAGAGTTTGGACCTTTTGAATATTTGAGGAGAATAAGTTTAGCAACACCACACGCAAAAATTGTATTAAAAGACCCTTATGGAGAGGTTGTATTTGATAGGGTTGTTAATGAACTGCCTAAAAAACCAGAGGAGATGAAACCTCATCCTTATGGTTTAACTACCGATGAACTATTATATATTGCAAGAAAGACAAAATCAAAGAAAGTTTCTTCAATGCTCGTCTCTGAACTTTCAAGAGTTACAACAAAAAGAATTAAAGAGCTTATAAATTACATGCTTAGAGATTTAATATTAAAGAAATTTAAAGATAGTGTATTTTGGAACATGGTTGTTTCTTGCTATTTAAATATAGATATTGAGAGCTATCTAAATAAATTTAAAGATTATATTACCGATGATGAGATAGAAACCGTTAGAATGTTAATTAAAAACCTTCCAGAGAGCTTAGATGAATTAAAGAGATACGCTTTAAAGTATATAACAATGGAATATTTATTTAATAAGCTAAGTGAAGAGGAGATAAACAAGTTAAAGAACCACTTTAAGAAGATACCTGAAAACTTTATGGAATGGGCTGAAAAGAACTATTTATCAGCTACAGTTGTTGATGAATTAAACAAAAAAGTTAAAAATATAGTTAAAAATCCAGAAGAATTTATCGCTGAAATAAAAAATAAAGGACTAATATCTGATGAAGAACTAAAAAAATTTGAGGATGAAGTCAAAAGCATATTAAATAAAAATCCTAAGGAATTAACTTGGGATGAGGCGGAAATGATTGTTAATTGTCTTCAAAGTATGGAATTTATGGCTCCTCCAACAACAGGATTAAGACCTATTGGAGCAGAGAATATAGAAAAATCATTAAAAGAGCTTTTACAGCCAGATTTTGTTAAGGCAATTACGAGAAATCCAAAAACTTATAAAGGAGGAATTCCATTCGCTGTTGAAGTTGCTATTGCCTATGGAGGAAACGCTGGGAGGCAGGGAGACGAAGGAAGAAGAATGGAGATTATGAGATTTGCTAACCACGTTCCTTTGCTGTATGATGCCTCAGCCTGTGGTTTAACTAAGGCAGTTAAGAGTATAAATTGGAAGAGGTATGGGTTGAGAGGAGAAGATGCACCAATAACAGTGTTTGTTAATCTAATATCTACGTTTATCCCTTACACTTCAGCAGGAAAGCAGGCAGTTGCTTGTAGTGAAAATGAAAATGAAGAAATTTATAATGAAATTAGACATGCGTTGATGATTTGTGGTAGAGAATTAGAGAAATATTTATCAAGAATTAGAAGAGAGGCTGAAGAAGAGAAAAAGAGAAAGTATGTTATGAAGTATGCAAGAATATTTGCTGAGGCATTGGCTAATATATTAAATAAACCAGTTGATGAGATTGAAGAGAAAGTTGTTAAGTTGTTAGAATAAATTTTTATTTTCTTTTCTCTTTTTTAGAATAAATAAAAAGTGAAACAATGTTCAAACCAAAGAAAAAATTAGGGCAATGCTTTTTAATAGATAAGAATTTTGTTAATAAGGCAGTGGAATCTGCAAATCTTACAAAGGATGATGTAGTTTTAGAGATTGGCTTAGGAAAAGGAATTTTAACAGAAGAGCTTGCTAAAAATGCTAAAAAAGTCTATGTCATTGAGATAGATAAAAGCTTAGAGCCTTATGCTAATAAATTAAAAGAGCTTTATAACAATATAGAAATCATCTGGGGAGATGCATTAAAAGTTGATTTAAACAAGTTAGATTTTAATAAGGTTGTAGCTAATCTTCCATATCAAATTTCATCACCAATAACATTTAAATTGATAAAGAGGGGCTTTGATTTAGCTGTTTTAATGTATCAGTATGAGTTTGCCAAGAGAATGGTAGCTAAAGAGGGAACAAAAGATTATGGAAGGTTATCTGTGGCGGTTCAATCAAGGGCAGATGTTGAGATAGTAGCTAAAGTTCCACCAAGTGCTTTCTATCCAAAACCAAAGGTTTATTCTGCAATAGTTAAAATAAAACCTAACAAAGGCAAATACCACATAGAGAATGAAAATTTCTTTGATGATTTTTTGAGAGCTATATTTCAACATAGAAATAAATCAGTTAGGAAGGCGTTGATTGATTCTTCCAAAGAATTAAACTATAACAAAGATGAAATGAAAAAGATATTGGAAGATTTTTTAAATACAAACTCAGAGATAAAAAACCTAATAAATGAGAAGGTTTTTAAACTCTCTGTTAAAGATATAGTTAATCTCTCAAATGAATTCTATAGATTTCTGCAAAATAGGGGTAGGTTATAGCCATGAAGGTAGTAGTAGGAGGAACATTTGATATTCTGCATAGAGGGCATAAGGAGCTTTTAAAATTTGCATCCTCTTTAGGAAAATTAACTATAGGAATAACAAGTGATGAATTTGCCAAAAAATATAAAACACATAAAATAAATGATTTAAAAACAAGAATAGAAAATTTAAAAAAGTTTTTGGATAGTATTAAAGCTGATTATGAAATTAAAGTTATAAATGATGCTTATGGTGATGCAATAACTGAAGATTACGATATAATAGTTGTTACTCAAGAAACACTAAAAAATGCAGAGAAAATAAACAAAATAAGAGAGTCTAAAGGATTAAAGCCATTAAAGATAGTTATCTTCAAACCTATATTAGCTGAAGATGGAAAGCCAATATCAACAACGAGGATTAGAAAGGGAGAGATAGATGAAGAGGGGAGAATAATAAAGTGATACCCATGGATGTTGTTTTAATTGTCTTAATTTTAGTTTTAGTTGGGTATTTTTCAAAAATCTTTGGGATTTTAAAAGAAGAACATGCAAAGATTTTAAACAATATCGTTATTTACATTGCTATGCCTTCAACGATATTTTTAACTATATCAAAAAATGTCTCCTCATCTCAGATATTAGAATTTTTAAAGCTTCCAGTGGTCATTTTTTTATGCTGTTTATTTGTTGGGATATTGGCTTATTTACTTGGAAAGCACATCTTTAAATTAAAGGATGAAAAGCTTGGAGGATTAATTTTGGTATCAATGCTTGGAAATACTGGATTTTTAGGTTATCCAGTAGCTTTGGGAATGTTTGGTGAAGAGGGATTGGCAAGAGCTATATTCTGCGACTTAGGAGGAGTTTTTGCTACAATGCTATTAGGAACTTATGTTGGGATAAGATTTGGAAAAGGTAGAGATAAAAGCATCCTAAAAGATATGGCTAAATTCCCTCCCTTAATAACTGGAATTCTATCAATAATCTTAGTATTTTTTGGTTTTAAATTAAATTATATTCCAAGCTTTATCTTAAAATCTTTAAATTATCTATCTTCAGCAACTGTCCCTTTAATCATGATGTCTTTGGGTTTATCTCTCTCACCAAAGGCTTTAAAGTTTGGAGTCTTTTGGGGAATTATAGCGTCAATATTTAGATTCATTGTATCTCCAGCTACTGCCTTTACGTTATCTGAACTAATCAATATAAAAGGTTTAGAGAAGAATGTTTTATTGGTTGAGAGTTCTATGCCTTCAGCAATGATGACGCTCGTTTTAGGGACATTATATGAGTTAGATATTAAATTGATAGCTTCATCTATATTTATTACAACAACTTTCTCTCTATTAGTCATTGCCCTTTGGGGATGGATTTTATTAAATTAAATAATTTTTAATTAATTAAAAGGTATATATAACATTAAATAGTGTAACTATAATTATCTGTTATTTTTAAGAATGTTGGCATTGTTTATCTTGTTTATCATTATTTGCCTATGAGAGGGAGTAAGGATGGAAAAGGAAGGAGTAAAAAATTATCTTGTTCTTGTTGTTGATATTGATGACGATATTGGAAGAAAAGCTGGTCTAAACACACCAATTTTAGGTAGGGAGGAAAACATAAAGGCATTGATAAAATTAGGTTTGGCAGACCCTGGAGATAGCGATGTTAATGCAATTCTTGGAGGGGTTAAGATTTACGATGAGTTAAAAGCAAGTGGAAAAGATGTTGAAATAGCTACAATTTCTGGAGATGTTGATGTTGAATCAGAGAAATGTGCATTGAGAATAAAGGAGCAGATAGACTTTTTGTTATATCTGTATAATCCAGATTTTATTTATTTGGTATCTGATGGAAAAGAGGATGAGATGATTTTAAAATACTTGGAGTCAAAAAATATTTTTGTGTGGAAGAAGAGAGTTATAGTTAAGCAGAGTGAAACCTTAGAATCCACTTATTATTTAATCCAAGAGTTTATTAAAAAGACCATGGAAGAATATATCCCATTAATTTTAACATTTATTGGATTTTCTTTAATATTGTATGCGATATTTGCAGATATAGGTTGGAGAATTGTTGTTGGAATTATTGGGTTATATATATTATCGGAAGGAGTGGGTGTTAGAAAGTTATTAATGGAGAAAATTAAAAAGAAAGAAGAGTTTGATGTAGGGAGGGTTTTTCCTATCTCTGCATCTATATCTATATTTATTTTAATTATTGGACTAATATACTCATTAAGTTCTATTAATAAAACTTCATCAACACTTACAGAATTTATAGGAGAATTTTTATTGCACTTTGTGGATTCTTTAACACTTTCATTGTTGATTTTAATGGTTGGGAAATTTGTAGATACCATTATCAACTCAGAAAAAGACCTTTTAGAAATACTTAAAAAGTATTTTTTCTGTTTGATATGTATATTCATATCGAGAGAACTGATTATTTCTGGTGGGGAATACCTACTAAAAAAGATAAGCTTTATAATGTTTGTTATGTGTGTTATAATTTACATATCTATTGTTATTATTCTTTCAGTTATCCTATTTACAAAAAGTTCAAAAGAAGATAAATTCAAAAAATTAAAAAATAGCATCACAAAGGGCTAATATGATTACGGTAATTGCTATAGCTAAAGATGGCAGTATTGTCGAGCCAAAACTTGATGAAATTAGCTTTGAAGATTATAGACTTATTTGGATTGATTGTTATGACCCAAAAGATGAAGAGCTATATAAACTCTCTAAAAAAATTGGTATTTCTGTCTCTGATTTACAAATTGGTTTAGATGAGCAGGAAATTCCAAGGGTAGAGGAAGATGAGGACTTTTACTTAATTATTTACAAAGCTCCATTATTTGAAGAGGATATTACAACAACATCCTTAGGTATCTATATTAAGAATAACCTCCTACTAACAATCCACTCGGATAAAATAAAGGCTATTGGAAGATTGCATAAATTAATATCAACAAAAAAACCAAGAATTGTATTTGAAAGAGGAATTGGCTTTTTATTATACCATATATTAAATGAGATTACAAGGAGTTATTCAAGAATTTTAATGAATTTAGAAGATGAGTTGGAGGAGTTGGAGGATAAATTATTAGCTGGCTATGACAGAGAGGTTATGGAAAAAATTTTAGGATTAAGAAAAACTTTGGTTTATTTTCATAAATCTTTAATAGCTAATAGGGATGTCTTAGTTTTATTAAAGAGAAAGTATCTTCCAATAACCACAAAAGAAGACAGAGAGAACTTTGAAGACCTTTACTACGACACTTTACAGTTAATTGATATGTCAGCAACCTATAGAGAGGTTTTAACCTCAATGATGGATATAACCCTCTCATTAGAAAATATAAAGATGAACCAAATTATGAAAATCCTAACTATGGTTACGACAATTTTCGCTGTTCCCATGTGGATTACTGGAATATACGGGATGAACTTCTCTTATTTACCTTTAGCAAACAACCCTCAAGGTTTTTGGCTTGTAATGGCTTTGATGGTTGTAATAATTATGATATTTGTCTATATATTTAGAAGGTCAGGATGGATTTAGAGGGAGAAAATGATTATATGGCCATCTTATATAGATAAAAAGAAAAGTAGGAGAGAAGGAAGAAAAGTTCCAGAAGAGTTAGCTATAGAAAAGCCATCTTTAAAGGATATTGAAAAGGCATTAAAAAAACTTGGCTTAGAACCAAAGATTTATAGGGATAAAAGATACCCAAGACAACATTGGGAGATATGTGGATGTGTAGAGGTTGATTATAAAGGAAATAAACTGCAGTTACTAAAAGAGATTTGCAAAATAATAAAAGGAAAAAATTAAAATAGAATTAAAAAGGATTAATTTATTCTGGTTTCTCCATTAATGCTTTTTTGCTCAATCTCTTTCCTTCTGGGTGATGTGGTTTTCTACTAACAGCATCCATTGCTTTTTCTAACTCTCTTGCTTCATCTACCAACTTAGCGGCATATCTAATCATTTCATGAGCAGAGGCAACGATTGGGATATATTTCTCTGCCTCTTTTGTCATGAAACAACCTTTAACATCAACATCTCCAACCTTCTCAGCAATTGTAAATGCAGCCATGGCCTTTGCCTTTGCGTAAGGGTTTGTGAATTCCATAGCTTCAACTGCCTTCTGTTCTGTAATAACAATCTTTGGTAATTCTATTTCTTTGCCCTCTTTAACTGCGTCAATCATCTTATCAATTGCCTCTTGAACGATTCTTAAAGCTCCAGTTCCAGCTAAAACCCTTATAACATCTGCATTGAATAATGCCATTTCAACAGGGTCTAAAAACTCCCTTCTTGCACCAATCATTGGGTCACATTTTATAATTATGTATCCTAAACCTTGCTGTTCCATCTCATCCTTAACTCTTAATCCTGGAGCGTCTCCAATAATCACTGCAGGAATTCCACTTTGACTTAAAATTTCTCTTGCCTTCTTAGGCCCTGGAGCGGCTGGATTTGGACCTATGTAGATGATGAAGTCTGGCTTAACTTCCTCAACCATCTTCTTTGTTACCTCTTCAACTGATTCTGGGTCCATCTTTGCCCCACTACCTAAGACTCTAACTGCTATATCCTTTCTATCTGCTCTCTCATCTAATGCTAAATCAACAACTGGGGACATTCCTATGTTACCACACTTTATTATTCCTATTTTTACGACCAAGTTATCACCTTTTTTATTACTTAATAGGGATATTAGTATTATCCAAGCTTATCCAATAAATATCTTACTACTTATTTGGAATATTCACCTGATATATAATATCTTTAGATTTTGTTATTAAAAAATAATAACTATTATTTTTATTTAAGTTATATATTAGAAAATCTAATAACTATAAATGACTATAAATATGAGAATAGTCAGAAATTAACATTAATAACCAAAGTTTTAGCTTTTGTATAATTGCTTCATGGGCATAAATGAGTTAGGGCTATATTCTACAAATATTAATTAATTATACAATTTGAATTTTTAAATTAACAAAAATAAAATAATGTGAATGATATTAACGTTTAAATCCGGTTTTTGTTGGAATATTATTAATATAAGATAAAATATAAAATTTAGGTGTCAAACATGGTTGAGGTTCCAATATTTATTGCAATTCTAAGCTTTATTGTCATGTGTATTGGCGAGCTTTTAGCTTACTACTCAGTATCTTTAAAATATAAATATGAATTTGAGGCAATTTCCTTTGGATTTATATTTGGAGTGGCAACTCTAATATTAATTCCAAAATCATACTCCAACATGTTTGTGTTATATGTAATTTTGGGGATGATTACAGTCTATCTTATTGAAAAATATTTAGCATACTGCCCATTATCAAAAAAATATTGTGTAGAGTGTGACAACTTAGAAGAAAATAGGATTAAGTTTATTTATCCAATATCCTTCTTTATCCACACATTTATAGATGGGTTGATAATTGCTGTATCATATATAAGTGAGATAGGGCTTCCTTTGTATCTTGCTATATTGATGCATAAACTCCCAGCTGGATTTGTTTTGATATCTCCACTAAAAGGTGTCTATAAGAATCCTCTCTATCCAGGGGTTTTTGTGTCATTTGGAACAGTCCTTGGCACTATAGTTGGATTGGTGACTTTAAAGGATGTATCTACAAAGATACTGTTGGCATTCTCTGGAGGGGTGTTTTTAGGAGCGTTTCTTATGCTTGCTCCTCATATCTATGAGCATAAAGAGGAAAAAACGTTCTTATATATTCTATTGGGCTATATATTGGTTGGAATCATTGCATTGCATTAAGTTCAAAACGTATAAGTATTACTACCAAATACTATTTCAGAAGCTAAAATTATCTTTTTGGGGTGTCCATCTTGAAGAAATACAAAGACATGTATCCAGATGAAAATGGAAAGTTTGGCATTTACGGAGGTAAATTTGTTCCAGAAACATTGATGCCAGCCATAGCTGAATTGGAAGAAGCATTTAAGAGATTTTGGATAAACAATGAAGGAAACTTTAGAGAAGAGTTCTATGCTTTATTGAGGGATTACGTTGGAAGACCAACACCATTATATTATGCTGAGAGATTGAGTGAAGAACTTGGTTGTAAAGTTTATTTAAAGAGAGAAGATTTAGCACACTTAGGAGCTCATAAAATAAACAACGCCTTAGGACAAGCTTTGTTAGCTAAAAAGATGGGTAAAAAGAGAGTTATAGCTGAAACTGGAGCTGGACAGCATGGAGTTGCTACTGCAGCAGCATGTGCAAAGCTTGGATTAGAATGCATAATATACATGGGAGCTAAAGACGTTGAAAGGCAAAAATTAAATGTTTTTAGGATGGAGTTGATGGGAGCTAAGGTTATTCCAGTATTTGGAGGCTCACAGACATTAAAAGATGCTGTAAATGAAGCTTTGAGAGATTGGACAACCAACGTTAGAACTACCTACTATTTGCTTGGTTCTGCCTTAGGACCTCATCCATACCCAATGATGGTTAGAGAATTCCAAAGAGTTATTGGTAAAGAACTTAAAGAGCAGATATTAGAAAAAGAGGGAAGATTGCCAGATGTTATCGTTGCATGTGTTGGAGGAGGAAGTAATGCAATAGGGGCATTTTATGAGTTTTTGGATGATGACGTAGAGCTTTACGCTGTTGAGGCTGGAGGTAAAGGGATAGAAACTGGAATGCATGGAGCTTCATTATGTGCTGGAGAGGTTGGAGTTTTGCATGGAGCTAAGATTTATGTTAAAGAGGATGAGTTTGGGCAGATAGAAGAAAGTTACAGTATTTCAGCAGGTTTAGATTATCCTGGAGTAGGACCTGAGCTTTCATTTTTAAAGGATGAGGGAAGGATTAAAGCAGTTTGTGTAACTGATGACGAAGCTTTAGAGGCATTTCAATTGCTATGTAGGTTAGAAGGTATTTTACCAGCATTGGAAAGTTCTCATGCCTTAGCTTATGCTGTTAAATTGGCTGATAAATTAGATAAAGATGATATAATGGTTATTAATTTGTCTGGAAGAGGGGATAAGGACGTTCAGACTGTTGCTAAGGCATTGGGAAGGGAGATTTAAAGACATATTCGATTACTTGAGACAATCTTAAGAGACATTAAAGGGACTAAAAGCCCTTTAATGTATCCGTTCTGGTCAAGACACCATAGGACTTCGCCCTATTGGGATACCCATTTAAATTAAGATTTTGATCAACCTTTTCTAAAAAGGTTGTTCGGGCAGCTTTTACTAAAAAGTTGGAGTGGATGATTATGAAATTAGCAGAAAAATTTGAAGAGTTAAAAAACAAAGGAGAAAAGGCATTTGTTGCATTTTATGTGGGAGGAGACCCAAACTTGGAAATTTCAGAAAAGGCATTAGAAGTTATTTGTAAGCATGCTGATATTGTTGAGATAGGTATTCCATTTTCTGACCCTGTTGCAGATGGAATTACAATACAAAAAGCAGATGTTAGAGCTTTAAACAGTGGCATGAATCCATTGAAGGCATTTGAGTTGGCTAAAAAATTGAATGAAAAAGCTCCAAATGTTCCAAAGGTGTTCTTAACCTACTATAACATAATATTTAAGATGGGAGAGGAGGAGTTCGTTAAAAAATGTAAAGAGGCTGGAGTTTCTGGGATTATAGTTCCAGATTTGCCAATTGAAGAGGCTGATAGCTTATACAATTACTGTAAAAAGTATGGAGTTGATTTAATATTTTTAGTTGCCCCAACAACACCTGATGAAAGGTTAAAGAAAATTTTAGAAAAGTGTAGTGGGTTTGTTTATGTTGTTTCTGTAACTGGGATTACTGGAGCGAGAGAGAAAGTAGCTGAAGAGACGAAAGAGTTAATTAAGAGAGTTAAAAAGTTTTCAAAAATCCCTGCCTGTGTAGGGTTTGGAATCTCAAAGAGGGAGCATGTTGAGGAAATAACTGAAATAGCTGATGGAGCTATTGTAGGAAGTGCGATTGTTAAGATTGTTGAAAAACATTTAGATGAGAATGGACAAATAAAGGATGAGGAAAAATTCCTAAAGGAGTTGGAGGAGTTTGTTAAAAATCTAAAGGAAGGGACTAAAAAGAAGGCTAAAGTAGCTATAAAAAATTAACAGAATATTCAAATAAAGAAATATTTTTATAGGACAATAAAAGTAAAAAATAAATATGAGAAAAAAATATTTGTAAGGATGCATCACATTTATTACATCATTACCTTGAGTCTCTCTTTTAACCTAATTTTTGTCATTAATTATATTTAAACAAAATGGTAGGGAGGAGTAACCTTGAAGGTCACAGACCACATACTGGTTCCAAAGCATGAAATAGTTCCAAAAGAAGAAGTTGAGGAGATTTTGAAGAGATACAATATAAAGATTCAGCAACTACCAAAAATTTATGAAGACGACCCTGTTATTCAGGAAATTGGAGCTAAAGAAGGAGATGTTGTTAGAGTAATTAGAAAAAGTCCAACGGCTGGAGTTAGTATAGCTTATAGATTAGTTATTAAAAGGATTATTTAAAAAATAGGTGGCAATTATGAGAGAATTAGTAGATGCTTATTTTAAAGAACATGGTTTAATAGACCACCAGATAGAGTCATACAACGATTTTGTAGAAAATAGATTACAAAAAATTATTGATGAAGTTGGATATATTGAAACAGAGATTACTGGAGGGTATAAAGTTAAATTAGGGAAAATTAAAGTAGGAAAACCAGTTATTAAAGAAGCTGATGGTTCAATAAGACCAATAACTCCAATGGAAGCAAGAATCAGAGATTTAACATATTCAGTTCCATTATATTTAGAAATGACCCCTATTATTGGTGAAGGAGAAGATGCAAGGGAAGGGGAAACTGTTGAAGTTTATATCGGAGAACTTCCAGTAATGCTTGGTTCAAAAATCTGCCACTTGTATGGAAAATCAAGAGAAGAGCTTATAGACCTGGGAGAAGACCCTGAAGACCCATTTGGCTATTTTATAATTAATGGAACTGAAAAAGTATTAATTACTCAGGAAGATTTAATTCCAAATAGAATTTTATGTGAGAAGGCAGAGAGAAGTGGAAAGATAGTAGATGTTGCAAAAGTGTTTTCAACAAGACACGGATTTAGGGCTTTATGTACTGTTGAAAGACATCCAGATGGTTTGTTGTATGCTACATTCCCTGGAATGCCTGGGCAGATACCATTGGTTATATTAATGAAAGCACTTGGGGCTGAGACAGATAAAGATATCATTGAGTCAATTGATGATGAAAGATTCTTTATGGAGATTGTTTTAAACATTCAAGAGATTAGGGAAGAGCATAACATAAACTCCCCTGAAGATGCTTTGGAGTTTATTGGAAAGAGAGTAGCTCCAGGGCAGGCAAAGGATTATAGATTAAAGAGAGCAGAAACAGTTTTATGTAACTATTTACTGCCCCATTTAGGAGTTACAAAAGAAGATTTCCCAAAGAAAATTAGGTTCTTAGGAATAATGGCAAGAAACGCTTTAGAACTTTACTTTGGATATAGAGGAGAAGATGATAAAGACCACTACGCATATAAAAGAGCTAAATTAGCTGGGGACTTAATGGAAGATTTGTTTAGATATGCGTTTAGCCAACTTGTTAAGGATATAAAATATCAATTAGAGAGACAAACATTAAGGAACAAAACTCCTTCAATTCAAGCTGCTGTAAGGAGCGATATATTAACCGAGAGAATTAAACACGCTATGGCAACAGGAACATGGGTTGGAGGAAAAACTGGGGTTAGCCAGCTCTTAGATAGAACAAGTTACTTAGCAACAAACTCTCAATTGAGGAGAATAGTTTCACCATTATCAAGGTCACAGCCACACTTTGAAGCGAGAGAACTGCATGGAACTCATTGGGGTAAAATCTGCCCTTCAGAAACTCCAGAAGGTCCAAACTGTGGTCTTGTTAAAAACTTTGCTATAATGTGTAAAGTTACAAGAGAAGAAGATGATAGCAAAGTTATTGAGCTATTAAAATCCTTTGGAATAAATGTTTCTTAAAAGAAACTTTATTTATTATGTTTTTTCTGAGTTTTTGTTGATGTTTAATTTTAATCTTTTCAAAATCAATAAAAATCTCTCTTAGGTGAAAAACTTGGCATCAAGGGAAGTAAATATTTATGTTAATGGAAAGTTAGTTGGAACTACAGACAAACCAGAAGAACTTGTTAATTTTATTAGGGAAAAAAGAAGAAAAGGAGAGCTCCCTCAATATACAACAGTTGCTTACAATGAAGAAAGTAATGACATTCATATAAACACGGATGCTGGAAGGATTGTTAGACCTTTAATAGTTGTAGAAAATGGAAAACCAAAACTAACTAAAGAACATATTGAAAAATTAAAGAAAGGAGAAATTACATTCTCAGATTTAGTTAAAGAAGGAGTTATTGAATATTTAGACGCTGAAGAGGAAGAAAATGCCTATATTGCTCTATCTGAAGAAGAATTGACTGAGAAACACACACACTTAGAGATAGACCCATTAACCATATTAGGTATTGGGGCAGGGGTTGCTCCTTATCCAGAACACAACTCAGCACCAAGAATTACAATGGCTGCAGCAATGGGGAAGCAGTCATTAGGAATTCCAATGAGCAATATAAAATGGAGATTAGATACAAGAGGGCATTATCTCCACTATCCACAAGTTCCAATTGTTAGGACAAAACACCAAGAGATTTTAGGTTTCGATAAAAGACCAGCAGGGCAGAACTTCGTTGTAGCTATTATGAGCTATGAAGGATACAACATGGAGGATGCTATAGTCTTTAACAAATCAGCAATTGATAGAGGTTTGGGAAGAAGCACCTTCTTCAGAACTTACGATGCGTGTGAGAGAAGATACCCAGGAGGACAGATGGATAGGTTTGAGATTCCTGATAAAGGAGTAAGGGGTTATAGGTCAGAGGAGTGTTATAGATACTTAGAAGAGGATGGAATAGTTGCAGTTGAGTCCCATGTAAAAGGTGGAGATGTAATTGTTGGTAAAACCTCTCCACCAAGATTCTTAGAGGAGCATGAGATAACAATTCAAGTTAAACCACAGAGAAGAGATTCATCAGTTGTTGTAAGACATGGGGAAGAAGGTTATATAGATAAAGTTATATTAACTGAAACAAAGGAAGGAAACAGGTTAGTTAAGGTTAAAGTTAGAGATTTGAGAATTCCAGAGCTTGGAGATAAATTTGCTTCAAGACATGGACAGAAAGGAGTTATGGGACTTACAGTTCCACAGGAGGATTTACCTTTCACTGAGAGTGGAATAGTTCCTGATATCATAATCAACCCACACGCAATTCCATCAAGAATGACTGTTGGGCAGTTATTGGAGATGCTTGGGGGTAAAGTAGGAGCTTTAGAAGGAAGAAGAATAGACGGAACAATATTTAGCGGAGAAAAAGAATGGGATTTAAGAAAGGCTTTAGAGGCTTTAGGATTCAAGCATCACGGTAAAGAGGTCATGTATGATGGAAAAACTGGAAAGAAGTTTGAAGTAGAGATTTACATTGGAATAGCATACTACCAGAAATTACACCACTTAGTAGCTGGAAAGATACATGCAAGAAGTAGAGGACCTGTCCAAGTGCTAACAAGACAGCCAACAGAAGGTAGGGCAAGAGAGGGAGGTCTAAGGTTTGGAGAGATGGAGAGGGATGTTTTAATTGGGCATGGTGCAGCTATGCTATTAAAAGAGAGGCTTATGGATGAATCAGACCCATATGATATCTGTATATGTTCAAAATGTGGAGACTTTGCCATATTAGACTACAAGAGAGGGCTAAAATACTGTCCAATTTGTGGAGAGATTGAAAACCTCTACAGCTCTAAGAAGATACCATTCGTTAGAATACCTTACGCATTCAAGCTTTTATTAGATGAGTTGAAGAGTATGTGTATCTTGCCAAGAATTAAGGTTAGAGATAAGGTTGAATTAGAGGATTTTGAGGAGTTTGTTGAAAAATTGGAGAAAGAAAAAGTTAAACAGAAACAATAAAGAGAAACATTAAAAGACCTTGCTTAACCTTAATCTTGCCTTATTACAATATTTTTAGAAAAATAAAAAGTAAAAATAAAAGCAAATCCTTAATCTTTGGTGATATTGATGGAGAGGTATGAAATCCCTAAAGAGATTGGAGAAATAATGTTTGGCTTGTTGTCTCCAGATTACATAAGACAGATGTCAGTTGCTAAGATAGTTACACCAGACACTTATGATGAAGATGGTTATCCAATAGATGGAGGTTTAATGGACACAAGATTGGGAGTTATAGACCCAGGTTTAGTTTGCAAAACATGTGGAGGAAGGATTGGAGAGTGTCCAGGGCATTTTGGGCATATAGAGTTGGCTAAACCAGTAATTCATATAGGATTTGCCAAAACAATATACAAGATATTGAAGGCAGTTTGCCCACACTGTGGAAGAGTAGCAATAAGTGAAACTAAGAGGAAAGAAATTTTGGAAAAGATGGAAAAATTAGAGAGAGATGGAGGAAACAAGTGGGAGGTTTGTGAAGAGGTTTATAAAGAAGCTTCAAAAGTTACAATCTGCCCACACTGTGGAGAGATAAAGTATGATATAAAGTTTGAGAAACCAACAACCTACTACAGAATTGATGGAAATGAGGAAAAAACATTAACTCCATCAGATGTTAGAGAGATTTTAGAGAAGATTCCAGATGAAGATTGTATCTTACTCGGCTTAAACCCAGAGGTTGCAAGGCCAGAGTGGATGGTTCTCACCGTTTTGCCAGTTCCACCAGTAACTGTAAGGCCATCAATTACCTTGGAAACTGGAGAGAGAAGTGAAGACGATTTAACTCACAAGTTAGTTGATATCATCAGAATCAACAATAGATTAGAGGAGAATATAGAAGGAGGAGCACCAAACTTAATTATTGAGGATTTATGGAATCTGTTGCAGTATCACGTAAATACCTACTTCGATAACGAAGCTCCAGGTATTCCACCAGCTAAGCACAGAAGTGGAAGACCATTAAAAACCTTAGCTCAGAGATTAAAAGGTAAAGAAGGAAGGTTCAGATACAACTTAGCTGGTAAGAGGGTTAATTTCTCATCAAGAACAGTTATCTCTCCAGACCCATGTTTAAGTATTAATGAAGTTGGAGTTCCAGAGGTTGTGGCTAAAGAGCTAACCGTCCCAGAGAAGGTAACGAAATACAACATTGAGAGAATTAGGCAGTTATTAAGAAATGGTTCAGAGAAACACCCAGGAGTTAATTATGTTATAAGAAAGATGATTGGTAGAGATGGAACAGAGCAGGAATATAAGGTTAAGATAACTGAAAGCAATAAAGACTTCTGGGCAGAGAATATAAGAGAAGGAGATATTGTTGAAAGGCACTTAATGGATGGAGATATTGTCTTATACAACAGACAGCCATCACTGCATAGAATGTCTATTATGGCACATAGAGTTAGAGTTCTCCCATACAGAACATTTAGACACAATTTATGCGTATGTGTAGATGGAGACACCACAGTGTTGTTAGATGGGAAATTAATTAAAATTAAGGACTTAGAAGATAAATGGAAAGATGTCAAAGTTTTAACTTCAGATGATTTAAATCCAAAACTAACTTCATTAAGCAAGTATTGGAAATTAAACGCAGATGAGTATGGAAAGAAGATTTATAAAATAAAAACAGAGCTTGGAAGAGAAATTATAGCAACAGAAGACCATCCATTCTATACAACAAATGGTAGAAAGAGATGCGGTGAGTTGAAAGTTGGAGATGAAGTTATAATATATCCAAACGACTTCCCAATGTTTGAAGATGACAATAGAGTAATAGTTGATGAAGAAAAAATCAAGAAGGTAATTAATAACATTGGAGGAACTTACAAAAATAAAATTATTAATGAGCTAAAAGATAGGAAGTTAATTCCTTTGACATACAATGACCAAAAGGCATCAATATTGGCAAGGATTGTTGGACATGTAATGGGAGATGGTTCTTTAATAATAAACAATAAAAATTCAAGAGTTGTATTTAGAGGAGATATTGAGGATTTAAAAACAATAAAAGAGGACTTAAAAGAATTAGGTTATGATGGGGAGGAAATAAAACTACATGAAGGAGAAACTGAAATAACAGATTACAACGGCAAGAAAAGAATAATTAAAGGCAAAGGTTATAGCTTTGAAGTTAGGAAAAAATCGTTATGCATACTATTAAAAGCCCTTGGTTGTGTAGGTGGAGATAAAACTAAAAAGATGTATGGCATTCCAAATTGGATTAAAACTGCTCCAAAGTATATAAAGAAAGAGTTTTTATCAGCCTACTTCGGTTCGGAATTAACAACTCCAAAAATTAGAAATCATGGGACTTCATTTAAAGAGTTATCATTCAAAATAGCTAAGATTGAGGAGATATTTGACGAAGATAGATTCATTAAAGACATTAAAGAGATGCTAAAAGAATTTGGTATTGAATTAAAGGTTAGGGTTGAAGAAGGCAATCTAAGAAAAGATGGTTATAAAACAAAAGTTTATGTTGCGTCAATATACAACCATAAAGAATTCTTTGGAAGAATTGGATATACCTATGCTAACAAAAAAGAAACATTAGCAAGATATGCTTATGAATACCTCCTTACAAAAGAGAAATATCTAAAAGACAGAAACATTAAAAAATTAGAAAATAACACCAAATTTATTACATTTGATAAGTTTATAAAAGAGAAATGCCTTAAGAATGGATTTGTAAAAGAAAAAATTGTAAGTATTGAAGAAACAAAAGTAGATTATGTCTATGATATAACTACAATCTCAGAAACTCACAATTTCATTGCAAACGGCTTTTTAACAGGAAATTGCCCGCCCTACAACGCTGACTTTGATGGAGATGAGATGAACTTACACGTTCCACAATCAGAGGAGGCAAGAGCAGAGGCAGAAGCTTTAATGCTTGTAGAAAAACACATCCTTTCACCAAGATTTGGAGGGCCTATAATTGGAGCTATACACGACTTTATTTCAGGAGCTTATCTCTTAACCTCAAACTACTTCACAAAAGATGAAGCTACTTTAATCTTAAGAAGTGGGGGAATAAAGGATGAGTTATGGGAGCCAGATAAGGTAGAGAATGGAGTTCCATTATACTCCGGTAAGAAGATATTCAGTAAAGCATTACCAAAAGGATTGAATTTGAGATATAAAGCAAAGATTTGTAGAAAGTGTGATGTGTGCAAAAAAGAGGAATGTGAATACGATGCCTATGTTGTAATAAAAGATGGGGAGTTAATTAAAGGAGTTATTGATAAAAACGGTTACGGGGCAGAGGCAGGTTTAATCTTACACACAATAGTTAAAGAGTTTGGTCCAGAAGCTGGAAGAAAATTCCTTGACTCAGCTACTAAGATGGCAATAAGGGCAGTGATGTTAAGAGGATTTACTACAGGAATTGATGATGAAGATTTACCAGAAGAAGCATTAAAAGAGATTGAAAAAGTCTTAGATGAGGCAGAAGAGAAAGTTAAAGAAATCATCGAGAAATATGAAAGAGGAGAACTTGAATTGCTTCCAGGTTTGAACTTGGAGGAGTCAAGGGAGGCATATATAAGCAATGTTTTAAGAGAGGCAAGAGACAAAGCTGGAGCTATTGCTGAGAGATACTTAGGTTTGGATAACCATGCGGTTATCATGGCAGTTACTGGGGCGAGAGGGAACATCTTAAACTTAACACAGATGGCGGCATGTTTAGGGCAGCAGTCAGTTAGAGGTAAGAGAATCTTTAGAGGTTACAGGGGTAGAGTATTGCCTCATTTCGAAAAAGGAGATTTAGGAGCAAGGTCTCACGGGTTTGTTAGAAGTAGTTATAAGAAGGGGTTAAGTCCAACAGAGTTCTTCTTCCACGCTATGGGAGGTAGAGAAGGATTGGTTGACCAGGCAGTTAGAACTGCTCAGTCTGGTTACATGCAGAGAAGATTAATTAACGCTCTACAAGACTTAAAGACAGAGTTCGATGGAACCGTTAGAGATTCAAGAGGAATTATGATTCAATTTAAGTATGGAGAGGATGGAATTGACCCAATGCTTGCTGATAGAGGTAAGGCAGTAAATATTGACAGAATAATTGATAAGGTTAAGATGAAGTATAACCAATAAATCTCTAAATTCAAAAATTTCAAAACTTTTTCAAAACAATTTTTACATCTTTTAATTTTTTAAGGTGAGAATACATGGACATGGAAGCATTAAAACAAAAAATTGAAGGTTTAGATATACCACAATCATTAAAGGATGAGTTGTTTGAAAAGTTATCAAAAGAGAAGGATTTGACAGAAGAGATGGTAGATGAGATTATTGATGAGGTTGTTAATGCCTATAGAAAGGCTTTAGTTGAGCCTTATGAGGCGGTAGGAATTGTTGCTGCTCAATCCATTGGAGAGCCTGGGACTCAGATGTCTCTACCTTATGAAGAAAAGATTATAATCAAAGAAGGAGAGTTTATAAAGCCAGTTGAAATTGGAAAGTTAGTTGATGAGATGATTGAGAGATTTGGATTTGAGAAGATTGGAAATAGTGAGGTTTGTGATTTGCCTATTGACATCTATGCCTTAAGCTTAGACCAAGATGAAAAAGTGCATTGGAAGAGGATAATAAGCTGTATAAGACATAAGCATAATGGAAAATTGATTAAAATAAAGACAAAGTCAGGTAGGGAGATAACTGCAACACCATATCACTCCTTTGTTATAAGAAAGGACAACAAAATAATCCCAGTTAAGGGTAGTGAGTTGAAGATTGGAGATAGAATTCCAGTTGTAAAGCACATACCCGCAAACTGTGTTGAGGCTATAAACATCTCCGACTATGTTTCTGGTAACTATGTTGTAGATAACATTAACAATAAAATAGCTCCAAAAATAAATGGTAAATCGATTCCAAACAACATAAAATTAGATTATGACTTTGGCTATTTCATAGGAATCTACTTAGCAGAGGGTTCAGTAACTAAATACTTTGTTTCAATTTCAAACGTTGATGAACTTATCTTAAATAAAATTAGAGCATTTGCAGATAAACTTGGTTTGAATTATGGAGAGTATGATAACAACAACGGATTCGCAGAAAGCCATGATATAAGGATTTATTCATCAACATTGGCAGAATTTTTATCAAACTTTGGCACATCATCAAACACTAAAAAGATTGCTGAGTTTGTGTTTGGAGCTAATAAGGAGTTTGTTAGAGGATTAATTAGAGGTTACTTTGACGGAGATGGAAATGTAAATGCAGATAGAAAGGTTATAAGAGTTACTTCAAACTCAAAAGAGTTGATTGATGGAATTGCAATATTGTTGGCAAGATTTAACATCTTTAGTATAAAAACTAAGACGAAAAATCAGTTTGTACTGATAATTCCACACAGATATGCTAAAAAATTCCATGAAGAAATTAACTTCTCAGTTGAAAAGAAAAAATCTGAATTAGAAAGGCTTGTAAGTAGCTTAAATGATGATAAAACCTACGATTCAATCGACATGATTCCTTCAATTGGAGATGCATTAACTAAGTTGGGAGAGAAAGTTGATTATCCAAAGGTAATTTTAAAGAAATTTGAAAGAAAGCAGAAAATTGGAAGAGCTACATTACAAAGACACTTAAGAAGAATAGAAGAATTGGCAGTTAAGAAAGGAGTAAATATCTTAGCTCTAAAAGAGTATTGGTTGTTAAAGAAGGCAGTTGAAAGTGATGTAATTTGGGATGAAATTGTTAAGATTGAGGAAATAAGTTGTGATAAAAAAT
Organism: Methanocaldococcus jannaschii DSM 2661; assembly: GCF_000091665.1. Taxonomy (NCBI): domain Archaea; kingdom Methanobacteriati; phylum Methanobacteriota; class Methanococci; order Methanococcales; family Methanocaldococcaceae; genus Methanocaldococcus; species Methanocaldococcus jannaschii. Next base: position 980,276 of record NC_000909.1, read on the forward strand.
ACGTTTATGACATAAGCGTTGAAGGTTTAGAGACATTTACAACCTTTGATGGAGTTTTAACTCATAACACAATGAGAACGTTCCACTATGCAGGGGTTGCGGAGATTAACGTTACCTTGGGTTTGCCAAGGATGATTGAGATTGTAGATGCAAGAAAAGAGCCATCAACACCAATTATGACTATCTATCTAAAAGAAGAATATAAAGATAATAGAGAAAAAGCTGAAGAGATAGCGAAGGAGATTGAAAGTTTAACCTTGGGAAGTATAGCTGAAAGCATAAGTATTGATTTATGGACTCAATCTATAAAAGTTGAGTTGGATGAGAATAGATTAGCTGATAGAGGATTAACAATAGACGATGTTATTGAGGCAATTAAGAAAAAATTAAAGGTAAAGATTGATGTTGATGGAACTACTTTATATTTAAAAATAAAGACTCCATCAATAAAAGCTCTTAGAAAGAGAATCCCAAAAATCAAAAATATACAATTAAAAGGAATTCCAGGAATTGAGAGGGTTTTAGTTAAAAAAGAGGGAGGAGAATATGTTTTATATACTCAAGGTTCAAACTTAAGAGAAGTGTTTAAAATTGATGGGGTTGATACAACAAGAACAATAACCAATAACATCATTGAAATCCAAGAAGTTTTAGGTATTGAGGCAGCAAGAAACGCTATAATTAATGAAATGAGAAACACGTTAGAGCAACAGGGGTTGGAGGTTGATATAAGGCATTTGATGTTAGTGGCAGATATAATGACTGCTGATGGGGAAGTTAAGCCAATTGGAAGACATGGAGTTGCTGGAGAGAAAGGTTCTGTCTTAGCAAGAGCTGCATTCGAAGAAACTGTTAAGCATCTATATGCTGCTGCAGAGAGGGGAGATGTTGATAAACTGAAAGGGGTTATAGAAAACGTTATTGTTGGAAAACCAATATACTTAGGAACTGGATGTGTTGAACTAACAATAGATAGGGAGTACGAAGAGGGTAAAAATATGGAAGAGTAAAGTTTTTATATTAAAATTTACTTTTAACATTAACATCATAAACTACTATTTTATGGGGATGATGATACATCGATGTGCTGAATATTGATGATGAACGCGCCCTTCTCTGACCTTTAAAAAATTTAAACAAAAATTGATTTAATTTTTTGATGTTTTTATCCTATCCAAAAAGTATATAAATATAGAGAAACTATTATCGAAAACCAATATTCTTACCGGTAGGGAGTTAGGACTTTCGCAGGAGTAAATGTTTTATATTGAATATTGACATTTTTTAGATGTCTAAGTTCCAAAGTTAAAATATATTTGCCTGCGAAAGTCCTAAGAAATCCCTCCGGAGTAAAAAATGAGAAGGAGGGAGAATATGGATGTGAATAAAGCAATTAGAACCGCAGTAGATACAGGTAAAGTAATTTTAGGTTCAAAAAGAACAATAAAATTTGTTAAACACGGAGAAGGTAAGTTAGTAGTTTTAGCAGGAAACATTCCAAAAGATTTAGAAGAGGATGTCAAATACTACGCTAAGTTATCAAACATCCCAGTTTATCAACATAAAATAACATCATTAGAACTGGGAGCGGTTTGTGGGAAACCTTTCCCAGTTGCTGCTCTTTTGGTTTTAGATGAAGGGCTCTCAAACATTATGGAGCTGGTAGAGAAAAAGGAAGGTGGTGAATAATGGCTAAGGTAAGATTAACAACAGAAGAGATTATGAAGATTGGATTTTTTGAAAAAATTGCAAATGTCCCTATTCTTGACTGTGTATTAAATGATGAAAGAGTTGCTTTTATTGTAAAGGAGGGTGATGTAGGAGCGGCAATTGGGAAGGGTGGAGAGAACGTTAAAACAGCAGAAGAGAAATTTGGAAAGAAAGTTGATATTATTGAGTACTCAGACGACTGGAGAAAGTTTATAAGAAATATATTCGCACCAATACAGTTAGATGATGTTTGGGTTAAAAGAGTTGGAAAGGATGTTGTTGCTTTTATTAAAATAAATCCAAAAGTTAGAAGAGCGGTTTTTGGAGAAAAAGGCAAGAACTTAGAAAGAGCTTTAAAGATTTTAAAAAGACATACAAAAATTACAAAAATAAAAGTTATTGTTGAAAATCAAAAATTTAAAAGAAAAAGAGCAAAAAGACCTGTAGTTAAAGACCAACAGCAAGAACAGACTGAAACTAAGCAAGAAACAGACGTTCAACAGGATGTAAAGGAAACTGTTAAAGAGTAAAAGTATTTATAAAAGTATTTATCTTTATATGCTATATGCTGTATGGGAAAATCATTGTGTAATCTTTCCAAATTATTACTTGAATTATTAAATTACTCAAAATCAAAACAAAACATAACATAATTATGAAAGGTGAAGATTATGAGTGGAAGTAAATCACCAAGAGGAGAATTTGCTGGTAGAAAGTTGAGATTAAAAAGAAAATGGTGTAGATGGCACGATTACAACTATGTTAGAAGAGTTTTAAAATTAAAAGAGAAGTATGACCCATTAGAAGGAGCACCAATGGCAAGAGGAATAGTTATTGAAAAAGTTGGTTTAGAGGCAAAGCAGCCAAACTCAGCTATTAGAAAGTGTGTCAGAGTTCAGTTAATTAAAAACGGTAGAGTTGTTACTGCATTCTGTCCAGGAAATCACGCTATAAACTTCATTGATGAACACGATGAGGTTATCATTGAAGGTATTGGAGGACCTAAGGGACCAAGAGCTAAGGGGGACATTCCAGGAGTTAAGTATAAGGTTATAATGGTTGGTAGAAACTCATTGAGAGAATTAGTTAGAGGAAGACAGGAGAAAATCAAAAGATAAATTCTCTATATTTAAATTTATTAAAAATTTTGAAAGAGTTGGAAATGAGGTGGTAATTTGGAACTCGATGAAATTAAGGTATTTGGAAGATGGAGCACAAAGGATGTTGTTGTTAAAGACCCAGGTTTAAGAAACTACATAAACTTAACACCAATTTATGTTCCACACACTGCAGGAAGATACACAAAGAGACAGTTCGAAAAAGCAAAAATGAACATTGTTGAGAGATTAGTAAATAAAGTTATGAGAAGAGAAGAAAATACAGGTAAAAAATTAAAAGCATTAAAAATAGTTGAAAATGCTTTTGAAATCATTGAAAAGAGAACAAAACAAAACCCAATTCAAGTTTTAGTAGATGCAATTGAAAACGCTGGACCAAGAGAAGATACAACAAGAATTTCTTATGGAGGTATCGTCTATTTACAATCAGTTGATTGTTCATCATTGAGAAGAATTGATGTTGCTTTAAGAAACATTGCTCTTGGAGCATACATGGCTGCTCATAAAAGCAAGAAGCCAATTGAAGAGGCATTAGCTGAAGAGATAATTGCAGCTGCAAGAGGAGACATGCAGAAAAGCTATGCAGTTAGAAAGAAAGAAGAGACAGAGAGAGTTGCTCAGTCAGCAAGATAAATTTACATGCCTTTTCAATATTACATCCAAACTTTATCTTAATAACCCAATAAGCTTTTAAACTTTTAACAAATTAATTAACTCAACAACTAAAAATAAGGTGAAGGGACATGGGAAAAAGAGCAAAAATGATTGCTAAAATTAAGGAATTAATGGAAAAGTATGACAGAATAAGAAATATCGGAATCTGTGCTCACATTGACCACGGAAAAACAACATTATCAGATAACCTATTAGCTGGAGCAGGAATGATTTCAAAAGAATTAGCTGGAGAGCAGTTAGCTCTCGACTTCGATGAAGAGGAAGCTCAAAGAGGAATCACCATATTTGCTGCAAACGTTTCAATGGTTCACACCTATGAAGGAAATGAGTATTTAATTAACTTAATTGACACTCCAGGACACGTTGACTTTGGAGGGGACGTTACAAGAGCAATGAGAGCTATTGATGGGGCAATTGTTGTTGTCTGTGCAGTTGAGGGAGTTATGCCACAGACAGAAACTGTCTTAAGACAGGCATTGAGGGAGAGAGTTAAACCAGTCCTCTTCATCAACAAGGTAGATAGATTAATTAACGAGTTAAAACTAACACCAGAAGAGTTGCAGAGCAGATTTATCAAGATTATCAATGATATTAACAACTTAATTAGAAAGATGGCTCCAGAAGAATTTAAAGACAAATGGTTGGTTAGAGTTGAAGATGGAAGTGTCGCATTTGGTTCAGCTTACAACAACTGGGCAATTTCAGTTCCATTCATGAAGAAGAGTGGAATTACATTTAAAGATATAATCAAGTATTGTGAAGAAGACAGGCAAGATGAATTAGCTGAAAAAGCTCCATTACATGAAGTTGTTTTAGATATGGTTATTAAACACTTACCAAGCCCACCAGAAGCTCAGAAATACAGAATTCCACACCTATGGAAAGGAGACTTGAATTCAGAAGCTGGAAAAGCTATGCTCAACTGTGACCCTAACGGACCATTAGCAGGAGTTATTACAAAGATTATTGTAGATAAACACGCAGGAGCTGTTTCAGTTTGTAGATTATTCAGTGGTAGAATTAAGCAAGGAGACGAAGTTTATATGGTAAATAACCAGCAAAAGGCAAAGATTCAGCAAGTATCTGTCTTCATGGGGCCTGAGAGAATTCCAGTAGATAGCATTTCAGCAGGAAACATCTGTGCATTAGTTGGTTTGAAGGAGGCATCAGCAGGAGAAACAATCTGTTCCCCAGACAAAATAATTGAGCCATTTGAGGCAATAACTCACATCAGTGAGCCAGTTATTACAGTCGCTATTGAAGCAAAGAACACAAAAGATTTACCAAAATTAATTGAAGTTTTAAGACAAGTTGCAAGAGAAGACCCAACCGTTAAAGTTGAGATTAACGAAGAAACAGGAGAGCACTTATTAAGCGGTATGGGAGAGTTGCACATTGAGATTATAACAAAATTAAAGATTGAGAGAGATGCTGGAATTCCAGTTGAAGTAGGGCAACCAATTGTTGTCTATAGAGAGACAGTAACAGGGCAATCACCAGTAGTTGAGAGTAAATCTCCAAACAAACACAACAAGCTCTACTTTGTAGTTGAACCATTAGAGGAGAGTGTATTACAAGCATACAAAGAAGGAAGAATCCCAGACGTTGATACAAAGAGAAAATTAGATGATAAGATTGTTCAGGAGTTAATTAAGGCAGGAATGGATCCAGAAGAAGCTAAGAGAGTAATGTGTATCTATGAAGGAAACGTTCTCATTAACATGACAAGAGGTATTGTCCATTTAGATGAAGTTAAAGAATTGATTATCCAAGGGTTCAAAGAAGCTATGAGAAACGGTCCATTAGCAGCAGAGAAGTGTCAAGGAGTTAAAGTTAAGTTAATGGATGCAGTATTACACGAAGATGCAATCCACAGAGGACCAGCACAAATGATTCCAGCAGCAAGATTTGGTATTAGAGATGCAATGATGCAGGCAAATCCAGTATTATTAGAGCCAATGCAGTTTGTTTATATAAACACCCCACAGGACTTCATGGGGGCAGCGATGAGGGAAATCAGCAACAGAAGAGGACAAATCTTAGATATGGAGCAAGAGGGAGATATGGCTATCATTAAAGCTAAGTGTCCAGTTGCAGAGATGTTTGGATTCGCTGGGGCTATTAGAGGAGCAACTCAGGGTAGATGTCTCTGGAGTATTGAGTTTGCTGGTTATGAAAAAGTTCCAAGAGACATGCAAGAGCAATTAATTAAGCAAATTAGAGAGAGAAAAGGACTTAAATTAGAATAAACTCTCTGACTATTATATCCTTATTTTATTTTTAAGATTCAAGAAAATCTATTTTACCCCCTACGGCCCACGCTCTCGACGTGGCAGAGCCAAGGATGAGAGAGGGTAGGATATAGGGGGGACATTTCTCATAAATAATTAATCTATTTTGTTGATAATAAGTTATCTCTTAATGTTAAATCACTCGGAGACTGAAGAATTGATAGTTTTTTGGAAATTTTTACACATATAATTTTCTAATCTGAGTTAATTTTTTCAACCTTACCAAAACTTTAGTTTTTATTCAAATTCTAAGCTTAAATAAATTTTATTTTTTGAAAGGTTATTTTTGAAAGACACTATGGCATTCTTTGAGTGTCATTATGCAATCAAACATTTTTTCTTGCAGAAATCTAATTTAAATAATTTTATATGGAAAATTCTGGGACTGTTAAGTTAACGACTTCACCCAATTGTAGAACATTATGGAGCTTTTTACTCAACTAACAACCGTATCGAATTTACTATTACTTGGAAATCTATTTAAAACCTCTTTAATCTTGTGATAATAAATTCTAATCGATTCGTGACTTATATCTTCGAATTGGGAGGGGGATAAACCCACTTTCCTCAATGATAATCCGAGGTAGTATAAAAGCCCTGCTAAGATTTTAACCTCTATCGATTCCTATTCCTTTTAAAAAGCTTCCTCTCTACGATTTTCTCCTTTATAACTTCTATCATGAGCCTCATAGTTTATTATTTTTTATCAATATTTTGATAAAAACTTAACTTGACAATCTCATCCTTATAAAAGTTAAACTTATATAATAAAACATTAAAATAACATTTTAAGATTTAGAAGAGGGATGGAATTATGGTCATAAAAAAAATTATAAAGAAGATTAGAGGAAATAAAGACTTACCAAAACCTATTGAAGTCCCTGATGAAGAGTATATAGTTATTGGAGAAGAAAAACCAGCTTATATATTAGAGGAAGAATCAGAAACTGAATCAGAAGTTTTAGGGTTAGAACATAAGGAAAAGGAAGAAGTAAAAGAAGTGGAAGAGGTTGTTAGAGTAGAAAAGATTCTTCCAAAATTGTATGTTGTTAGGATTAAACATCCTTTAGACTTTGAAAATATAAAAGATAAAATCCCAGAATATGACGTTGTAATTGTAAATTTTGAGGAAGTACCTTTTGAATCTATTTTAAAAGAGCTTAATGAATTTAGGGATTATATGAGTATTTTAAATTTTAAATTAGGGTTTGTTGCTGAGAATGTGTTGTTAGCTTATAGAGATGACGTGATATTGGATAAATATGTTTCAAATATTACGGACGATGCTGAAAATGTGTAAAACTAATTAATATATAATAATTAATTATTTTAGTTCATTTTTATCTTGTTAATTTTTTGGTGGTTAAATGAGAATAGCAATAACTGGAACTCCAGGAGTTGGGAAAACAACAATTTCAAAAGTTTTGAGAGACAGATTAGGAATAAAAGTTATTGATATAACTGAGGCTGTTAAGAAATATAAGCTATATACTGAAAAAGATGAAGATATGGACTCTTATGTTATTGATTTTGAGAAATTGGAAAAATTTATTGATGAGATTGAGGAAAAAGAAAAAACTATTATATTAGATGGTCATGTATCTCATCTTTTGAATCCCGACTATATTATAGTTCTTAGATGCAATCCAGAAATTATCAAAGAAAGGTTAGAAAAAAGGGGCTATAAGCCAAAAAAGGTTTTGGAAAATATTCAGGCAGAAATTTTAGATGTGTGCTTATGTGAGAGTAAAGGCAAGGTTTATGAGATAGATACAACAAATAGAGATGTTGAAAATATAGTTGATGAGATTATTGAAGCAATAAAACATAAAAAAGAGAGAAAAGGAGTTGTAGATTGGACAGAGAAATACTTTGATTATTTAACTTTAGAAATTAAATAATTCCCTAACAACAAAGCATCAAAATCTGCCTTTAAAAAGCTATTTATTGCATCTTTCTCATTGCAAACTATCGGCTCTCCATGTAAATTAAAGGATGTGTTTAAAACTACTGGAATACCTATAGAGTCATAAATATATCTTATTATTCCGTAGAATGTTTTATTTGAATCTTTTTTTAATGTTTGAGGTCTTGTAGTTTTATCTACGTGTATAACCCCCTCAATTTCTTTTATCTTATTCTCCTTAACCTTAAATATCTGAGTCATAAATGGGGAGTATCTTGGATTTATTAAATAATCATCTATAAAATCATACAGTATTGTTGGAGCAAAAGGCATAAACCAACTTCTTTTTAACTTTTTATTAATCTTTTCTTTATTTTCTTTTGTTGGTAAAGCTATAACGCTCCTATTTCCCAAAGCTCTTGGACCAAACTCCATTTTCCCTCTTGATAGGCAAACAACCTTATTATCTAAGATTAAATTTCCAATGACCTCTGGAATGTCTCTCTCTTCAACAAACTCTATCTTATAATCATTGAGTTTATTTTTTAATTCCTCTAAAATTTTTTCAGCTCTTTCATTTTCAATTTCATATCCAAAGTATGTATTGTTTATATTTATTCTATCTATTCTTTTATCGGCTAAGCTTGCTCCTAAGCAAAGTCCTTCATCTCCCATAAAAGGTGGAACGAATAGATTATATTTTTCAGCAATTTTTGAATTCAACTTAACGTTTTGAGCCACTCCACCAACAAACACAATGTTATCTATGTTATATTCATTAGATAAATCATCAATTGCCTTTAAAACAATATTTTCTAAAGTTCTTTGAGCAAATTTTGATATTCTAACCTTATCCTCAAAAGATAATTGGCTTTTATCGCTAACTATAAGTTTTTTCAATGCTTTGGTAGCTTCATAGCCAATAACTCCTAAATAATTTTTAAATGATTTTAATTCTTTTATATAGTCAATAGTTGTTAAATTTATATCATCTTCTCCTTCGTAAGAAGATAGAGACATAACTTTTCCTTCATCTTCCATAGGCTTAAAACCTAAAAGCTCAGTTATTGAGGCATAAAAATCTCCAACAGAGTCGATTAAATCACTTTGGGCTATAATTTCCAAGTTATTTTTATTTGCTATGGATGCCAAAAAAGATAAACCATCTCCTCCTCCATCTATTGAAATTACTAAAGCTTCTTTAAAATCTGAGAGTTTAAATAAATATGAATGGGATATGTGATGATAAAAATAGAGAAATTTTTTATTTATTCTGTTTTGAAATTCTTTTAATTTTTTTATTCTCTCTCCTCTTCTAAAAACTCCACCAACAGAAACATAATTAATTTCATCAGGTTTAACTTTGTTTAAAATATAATCTACTGATTTTTCTGGGAATCCTCTCTGATTTTTCTTTCTTGTAAATCTCTCCTCACTCATTGCAAATAGGATTTCATCTCTTTTTATCAAAGAAGAGCTTGCATTATGCCCATCACAAATTCCAAGAATCATACAAACACCAATTACAGCTCTCCAATTGCTTTTAACTTCCTTTCAATTGTGTTTTCTTTATCTTTCCTTTCATCAATTTTTAAACTGCTTACAACTCTATCAACGTCATTTAAAACTGTTGAATGTGCTTCTTTAAAAGCTTTTAAAATTTCATCTAAATCTCCTTCTAATACAGTTCCCATAGCGTTTGTCTCAACCTTTAAATCATACTTTTTAAAAACTTCAATTGCTTTTTTAACATACTTTGAAACACTTGCTCCTTTTCCTAAAGGAATTATAGAAACCTCAGCAACGACTTTTCTCATAAAAATCACCTAAAAATTGATAAAAATAATAAAAAAGCAAAAATAAAATAGAATCAAAATTTAATTATTTCTCTAATTCACTTAAAACTTCTTTCAACTTCTCCTTAACCTTTTCTAATTTTGCGGCCAATTCTTCATTCTCTTTCTTAAGTTTTTCAATTTCTTCTTCTAACTTCTTAATGTCAGTTATCTTCTCTAATTCTTCTTTTCTGACAACAGCTTCTAAGAATTTTTCTACTTCTTCAATATTTAATTCCCCTCTCTTCATCATCTCATAGGTTTCCCTAACAAGCTTTCCTGCCTTTGTTTCTCCTTTTAAATGCTTTCTAATGGTTTGTTCAGTTCTTCCTAACTCATCTGCGATTTCTCTTATTGTATATCCAGCTTTCTCTCTTGCTAAAGCTCCTGCGGCAATAGCTAAGGAATCAACCCAAGTAACTTTCTCTATAGGGTCTTTTATTAACTCCAAGATTTCAGGTCTGAACAATGTTCCCAAAATTAAAACATGCTCTAACTTGTCTATTTCTGTCTTTGATGTTGGAACTAATGGTATCATGACTCTCCCCCACCTTATTTTTAATTATATTCCTTATATCTATTTTATAATTTTGCTTAGTATTTAAAGTTTTTGTAGATTTCAGAGGAGACTGTCAAGTTAAGTTTTTATCAAAATATTGATAAAAAATAATAAACTATGAGGCTCATGATAGAAGTTATAAAGGAGAAAATCGTAGAGAGGAAGCTTTTTAAAAGGAATAGGAATCGATAGAGGTTAAAATCTTAGCAGGGCTTTTATACTACCTCGGATTATCATTGAGGAAAGTGGGTTTATCCCCCTCCCAATTCGAAGATATAAGTCACGAATCGATTAGAATTTATTATCACAAGATTAAAGAGGTTTTAAATAGATTTCCAAGTAATAGTAAATTCGATACGGTTGTTAGTTGAGTAAAAAGCTCCATAATGTTCTACAATTGGGTGAAGTCGTTAACTTAACAGCCTCTGGTATTGATAACGAAAATTATAAGTAATGCTATATTTACAATTAATTGTTGGAGGAGTAGTTTATTTTGGAGTTTATTTAGCTGTAATTTTATGTCTGAGGGTTATCGATGTAAGAGAAATATAATAATATTATACAATTATTAATAAATAAACTCAGGGGATTTAAATGAACATTTCAGTTATTGGGACTGGTTATGTTGGCTTAATACAGGCAGTTGGTTTGGCTGAGTTTGGTTTTGATGTTGTTGGTATTGATATCGATGAATCGAAAGTTAAAGCGTTAAACAGAGGCGAATGCCCATTATATGAAGAAGGTTTGGAAGGGTTATTAAAAAAACATGTAAATAAGAATCTAACATTCACTACTTCTTATAAACCAATAAAGGATTCAGATGTTATCTTTTTATGTGTTGGGACTCCTCAAGATAAAGACGGAAATGCTGATTTGAGATTTCTATTTTCTGCAGTTGAGAAGATAAAAGAGACAATAGATAAGGAGGATTATAAGGTTATTGTTATAAAATCTACTGTTCCAGTGGGAACAAATAGGAGGGTTAAAGAGCTTTTAAAGGATTATAATGTGGATGTTGTTTCAAATCCGGAGTTTTTGAGGGAGGGGATTGCTGTCTATGATTTTTTCAATCCAGAGAGGGTAATTTTAGGGTTTGAAAACCTTAACAATAAAAAACCGATAGAAATTATGGAAGAAGTTTATAAATACTTTAAAGATAAGAATATTCCATTTGTAATAACAAACTGGGAGACTGCAGAGTTAATAAAATATGCCTCTAACGCTTTCTTAGCAACAAAGATATCTTTTATAAATGAGTTGGCAAAATTATCGGATAAAGTTAAAGCTGATATAAAAACAATAAGCTATGCTATGGGTTTAGATCCAAGAATTGGGAATAAGTTTTTAAATGCTGGGATTGGTTATGGTGGGAGCTGTTTCCACCCAGATGAAGTTTTATTTATAGATAGAGGTAGAGGTTTAGAATGCATAACATTCAAAGAATTATTTGAATTAGAAGATAAAGATAATGTAAAGATTCTATCCTTTGATGGAGAAAAATTATCTTTAAAAAAGTTAAAATTAGCATCAAAAAGATACTACAACGATGATTTAATTACTTTGAGGTTTAATTTAGGTAGAGAAATAAAGATAACAAAAGACCACCCAGTTGTGATTTTAGAAGATGGAGAATTAAAAATTAAATTGACATCTGATGTTAAAGAGGGGGATAAGGTAATTTTACCTTATGGAAACTTTGGAGAAGAAAGGGAGATAGAAATAGACATTTTAGAAGAACTCAGTAAGACAGACCTTATTGAAAAAGTTTGGATACACAATAAGGACTTGGCAACCAATGAATTTAACATTATAAAACCATACTTATCAAACAAATATCCTCACGATGTTAAGAGAAATGGAACAATAAGAGCTAAGGATATACTACCAATAAAAGAAATTTTGGATAAATATGGTTCAAAAAATAGATTATTTACTGCAAAAAGCAAATCAACAACAATCCCATATAAAATAAAGATAGATAAGGATTTTGCAAGGTTAATTGGCTATTATCTATCAGAAGGCTGGATATCAAAAGACTATGGAAGAAATGGTGTTGTAAGGAAGAGAATTGGACTATGTTTTGGTATTCATGAAGAGGAATACATAAACGATGTTAAAAACATATTAAACAAATTAGGTATAAAATACATAGAAAAAATAAAAGACGGTTCTCATTCAATCCTCATCTCATCAAAAATATTGGCTTATGTATTTGAAAATATCTTAAACTGTGGAATTAACTGTTATAATAAAAATATTCCTCCACAGATGTTCAATGCAAAAGAGGAAATAAAATGGGAGTTCTTAAAAGGTCTTTTTAGAGGAGATGGCGGAATTGTAAGGTTAAATAACAACAAAAATCTAAATATTGAATTTGCAACTGTCAGTAAAAAAATGGCTCATTCCTTGTTGATATTACTGCAATTGTTGGGTATTGTGGCATCCGTGAAAAAATGCTACAACAACAAATCAACAACTATGGCTTATATTATAAGAATCAATGGATTAGAACAAGTTAAGAAAATCGGAGAGTTATTTGGTAAAAAATGGGAAAACTACAAAGATATTGCAGAGAGCTATAAAAGAAACATAGAACCGTTAGGTTATAAGAAATCAGATAACTTTGCTATATTGGAGGTTAAAGAAATTATAAAAGAGCATTATAGCGGTTATGTATATAGCGTAGAAACAGAAAACTCCCTGCTCATAACATCTTATGGAATATTAATCCATAATTGCTTCCCAAAAGATGTCAAAGCATTGATAAAACAATTTGAAAATAACAACATAGAACCAATATTAATAAAAGCTACCGACATCGTCAATGAAGAGCAAATAAAATGGTTCTTTGAAAAGATTAAGAATTATTATGGAAATTTAAATGGAAAAACCTTTGCTGTCTTGGGTTTAGCATTTAAACCAAATACTGATGATTTAAGAGAGAGTAGGGCAATAAAATTGATTGATATGCTTTTAGAGAGTGGGGCTATTGTTAAGGGCTTTGATTATGTTGAAAAGGCACGAGAAAACACCATCAACATGTATAAGTTAGATAAATCAAAAGGATTTTATGGCTATAACTTGTATGTATTGGATGATTTATATGAGACAGTTAAAAATGTCGATGGAATAATAATAACTGTTGAGTATGATTTTAATAAGGAAGACTGGGAAAAGATTGGAAATTTAGTTAAAGAAAAAGTAGTATTCGATGGAAGAAATATTTTAGATGTTGAAAAGATTAAAAAGTTGGGATTTAAATATTATGGAGTGGGAAGATGAAATATAAAAATATCTTAGTTACTGGAAGTGCCGGTTTTATTGGTTTCCATCTAAGTAAATATTTAATGGATAACTATGAAGATCTAAAGGTTATTGGAATAGATAATTTAAATAACTACTATAACCCAGTTTTAAAAGAAAAAAGGAATGAAATTTTAAAAAATTATGAAAATTATACGTTTATAAAATTGGATTTTTCAGATTGGGATGATTTAGTTGAAAATTTAAAAGATAAAGAGATTGATTTGATTGTGCATTTAGGAGCACAGGCAGGAGTTAGATATTCTCTACAAAACCCATGGGCTTATATAAAATCCAATGAAATGGGAACATTAAACATCTTCGAATTTGCAAGAAGATTTGATATTGAGAAGGTTGTTTATGCTTCCTCTTCTTCTGTCTATGGAGGGAATAGGAAGATTCCTTTTAGTGAAGATGATAGAGTGGATAAACCAATCTCTCTATATGCCTCAACAAAGAGAAGTAATGAGTTAATGGCTCATGTATATCATCATCTATATGGTATTAAAATGATTGGTTTAAGGTTTTTTACTGTTTATGGAGAGTATGGAAGACCAGATATGGCTTACTTCAAGTTTGCAAAAAACATTTTATTGGGTAAGGAGATTGAGGTCTATAACTATGGAAATATGGAGAGGGACTTTACTTATATTTCTGATGTTGTGGATGGAATATTGAGAGCTATTAAAAAGGACTTTGATTATGAGATTTTTAATTTGGGTAATTCTAAACCAGTTAAGTTGATGTATTTTATTGAGTTAATTGAAAAATATCTCAACAAAAAAGCAAAAAAGAAATTTTTGCCAATGCAGGATGGAGATGTTTTAAGAACCTATGCTGATTTGAGTAAGAGCGAAAAGCTGTTGGGGTATAAACCAAAAGTTACTATTGAGGAGGGTTTAAAGAGATTTTGTAACTGGTTTTTGGAAAATAAAGATTGGCTTTTAAGATTATAATTTTTTTGGTGGAATGATGTGTGGGATAAATGGGATTATTAGATTTGGTAAAGAAGTTATAAAAGAAGAAATTAATAAGATGAATAAAGCAATTAAACATAGAGGTCCTGATGATGAAGGAATCTTTATTTATAATTTTAAAAATTATTCTATTGGTTTGGGACATGTTAGATTAGCAATTTTAGATTTAAGTGAAAAGGGACATCAACCGATGGGGTATAATGTTGATGAGGATAAAATCATTTATAGAGATGATGAGTTGGATAGGGCGGATATAATCATTGTTTATAATGGAGAGATTTATAATTATTTGGAGTTAAAAGAAAAATTTAACTTAGAGACAGAAACAGGGACAGATACAGAGGTTATTTTAAAGCTTTATAATAAGTTGGGTTTTGATTGTGTTAAAGAGTTTAATGGTATGTGGGCATTTTGTATTTTTGATAAAAAGAAGGGCTTAATCTTTTGTTCAAGGGATAGATTAGGAGTTAAGCCATTTTATTATTATTGGGATGGAAATGAATTTATCTTTTCTTCTGAATTGAAGGGAATTTTAGCAGTTAAAGAGATAAATAAAAAAGAAAATATTAACAAAGATGCAGTTGAGTTATACTTTGCCTTGGGATTTATCCCATCTCCCTACTCTATTTATAAAAACACTTTTAAATTAGAGGCAAGACAGAATTTAATCTTTGATTTGGATAAAAGAGAGATTAGAAAATATTATTACTGGGAGTTGCCAGATTACAAACCTATTTATGATAAAAAGAAATTGATTGAAGAAGGTAAAAAGCTATTATATGATGCTGTTAAGATAAGAATGAGGAGTGATGTGCCAGTTGGAGCGTTTTTGAGTGGTGGTTTAGATAGCTCTACAGTTGTTGGAGTTATGAGGGAATTTACAGATTTAAGTAAATTGCATACTTTTTCTATAGGTTTTGAAGGAAAGTATGATGAAACTCCTTATATTAAGATAGTTGTTGATTACTTTAAAACTCAGCATCATCATTACTACTTTAAGGAGAGAGATTTTGAGGAATTGATTGATAAATACAGCTGGATTTACGATGAACCGTTTGGAGATTATAGTGGATTCCCTACTTATAAGGTCTCTGAAATGGCAAGGAAATTTGTTACTGTTGTTTTGAGTGGAGATGGCGGGGATGAGGTTTTTGGAGGTTATATGACTCATTTAAACGGATATAGAATGGATTTCATTAGAAAATTACCTAAATTTTTGAGAGTTGTTGGTTCTAAATTACCTGTTAAGAAAGATTTAAATGGAATTGCTAATTTGTATTTATTAAAGGAGGCGTTTAGGTTATCCTTAATAAATCCAGAGGAATTCTATGCTGAATCAATAAAAGAAGATGCGATAAGACCAGAAATTTATAAAAAATGGACTATTGAAAAATTAAGATATTGTTTGAATAAAGGAGATAATAAGTTGGGGGAAGCCCTAAGGATTTTTGATTTATTGTTTAATACTTTGTGTGATAATTTCTTAGTTAAGGTTGATAGGGCATCTATGCTAACGCTTTGGAAGTTAGAAGTCCATTTTTAGATTATAGGTTTGCAGAATTTAGCCAAAAAATTCCAACTGAATGGAAGGTAGATTTGTTCAAAACCAAGAAGTTGATGAGGGAGATTATTAAAGATATTTTACCTGAAGAGATAGTTAATAGGGGAAAGCAAGGCTTTACTCCACCATTAGCAGATTGGATTTTAAAAGAAAAATATTTAAATGAGATTTTTGAAAAAGTTGAAATATTAAAAGAGGTTGATTATGAGTTATATGAATTCTTTAAAGAGAAAGTTTTTAAAAATAAAGAACAAAGTTTGTATAGGAATTATTTGATAAGGTTGTTTTTGTTTATTAAATGGTGGGAGAGATGGATAAGCCATTAGTTTCAGTTGTAATGGCAACATACAACGAACCAGAAAAATATTTAAAGGAATCTATTGAGTCAATTTYAAATCAAACATYTAAAGATTTTGAMTTTATAATCGTTTTAGATAATCCAAATAATAAAAAAGCAGAGGAAATTATTAAAGAATATCAACAGAAAGATAAAAGAATTATTTTTATAAAAAATGAAAGAAATTTAGGTAGAGGAGCCAGTAGAAATAAAGCTGTTAATATAGCAAGGGGGAAGTATATTGCCATATTAGACGCTGATGATATTGCATTACCTAAAAGATTAGAAAAACAATTTAAATATATGGAAAATAATAGAGACATTGATTTATTGTTTAGCTGGGTTTATTTTATTGATGAAAATGGAAATATTTTAAAAGAGTTTAAGCCAGAAAAATATAAATTTAAAGAAATTAAAAAATATTTTTTCAAAGAACATTTAACTGTTCATCCATCTATGATGGTAAAGAGTAAAATCTTAAAGAAATTAAAATACGATGAGAAATTAATTAGGTCTCAAGACTACGATTTTTGGATTAGATGTATAGCCAATGATTACAAATTTGACATAATTGAGGAATTTTTATTAAAATATAGAATTCCAAATAGAGACAATTATTTAAGCAGAATCAAAAAACAAAAATTATATTCTTACTATACCTTAAAAACACATTGGAAAAATAAAAAACATTTCTGCAACAATGTTTATTTTTGGAAAGTATTTTTTTATAGTTTGGTAGTATATTTATTTATCGTATTAACGCCAACATTTATTTTAAAGATTTTAATCGATATAAAAGATAAAAAGACTGAAATTAGTACGAAAGGACATTAAAGGTGGAATTATGGTTAAAATCTTAGGAGTAAAATATTTTTTACATGATAGTGGTGTTTTTTATATTGATACAAAGAATAAGGAGATTTTTGGAATCTTAACTGAAAGAGTTACGAGAATAAAGCATGATGGTGGGACAGTAATTCCAATACTAAATGAATACCCAAAATTAAAAAATATAGATTATGTGGCATATCCCTTTGAACAAACTAATTTAGATTTTATATTATTCAAACATATAGATGACTATATAAAGAGAACATATAAGCCCAAATATATTAAAGAATATGCTAAATACAAAAAAGAGTTATCACAAAATAAAACTAAGTTTGTTTTAAACAACATATATAGACCATTTATTTGGGAGATACTGGCTGTTTATGGATTAAGGAAGTTGTTATTTAAAAGATTTAATAACATATATAATAAATTAGGAAACTTAGCTATAAAAAGAGAATTGAAAAAAATTTTTAGAAAAGATGTTTCGTTGTATGAGCATCATTTATGTCATGCAGCTTCAGCATACTATTTTAGTCCATTCTTTCCAAAAGAGACCTTGGTTTTTACTCTTGATGGAATAGGGGACTGGAAATATCATAGTTTATGGTTATTTAAAGAATATGATTATAGATTAGTATCCTATTCTAGTTTTGATATTATTTGTTATGATGATGTGGAAGGTATATTTAAAGGAGCTTCAATTGGGCATATATATTCTCTATTCACTGAAATTTTAGGTTTTACACCAAATTCTGATGAAGGAAAAACAGAAGCACTAGCTGCTTATGGAAAGCCTAATGGGGAATTATATAATTTATTAAAAAAAGGATACAAAATAAATAAAGAAAAACTTAGATGGGAACACGATATAAACATACTTAAAAAATTACATAATAAACAATACTTACAAAAATGGAAAGAAAAAATAGGTGATGAAAATTTTGCAGCAACCATTCAAAGATGGCTAGAAGATACTGTTGTTGAATACTTAAATATTGTCTATGAAAAATTTAAAATACAGAGACTTGCAATGGCAGGTGGTGTGGTAGCAAATGTTATTATGAATTTGAATATTTTTGAAAGAACTCCATTTGAAGAACTCTATATATTTCCAGCAATGGGTGATGATGGAGTAGCAGCGGGGGCTGCGATATTAAAGGCTGTAGAATTAGGTGAAGATATCTCATGGTTAAAAGATTTAGAAATGCCTTATTGGGGACCTAATTACTCAAGAGAAGACGTAGAAAAAGAGTTAAAAAAAGATAAATGGAAAGATAAAATAACTTACGAATATATAGGTGAAAAATGGCCTGAAATTGCTGCTGAGATGATTGCAAAAGGTAATATAATAGCTGTTTATCAAGGAAAAATGGAGTTTGGACCAAGGGCATTAGGAAATAGAAGTATATTAGCAGATCCAAGAGATCCTAAGACAAGAGATAAAATAAATTCTACTGTTAAAAGGAGACCATGGTTTCAACCATTTTGTCCTTCTGTTTTAGAAGAAGAAAGAGAAAGATTATTTGAAAAGTCTTATAAACATAAACATATGGCAATAGCGTTCAGAATGAAAAAAGAATTTTGGGATAAGTTACCTTCTG